>DOZZ01000145.1:12031-14196 GCA_003517725.1 Bryobacterales bacterium | reverse complement strand
CCCCTCCCTGCGTTGAATCGCCCCCATTAATCTACGCAAAGTCTGCGTCGAATAGCTGCTATAATCTACGCATTGGTGCCTACATGTACATCCACGATCTCCCGAACTGGCCCCGCTTTACCTGGAAGCCCGAGCGCCTGGCTGAGCCTCTGGCCGCCGTTCGCCACCAGCAGGGTCTGCTGATCGGCCACATGCACGCGCTGGGATTCCCGCTGCGTCAGGAAGCCGTGCTCGAGACGCTGACTTCGGACGTGCTCAAAAGCAGCGAAATCGAGGGCCAGCGTCTCGACGCCGACCAGGTGCGGTCGTCCATCGCCCGGCGCCTCGGCGTCGATATCGGCGGCCTCAAGCCGCCCGACCGCCACGTCGAAGGCATTGTCGAAATGGTGCTCGACGCCACCCGCCACTACCATCAGCCGCTCACCTCCAAACGCCTATCTTCCTGGCAGGCAGCCTTGTTTCCCACCGGGCGCAGCGGCCTGCACAAGATCCGCGTCGGAGCATGGCGCGACGACAACACCGGTCCCATGGAGGTGATCTCCGGCCCAATCGGCAAGGAGCATGTCCATTTTCAGGCCCCTGCGGCCCCGCGCCTCAAGTTCGAAATGAAGGCCTTCCTGACCTGGTTCAACGCCCCAGCCGAGATCGACCCAGTGCTGAAGGCGGCCCTGGCACATTTTTGGTTCGTGACCGTCCACCCGTTCGACGACGGCAACGGGCGCCTCGCGCGCGCCATCGCCGACACGGCACTGGCCCGTTCCGAATCCAGTTCGCAGCGCTTTTATAGCATGCCGGCCCAAATCCGGCAGGAGCGCACGGCCTACTACGACATTCTGGAACAGACTCAGCAAGGCAGCTTGGACATCACCCCCTGGATGCAGTGGTTTCTCGCCTGTCTCGGACGTGCTATCGACGGCGCGCAAACCACGCTCGCGGCAATTTTGGCCAAAGCCCGCTTTTGGGACGCGGCCGCTGGTGTCGAACTCAACGCGCGTCAGCGCCTGATATTTAATCGCCTGCTCGATGGCTTCGAAGGCAAATTGACAACTTCCAAATACGCTGCCCTGGCGCACTGTTCCCACGACACGGCGCTGCGCGACATTGCGCCCCTTGTCGAACGCGGCCTTCTGCTCCGCAACCCGGCGGGTGGGCGCAGCACCAGCTATACGCTGGCTATTCCAAACGTGTGAATCCGAACCCTACGCCGCTCCTCTGGCGTCTGGATTGCATTTGTAAAGGCAGGAGGAACACCCAATGCTGCACTGGACTCTCGTATTTCTGGTTATCGCTCTGATCGCCGCCTTTCTAGGTTTCAGTGGCGTCGCCGGCACCGCCGCCAGCATCGCTCAGGTGCTCTTTGTGATTTTTCTGGTGATCTGGCTGATCAGCTTTATTTCACGCCGCCGTTCCATCTAACCGTTACGAAGGAGAATTAATGTCGATACTTGCGTGGATCATTTTGGGGTTGCTGGCCGGTTTCATCGGGAGCAAAATCGTTAATAAAACAGGCGAGGGTCTTTTCCTCGATATCATCTTGGGCGTTGTGGGCGCCCTGGTCGGAGGCTGGTTGTTCAGTATGTTTGGCGCCTCCGGCGTAACCGGTTTGAACCTCTACAGTTTATTCGTCGCCGTGATTGGCTCCATCATCTTCTTAGTGCTCTATCACGCGATCTTCCGCCGCCGTTAACTGCGCCAAGAGGCTGCGGACCGCCTGGTCCGCAGCCGTTCGTTTTCTCACCACTACACTTCAAGTTTTGACGGAATTGGCCGTGAAGCTGTTGCGCCTTCCGCATGCCGCAATCACTCGAATCCCTCAAAGGGAAATACCAACCCGTGCTCGACGCCATTCAGCAGGCCAACGGCAGTCTGAAGAACGTCAATATGGAGGGAGACAAGCTCTTCATCCACGCCGAAGTCGCCAACGACCAGTTAAAGAATAAGATCTGGGATCAGATCAAGCATGTCGACGCCAATTACAGCGATCTGCACGCCGATATCGTCGTCAACGCCTCGATCCAGCCGCCGCCCATGGCCGCCGCGGCCAACAGCAGCGCGCAACGCACTTACGTGGTGCAAGCCGGCGACAGTCTTTCCAAAATCGCGCAGCAGTTCTACGGCAAAGCCAGCGAGTACAACAAGATTTTCGAAGCCAATCGCGACAAGAT
>DOZZ01000145.1:2036-11861 GCA_003517725.1 Bryobacterales bacterium | reverse complement strand
CAACTCGGCGGCCTTCTGCAGCAGGACGCCGGCGGCAGCACGCCCGCCAATGAGCAGGACGCCCTGCATCACTTCGACACCGTCGCGGCCCAGGCGCCGCAATCCACCGTGGCCAATGCCATCGCCTCCGTGTTTCGCTCGCCGCAGACCGGCACCTTCGGCCAGAACATCTCGCAGATCTTCGCGCAATCGAATCCGGACCAGCGCGCCGGCATCCTGGGCCAATTACTCAGCTCCGTTGGCCCCGGCGCGCTGGCTGGTCTGGGCGGCATGTTCGGCGGCGCCGCGCCAGCCCCGGTCTCGCCCGAACAGGCCCAGCAGATTAGCCCGGCGGCCGTGGAACACATGGCCAACCAGGCCCAGGAGCAGGACCCTTCCATCATCGACCGGGCCAGCAGTTTCTACGCGCAGCACCCCACGCTGGTCAAAGCTCTGGGAGCCGGAGCCGCGGTGCTGGCCATGAAGCACATCGCCGATAACCGCGGGATGTAGCGCTTACTTGCGGAGCACGCAGAGCGGGTCGCCCAAGATGACGTTCTGCCAGCTGATGGCCGGAATCGACGCGTAATAGCTTTGCGCCAGGTTTCGGCCCGCCAGATACTGCGGAATCAGAATGTCGGGCCGCGGCGTCAGGTCCAGGAACGGTTCATACACGTGTCCCGAACAGCCCGTCGCCCCTTCGTGGATGTAATCGGCCGAAAGAGTCTGCGGCGCCCCTTTGAACCAGGTGCCTGGGTCTTTCCAGGTGCCCAAAGTCCATTTCGCGGGCGGCCTTTCGAAAGTTCGCGCGTTGGTCGAGACGTATTCGGTCACGATGGCGCCCGGCAGCCACTGAAAGCCGAGCGTGCGCTGCTTTCGGTCAGGATCGTTCGAGCCCCACCCGGCATAGGCGATCACATCCTTTGCGCCGGTAATCACGCGGGCCGAGTCGTCCAGCACCAGCCGCTCACGCGGCACCTGCGCGGCGGCGCGGCGCAGCCAGGTATTGCCCTCCGTGTTGTTGTCGGCCCGCACGTCGATCACTACCTTGCCTGCATTACGCGCCACCAGCGCGCGGTCGATCATGCCTTGCACATCGGCGAAATCGAACCCCGCCAAGCGCGTCACCATGTACAGCGGGAAGGCCGGATGCACGAACTCCGCGCTGATTTGATGGAAGAAAGGGTTACGCGCGCCCCCCGGCAGCGCCACCGTGCCGCCATTCAGCCGTGTGTAGAGAGCCGCCAGCTCCGAATCCACGGAAGCCGCGTCATTGCTCATCTCAGCCCCGTTGCCCGCGATCTTCAGCGGGTCGCCCAGGGTGGTCACGATGTAAAGAATCTGCTCTTCCAGATGGTGCTTCTTGAGAAACTCGGCAATCGGCCGCTCCACCTGTTTCTGATAGTCTTCGCGGCTGATCTCCTCCGCCGGATCTACTCGAATCGCCACCAGATTGCCTTGTGGAATCAGCCGCTTGTGAAGGTAATATTGCCCAATGCGCTGCGACACGGCCGACTGCCGGTTCACCACTACCAGCACCTGCTCGGGCGCCGCGCTAAAAGCCAGCGCGGCAGCCAGACAGCCGAGTATCACGATCGCCCGCCACATAGAAACGATTGTACCCGCGAGCTTCAGGCCAAAATGTCGCCTCTGGTACAATCGAGAGAATAGAAAGCGCTGTCGCCCGCGGCCGCTCCGCTATGGACTTCGATCAGCTCCATACGTTTCTCGAAATCGTCCGGCTGAAGAGCTTTTCCAAAGCCGCGCAGACGTGCTACCGCACGCAACCGGCGATCAGCGCCCAAATCCGCCAGCTCGAGCAGGATCTCAAAACCGAACTTTTTGAACGCTTCGGCAGCCGCATCTCGCTGACCACCGCCGGTAAAATCTTCGCCGGGTACGCCGAACAAATCCTCGACCTGCGCCGCCGCGCTCAGGACGCTCTCAACGAACTCGAAATCACGCCCCGCGGCGAACTCGTCATTGCCGCTAACGAAGCCACCTGCATCTATATGCTGCCCGGCGTCTTCGCCGAATACAGAGCCCAGTTTCCGGCGGTTCAGCTGCAAGTCAATCGCTCGTTCGGCTCGCGCGTGGTCGAAGCCGTCATGGAAAATGTAGCGGATTTCGGCATGACCCAGTTGCCGGTCGCCGAAAAGCGCGTCCAGGTGGTCGATATTTATAAGGACGAAGTCCGCCTGATCGTGCCGCCGTCGCACCCGCTCGCCAACCGGCCCCGCGTCGCCTGCGAAGACCTGGTCGGTATTTCGCTGCTGCTGCCAAAATCCGGCACCACGCGCTCGCGCCTGGACATCTGGCTCGAACCCGTCGAAGGCCGCCTGCAGGTTTCGATGGAGCTCGATTCCACGGAAATGATGAAGCGTTTCGTGCTGGCTGAGTTGGGCGCCGCTTTTCTGGCCACCTCCGGCTGCAGCGAGGAGTTGGCTTCCGGCAAGCTGCGCGCGCTGCCACTGGCGCCCGACCCCATGGCCCGCCGCATGGGCCTGATCTACCGCAAGGACAAAGCCCTCTCGAAAGCCGCGCTCGGCTTTATCCAGGTCGTACTCAATCACTACGGCGACTCGCGCCGCCCCGATATGGTGGCCGCCGCGGTAGAGAAGTTGGCTTGAGCTTCGTGACCTGCCCTTTTTGCCAGACCCGCTTTGCCGCTCCGACGCCGGCCCGCTGCCCGGAGTGCGGCTGTGAAGTGGTGCGGCTCACCTCCGGGCTGATCAAAACATCGGCTGTGCTGATCGACTCGGAAGACACCCGCACGGTCTATCGCTCGGTCCAGGAAGTGCCCGAGAAATTGCGGCGCCGTCTGGTGGAATCCACCCAGGGAATCAACTCCGCTACCATCGTGATTGCCGACCATGGCGGCCGCGAGCACATGGAAAAGCAGTTGGACAAACGCCTGCGGGCGTTCTCCGCCGCTCCGGCCGATGCCAGCCTAAGGTCCCACGCAGCCATCGCCGGTCCCGTTCCGGCCGGGCCGGAAGATGTGCCCCAGGCGCCCCCCGGTAAATTCCGCGTGGGCTCCCTGGCCCGCCTCATCGGCATCGGGCTGGCAGCCGCCACGCTGGCCGGCGCCGCCGCGTGGATGCTCCACGGCGTTCAGTGGTAATCTCATACTTCACTCGACCAATCGCACATGGAACATGTGGCGGGAATCAGCACACAGCATAGCGAAGCGTTGGGCGAAGCAACGGCCGTCCTGACCCTGCTCAGCGGGGACAGCGCTCACCCGGTCGCCTGCTACATTCAATCCATCGAAGGAACGCGCATGCAGTTGCGGGTGGCCCAACTTATTCCGCCCGATGCCCCGTTGCGCGTCGAGTCGCACGATTCGCTGTGGCTGGGCACCGCCGAAGAGTGTCTGGGCGTGCCGGACGACTACCTCCTGAGCCTGCATCTCTCGCATTGCCTGCGCAACCTGCCGGAGCTGTCGCGGCTGGCCGAACGCTTCCGCGGCCGCTCCACGCGCCACGAGCCGGTGGCCGGGGCTACCGACTGGAATGCATAGAGATCGCTTATGGCAAAAGCTCTTATCGTAGGCGCCTCCGGCCAGCTCGGCGTCGAGTTGGTTCGCGAACTGCGCCGGCGTGGCTCCGAAGTTACGGGCTACGACCGGGTGCATCTCGACATCACCGCCCTCGCCGCCGTCGAGCGCGCGGTCGCCGATTGCGTGCCCGACGTGATCTTCAACTGCGCCGCCTACAACCAGGTGGATGTGGCGGAAAAAGACCCGCACACGGCGCTGGCGGTGAACGGCTTGGGCGTCCGCAATCTGGCGCTGGCCTCCCGGCAATGGGACGCGCGGCTGGTGCATTTCTCCACCGACTACGTCTTCGATGGAACCGCCGGCCGGCCTTACGTCGAGACCGACGCCACCCATCCGTTGAGCGCTTATGCGGTCTCGAAACTAACTGGGGAACAGTACGCCCAAGCCTATCTGGATAACGCGCTGGTGGTCCGCACCTCCGGCGTCTTCGGCCCCGCCGGCCGTCACACGCGGCGCGGTAACTTCGTGGAGTTGATGCTGCGCCTGGCGCACGAAGGCCGTCCCATCCGCGTGGTGGAAGACCACGTCGCGTCACCCACCTTCGCGCCGCTGCTGGCCTCCCGTACCCTGGATTTGCTGGAGCGCCGCGAGTCCGGCGTCTTCCACATTGGCGGGGGCGCCGCCATCTCGTGGTTTCAGTACGCGCAGTTGATCTTCAGCGTGGCCGGACTGCAACCCGAACTGCACGCCACCAGCGAGCGCGAATACCGCACGCCGGCGCGCCGTCCGCGCTATTCGGCCTTAAAAAACGCCCGCATGGAAGCCCTGGGCATCGAGCCCATGCCGCCTTTAGCCGAAGCCGTCTCCGACTACTTCGCCGCGCGCGATTGACCCCACTTTTCTAGTGGAATGCTCTGCCCTTTTCCGAACGGCTCGCCCAGTTCGTGAATGGTGAACGCGACGTGCTCGCCATCCACCTCCGCCGACAGCCATTGAAAGAACCAGCCCTGCTCGAAGCCTTGCCCGGCGTTCAGTCCGCGATCGATATGCCCGCCTGAACTTCCCACTTCCAGGTACAGCACGCCATCCAGCCGGTACTGCGAAAGCTGGTGGATGTGGCCGCTGATCACGGCATTCACGCCATATTTCCTGGCCAGCCGCTGCAGCTCGAAGTCAGAACTGCGCAGCAGCACCGGAATCAGCCACGACGGCCGATGCATAAATATCAGCTTGGGGCGCTGGGCCGCATTGGCCGCCAGATCGGCTTCGAGAAAACGATACTGCGCCTCGCTGATATCGGCGCTGCGCGAATTGTCCAGCACCGTCACGTGCAGCTTCCCGTAGCTGAAGCTATAGAACGGCGGGTGCCCTGCCTGTTCACGCCACACGCGTTCCGACGCCGCCGACCAAATGTCATGATTCCCGGGAACTAGAAACATCGGAACACCGTTCCACAGCGGTCGCAGCGCGCGCCACTCCGCCGCCGCGCCCGCATCGTGGCCGCCCTGAATGGTGTCGCCCACGTTCACCACGAACGCGGGGTGAAAGCGCCCGATGGCCTGCCACGCGGCCTCGTACACGCCGGGCACGGCCTCGCCCGTGCGGTCGCCTAAAATGGCAAACCGGAAATGGGCTGGGGGAGCCGCCGCCAGCAGCACGCCATACAGCAGCACGCCATACAGCACCACGCACGGAAACCACCACTTCGGCCGCATGTCCGATTCTCCCAAGTTCTTTGCGAACTTTCGGGATCTGCCTCCACTCTCTCCTTAAAGGCATATGTGGCTCGATCGTTGGATCGCGGCGCTTCTGGCCCCGCTCGCCATTTGGCTGCTCGCGAACGCGCTGGACGATCTGTTTCTCGACGCGGTGGCGGCTTTCGCCTGGTTTCGCGCACGATGGCTGGCGTCCGCCGCGCGTATTCCCGTGGTCGCCGAACTGGACGCCGTCCCCCAGCGCCGCATGGCCATCTTCGTCCCGCTCTGGAACGAGCACGGCGTGTTGCGCCGCATGCTGGAACACAACCTGGCCTATATCCGCTACCGTAACTACGACTTCTTCCTCGGAGTCTATCCCAACGATCGGCCTACCCTCGAAGCCGTGGAGCAGGCCCAGGCGCTTTCAAGCCGCGTCCACCTGGCCACCTGCCCGCATGCCGGGCCCACGTCGAAAGCCGACTGCCTCAACTGGATCTACCAGCGCATGCTGCTGTTCGAAGAGCAGCACGGCGTGCGCTTCGAGTCGGTGTTGACGCACGACGCCGAAGATTTGGTGCATCCGGAAGCCCTGCGCTACATCAACTATTTCGCGCAAAACTACGCCATGGTGCAGATTCCGGTGCTGCCGCTGCCCACGCCCTGGAGCCACTTCACGCACGGCATTTATTGCGACGAGTTCTCCGAATTCCAATACCGCGACATGCCCGCGCGCCAGTTACTGGGCGGCTTTATTCCCTCGAACGGCGTCGGCACCGGCTTCTCCCGCGATGCCCTCGAAGCCCTGGCCGCGGCGCACTCTAACCGCATCTTCGACCCGCTCAGCTTGACCGAAGATTATGAGAACGGCCTGCGCATTCACCAACTGGGCCTGCCGCAATTGTTCATCCCGCTGCACCTCCGTCAAGCCAGTATGGTGGCCACCCGCGAATATTTTCCGCACAGCTTGCGGGCCGCCGTGCGCCAGCGTTCGCGCTGGGTCACGGGCATCGCGCTGCAGGGCTGGCAACGCCACGGGTGGCGTGGTTCCGCGCGTCAGGCTTACTGGTTCTGGCGCGACCGCAAGTGCCTGGCCGGCAGCCTGCTGACGCCCGTTGCCAACGCGCTGTTTCTATATGGCGCGGGCACCTGGGCCTGGGCTCACGCCGCGGGCCGCGGCTGGTCTCTGCCGAATGCGGCACATCACGGCTGGCTGGGCCCGGTCTGCGCCGCCACCTTATCGCTACAATGCTTTCACCTCGCGCTGCGATGTTTCTACACGTCGCACATTTACGGCTGGCGCTTCGGCTGTCTGGCGCCTTTGCGCGTCCCTTGGGCCAACTGGATCAATTTTCGCGCCTGCGCCACGGCGCTGCGCACCTTCGCCGTCGCGCGCTGGCGGCATCAGCCGCTGGTCTGGCTTAAGACCGAACACAGCTATCCGCACCGCGCGGCGTTAGATCCGGATTACCGCAGGCTCGGCGAAATTCTGGTGGGCTCGTCGTATCTTTCGGCGGCCGCGCTGGAGCAGGCGCTCGCCACCCGTACCGAGGGCGTGCGTCTGGGCGCCTACCTGGTCGCGATCGGCGGATTGAGCGAACAGCATTTGTACGAAGCGCTGGCGCTGCAGCAGAAACTGCCGCTCGGCTGCCCCGGCGAAGTGGCTGTGGCTGTCACGCGGGCCATCCCGGCCGAGGTCGCGCGCAAGTGGACGGTGCTGCCGTTCCGCGTCGCGGCGGGCGAACTCTACCTGGCCGGCACGGATATCCCGACGCCACCGATGACCCGCGAAATCCAGCAGTTCTGCCCACTGCAGATCCGCTTCCACCTGGTGACCCCTACGGACTACCACGAGCTAGCCTCGGCCTACCTGCCGTCGGAATAACAGCCCTTTACTCCAAAGCTTTTTTTACTCCAAAGCTTTGATCCCCGCCGCCAGCACCGTCACGATGCGGTCCACATCGAAGACGCAGCCGCCCCACGTCCCTCCGCTGACGTTCTGGAGCGCCGCCCACAAACGCGTATCGTCAGGCAGCCGTGGATCGGAAGCCAGATCGTCGCGCAGCGGCCGGTTTTTCAACACGCGCGTGCCTTCTTCGGCGCCGAACTCCACGCCGTCCGCGCCCACCAGATCGACAGTCCCATCGAGCCGGTTGCGGTCGACCGTGATCTGCACCAGGTCGGCATCGCGCACCTTGCCAATCGGTCCGCCGGCCAGCGCCTCCGGCGTGACGTGCCCGATGCAGGCGCCGGTGGAGACGCCGCTGAAGCGCGCGTCGGTCAGCACCGCGACGTGTTTGCCGAAGGCCAGATGCTTCAGCGCCGACGTGATCTGGTAGATCTCTTCCATGCCGGAGCCCAGCGGGCCGCGGCACATTAGCACGATGATGTCGCCCTCGCGAATGCGGTCTTCAGCGTGGCTCTTGATGGCCGCAATCACGTCCTGCTCGGAGCGAAACACGCGCGCCGGCCCGGTTTTGCGGTAGACGCCGTCCGCATCCACCATGGTCGGGTCGATGGCGGTGCTCTTGATGACCGATCCTCCGGGCGCCAGGTTACCGACCGGAAAAGTCACGGTGGACGTCAGCCCGCGGCTGCGCGCGCGATCCGGGTCCATGATGACGTCGTCCGGATCGATGCCGTCGCGATCGCGCAGCAGCTTGCGCAATGTGGCCCGGCGTTCACTCTGCTCCCACCAGTCGAGCAGCGTGCCGAGCGGCTCGCCCGCGACGGTCATGGCGTCCAGCCGCAGCAAACCCGCGCGGCGCAGGTGCAGCATCACCTCGGGCACGCCGCCGGCCAGAAACACCTGCACCGTGGGATGACCTTTGGGCCCGTTGGGCAGCGCGTCGACAATGCGGGGCACCTCCCGATTCGCGATGGTCCAGTCGGCGGCCTGGGGACGCCGCAGCCCGGCGCTGTAGGCGATCGCCGGCAGGTGCAGAATCAAGTTGGTCGATCCGCCGAACGCCGCGTGCACGGTCATGGCGTTGTGCACCGAGGCATCGCTCAGAACGGCGCGCATATTGAGCCCGCGGGCTTCCATTGAGAGCGCCGCGCGGGCCGAGCGGCGCGCCATGTCGAGCCACAGCGGGTGCCCTGAAGGCGCCAGTGCCGAGTGCGTCAGCGACATGCCCAGCGCTTCGCCGATCACCTGCGCGGTGGCCGCGGTGCCGAGAAACTGGCAGCCGCCGCCGGGCGAGGCGCAGGCGCGGCACAGGTTCTCGGCCGCGGCTTCGAGCGTGATCTGCTGGTGCGCAAAGCGCGCGCCCACCGATTGCACGCGGCCCGCGTCTTCGCCCTCTTCGGCCAGCAGCGTGACGCCGCCCGGCACCAGCACGCACGGAAGATCGGGTGTGCCGGCCAGCGCCAGCATCATGGCCGGCAGACCTTTGTCGCAGGTTGCGACGCCGATCACGGCGCGCCGCGTGGGCAGCGAGCGAATCAGGCGGCGAAAAATTTGCGCGGCATCGTTGCGATACGGCAGGCTGTCAAACATGCCCGGAGTGCCCTGCGTGCGGCCATCGCAGGGGTCGGTGCAATAGGCGGCGAAAGGCACGGCGCCGTGCCGCGAAAGCTCCTCGGCCGCGGCTTCCATCAGCAGGCCCACTTCCCAGTGACCGGTGTGATAACCCAGCGCGATGGGCGTGCCGTCGGGCCGGCGAATGCCGCCATGCGTGCTCAGAATCAGCACTTCGGTGCCGTTCATGCGCGCGGGGTCCCAGCCCATGCCGGCGTTCTGGGCCCAGCCGAACAGGTCGCCCGAGGGCCGCCGCAACAGCATCTCCGGCGTGATCGGCAGCGAGCCTTGCGGTCCCGGCGCTTTGGAGCGCACGTCGAAGATGGAGCTATCGCGGGAATCCAGAATGTCAGCGAGCGAAATGGGCATGAACTACTACTTTATGCTGGTCAGAAAGCGGAGGCGCTCCCTGCCCTCGGCAGGCGAGCCAGGAAGGGCGGCTTCCCCGTTCGCGTATGATGGAAGTTTGATCTCAGAAAGGTGATGGTACATCTGTGTTGGTCCCGATGGTGGTTGAGCAGACATCGCGCGGCGAGCGTGCGTACGACATTTACTCGCGGTTGTTGAAGGAGAACATCATCTTCCTCGGCACGCCGATCGACGACAGTATTGCCAATCTGGTGATTGCGCAATTGCTGTTCCTCGAGGCGGAAGATCCCGAGCGCGATATTTCGATTTACATCAACTCTCCCGGCGGCTCCATCACGGCCGGGCTGGCGATTCTGGACACCATGTCGTTCGTGCGTCCCGACATCATCACGATCTGCGTGGGCCAGGCCGCTTCGATGGCCGCGGTATTGCTGGCGGCGGGCAAGAAGGGCAAGCGCTTCAGCCTGCCCAATTCGCGCATCATGATCCACCAGCCCTCCATGCAGGGCTTGGCGGGCCAGGCTGCCGATATCGACATTTACGCCAAAGAGATTCTGCGCATGCGCGAAGCGCTCAACAAGATGCTGGCCGATACCACCGGCCAGACCATCGAGCGGGTGGCGCGTGACGTCGACCGCGACTACATTATGAGCCCCGATCAGGCCGTCGACTACGGCATGATCGACCGCGTCATCAGCAGCCGCGATCTGGCTCCCACTCCGGTTTCGAAGGCCGTCTAAGCACCTGATGGTCGACGGCGG
>DOZZ01000145.1:0-1867 GCA_003517725.1 Bryobacterales bacterium | reverse complement strand
ATGCCGGCGTTGAACTCCCAGTTAGGCGATAGGTTCAGGTCGATCGCCGGAACGATCTGCTGCTGCTGTTGCGATAGCGGATCGAAGCCGGTGATAGGGCCCAGCGCGCCGTAATATTCGATGCCGGCGTTCACTTTCTTGGTGATGTCGTATCCGGCCTTAACGTTGGGCGAAAAGTTCCAGCCGCGGTGCTGGTTCAGGCCCTGCAGCGAACGGTCAATGGCCGGATTGAACGCCAGATACCAGCGGCCCAACTGCTTATCGATGATGGGCCGCAGTTCAACTGTCCAACTGTCGCTTGAGTAGCGGCGGCGCTGGTAGCCGATCTCGGCCGAGAGACTCAGGCCCACGGGCCACTTCCACTCCGCCGGGACGCTGATGCGCGGGCGTATGTGGTCGCCTACCCACTCCCAACCGCGCCCGCTGCGCGCGCTAGTGAAGACGTAAAAGCCGGTCTCGAACCAGGGCGTGAAGCCGTGGGTGATCTCGAGCGTCTCATGCAGGGCGTGCTCGGTCGGGTCTTCGCCATCGACGACGTCCTTGGTGCCGGAGAAGGTGAAGTTGCTATGCACTTCCACCATGGTCTGGTGCGCGGCGACGACCTCCGACGGGTAAACCTGAATCTCGTAATTATCCTGCCCCAGCAGGGGCGCGGTGCATCCCAGAAGCAGCCACCAGCAAAAGCGCATGAGCTTCCAGTCTATGCTTGACAAAGGCGAATAAAAGGCGAAAATAGAACAATGAGTGCAACGGTCGGCATCGCGGCTTTGGCGGCGCAGGGGCCGCTGCTCGAAGCTAAGCGCGAGGTGCAGTACTTCGAACTGGCCGCGCGCACTATCTTGAACCGCACTAAGCCCAACCTGCCGTTTACCTGGACCATCAATCCCTATCGAGGCTGCGAGTTCGGCTGCCGCTACTGCTACGCCCGCTTCACGCACGAGTTCATGGGCCTGGACGATCCACGCGCCTTCGAAGACCGCATTTACGCGAAGGCGAATGTTCAGGAGCTGCTGCGGCGCGACCTGCGCCGTACCGCGCGCGGCGAAGCCATCGCGATCGGCACCGCCACCGACCCTTACCAGCCTGCCGAGGGACGTTTCCGTCGCACGCGCGCCCTTCTGGAGGTGTTCGCCGAGGGCACCGGCCGGCGGCTATCGATCACCACCAAGAGCAATCGCATTCTGCAGGATCGTGAGCTGCTGCAAGCTGTCGCGCGGCGCAACGAGCTGCACATCAACATGACGATCACGACGCTCGACGCGGGTCTGGCGCGCCTGCTGGAGCCACGCGCGCCGCACCCCGAGCTGCGCTTGCGGGTGGTGCGCGAACTCTCGGCCGCCGGATTGAGCGTGGGCGTGTTCCCAAACCCGATTCTGCCGCTGATTACGGACCAAGAGCCGCGACTGGATCGTTTGGCCCAGGCGGCCAAAGAGGCCGGCGCGCAGTATTTTGGCGGCGGTGCGCTATTCCTGATGCCATCGGCGCAGCGCGTGTTTTTCCCCTTTCTGCGCGACTACTTCCCGCATCTGGCGCGCCAGTATGAACGGCGCTACGCGCACGATGCTTACCTGCGCGGACCCTACCGCGATCGCTTGCGCGAACGAGTGCAAGCCATTCGCGAGCGTCACGGACTGGCCTCCGGCCCGGGCCA
The DNA here is from genome assembly GCA_003517725.1 of Bryobacterales bacterium. Classification (GTDB taxonomy): domain Bacteria; phylum Acidobacteriota; class Terriglobia; order Bryobacterales; family Bryobacteraceae; genus DOZZ01. The sequence continues at coordinate 216 of DOZZ01000145.1, read as the reverse complement.
ACAGGAGATCGAGTTCGAACAGCAAGGGGCGCAACTCACGCTGTTCACGCTGCAGTAGACTTGTGGCATGCTGCTCGCCGCGACGTTGCTGATGGCCGCGCTCGTCCCGCAATATACGACCGGCGGCGAGCTCAAAATTCCGGCGAAATATCGTGAGTGGGTGTATCTGACCTCCGGCTTCGACATGAGCTACTCGCATTAGTAAAGCTTGCCCAT
>DOZZ01000158.1 GCA_003517725.1 Bryobacterales bacterium | reverse complement strand
CCGTCGAAATCGGCGAAGGCCGCGCCCCGGTGGGCTTTGGCCGAGGCGGCCATCTCCGAACAGGACGCTTCGTCGAACGTCCCGTTCCGCAGATTGGCGAACACCGAGTTCGGCTGCTTGTAGACCGCCGCTTCCACCTTTTCCACCACATCGTTCACATGCGAGTTGGCCGTGAACAAATCTTTCCAGCCATCGTTATTGAAATCGAACCAGCCGGCCGCCCAGCCCGCCCGCGCCACGCTCAGCTTGGCGATGCGCGTGGCATACGTCGCGTCGTGGAAAGCGCCCTTGCCGTCATTGTGGAAGATCGGAAACGTTTCGCCGTTCAGCGCGGTCACGGCGATGTCGGGCAGCCCGTCGTTATCGTAATCGCGAAAATCCGTCCCCATGCTGGCAACCGCTTTCCCATGTTCGGGCAAAGCCACGCCGGCCTCCAGCCCCACCTCTTCGAACCGCCCATTCCCGAGGTTGTGAAACAGAAAGTTGGGGTGGTTATCGTTGGTGACGAAAATGTCCATCAGACCGTCGCCGTCGTAGTCGGCGAACGCCACGCTCATGCCGCGGCCTAAATGCTTCGAGATGCCGGACTTCTCGGAGACGTCCTCGAAGGTGCCGTCGCCGCGATTGCGGTAAAGCTGATTGGGGCGAGGATCGAAGTATTTCGGATGACAGTAGACGCGCAGCCCGCGCGACGAATCGCCGCAGAAGCGATCGGAACCGGGCGTCCAGGCGCCGTAGTTGACCACCAACAGATCCAGCAGTCCGTCGTTATCGAAATCGAACCAGCCCGCCGCCACGCTCCACTGGTCGCTCTTGATGCCGGCGCGAGCCGTGACGTCCTCGAATTTGCCGTGGCCCAGGTTGCGGTAGAGCGCGTTGTGATGCACGCCCGCGACGAACACGTCGGCGTAGCCGTCGTTGTCGAAGTCGGCCACGGCCACGCCCATCGAGTAGCCTTCACCGGCCAGCCCCGACGCGGCCGTCACATCGCGAAAATGCAGGTTGCCCTCATTGCGGAACAGGCGGTTCGAAAAGCGCGGCGAGTCCTTCTTGAGGGACGGGATTGCCGCGCCGTTGGTGAAGAAAACGTCGGTGCGGCCGTCATTATCGAAGTCAAACGCCGCGACGCCGCCGGGCATGGTTTCGATCATGCGCTTTTGCGGAGTGGGGTTGTTCTCCAGCGTGAAGGAAAGTCCGCTGGACGCGGCCACATCGTGGAAACAGATGCGCGCGCCGGGGAGCTGCGCCAGGAGGTAACACGAAACGGCCGGCAATAGCAGAATGGCGGCGCGCTTAGCTGGCAAAAATGCGGTCCATGCGAGTTGTTAAATCCCGCAGACCCTCGGGCGAGTCGGCGCCAGGCTGCTCCGCAATCCCCCAGCCCTGATAGCCGACGTCATCCAGCGCTTGCATCACCACCGGCCAGCGGTTATCGCCTTCCAGAAACGGCACGTTAAATCCGGAAGCGGGCCCGGTCTTGTCGAGTTTGGCGCGGCTGTACTCTTTGATATGCAGTTTCAGAATGCGCTTGCCGAGAATGTGAATCCATTGCTCGGGCCACCCATAAGCGATGACGTTGCCGACGTCGAAGTGCCAGCCGATCGCGCTGCTCTGCAACTCGTCGATATAGCGGGCCGCCTCAAGCGGGCTCATCAGGAAATGGTTCCAGACGTTTTCGATGGCGATCTTGACGCCTAGCTGTTCGGCCAGCGGCAGCGCCTTGCGCAGCTCGGCCTGCGAGCGCGTATAAGCGTCGGCGTAGCTCACCTGCTGATTCACCGCGCCCGGGACCACCAGCACGGAACTGGCGCCATACGCTTTGGCATCGCGGAGAGCCTGCTCGATGCCGCGCACGCCCGCCGCGCGCACGGCGGCATCGGGGTCCGACAGCGGCTTCTTCCAATGCGTGCTGCAGCAAACGCTGGCCGCCGCGAGACCGCTCGCGTGCAATGCCGCCAGCACTTCCTGCTGGTTCATGTGGCTGCTGGGTTCCACGCCTTCAAAACCGGCCGCCTTGACGGCCTGGAACTTGGCCAGCACGGGACCTTGGATTTTGATGGTCTCGTACATGATGGCTTTCCGGATGTTCCGTTTCTTGGCGGCGGCACCGTAGCCCGCTCCCGCCAGAAGCACTCCAGTTTTCAAGAAATCGCGCCGACCGAATGAGGGTTTCACGGCAATTATGATATCGGATCTCGCGCCAAGTTCATAAGTTTCGGCGGCGCGAACGATCCGTCGGGTTGCAGCGTCAGCAGCAGCCCCGAGTGAATCGCGAACCACGCGCCGTGCAGCGCCAGTTCACCGGCCTGGACGCGCTCGGCAATCCACGGAAACGTCATTAAATTGGCCAGCGAAATTTTGATCACTTCGTACTCGCAGCATTGCTGGCGCTGCTCGGACGACGCGTAATGCAGGGTCCGCAGGCGCGCCGGCTCGGCCATGGCCATCCACGGCCCCACGAAATCCCGCGCGTTTTCAGGCGGACCATCGAGCAGCGCCTGCACCCCGCCGCACATGCCATGGCCCAGCACCACCAGGTCCCGCACCTTAAGCACCCGCACGCCCAATTCGAGCGCCGCGCTGGTGCCATGGTACGCGCTATCCGGCGCGTAGGGCGGCACCAGATTGGCGACGTTGCGCACGGTCAGCATCTCGCCTGGCCCGGCGTCGAAGATCATGGCCGGATCGACGCGGCTATCGACGCACGCCACCACCAGCGTCGTGGGGCGCTGCCCGCCCTCCGCCAGGCTTTCGAACACTTTGCGGCGCTCCGGCCAGCCACTCGCGCGGAAGCGTTGATAGCCCGCAATCAGGCTGTCCATCTAAACTCCATCTCATCCACAGGGTCGCACAGCGCTAAGGTGAGAGAGAGGTCAACGATGTCCGCCGAAACCAACAAAGCCTTAGTGGGTAGATTCTACGAAGAGATCGACAAAGGCAATCTGGACGCCATGGACGACCTGGTAGCCGAAGATTACCTCGACCACAACCCTCCGCCGTTTCCAGGCCTGCCGCCGGGCCGCGAAGGACTGAAGCAGGCCTTCAAAATTTTCCGGGAGGCTACCCCCGGCTACCATCGCATCGAAGACCAGATCGCGGAAGGCGACAAGGTAGTGACACGGCTGACTTCTTTCGGGAAGCACGAGGGCGACCTGCCCGGCGCACCCCGGACCGGCAACGATATGAAGATGACTTCGATCACGATCCATCGCATTGCCAACGGCAAACTGGCTGAAAAATGGGCAGAAAAAGATGTTCTCGGTTTCCTGCGGCAAATTGGCGTGATGCCGGCATCCGGACCCGCCCACCGTTAGGTCCCCTTCGAATACGCTTCAGAGCGCCGCGGCCTCGACGCTATCGGTCCACGGCAGGCTCACCATCTCCCCAAACGCCCGCACCAGACCCGGACCGTCTTCACGCGCCGCCACTGCCTGGGCCCGCTCGATCGTCTGCCCGAACACGGCCTTGAACAGATCCTCATCCGGAAACGCATTTAGGGGTCATGGCAAAAACCTCCACGGAACGCCGCTAATCTAGTCTTGTACCATGGACGACACTTTTGATCTCCAACGCTTCGTGGACGCGCAGGATTCGGTGTACCAGCGCGTACTTTTGGAGCTGCGGGCGGGCCGCAAAGAGAGCCACTGGATGTGGTTCATCTTCCCGCAACTCAAGGGTCTGGGTCACAGCGCGATGGCCCTGCGCTATGGCATCGCGTCGCGCGAGGAAGCCGAAGCCTACCTGCGGCACCCCCTGCTGGGCCCCCGCCTCAACAAGTGTACGGAATTGGTGAATCTCGTGGAGGGGCGTTCCGTGGAACATATCTTCGGCTATCCCGATCACCTGAAGTTCCATTCATCGATGACGCTCTTCGCCGTGGTGGCGCCCGAAGAGAAAATCTTCGCCACGGCTCTGCAAAAATATTTCGCCGGCCAGCCGGATCAGGCAACCATCACGGCCCTTACGTCACCACTCTCTTCGAAAACGTCCTCTTCCCCAGCAAAAACATGATTACGACGGACGCGCCCAACGCAGCCAGAATCCAGTGCAGCCCCAGCGTCGGGAACTCGTGCCCGTTCATCGGCGGCACCATCGAATAGCGCAGGCCCTCGGCCGCGTAGGTCAGCGGGTTCAACAGCGTGAACGCCTGGAACCACCGGATGTTGCCCAGCGCGCCCCACGGATAATAGGTGCAGCCGGTGAACAGCAGCGGCGTGAAGATCAGCGTGAACATCAGGCTGATCTGCTCCGGCTTGATGACCGTGCCCATCAGCAGTCCGATAGTCGAGCCCACCAGCGAGGTCAGAATCACCATGCCGATCAGCATGGGGATGCGATCGGTGCGCACCGCGAAGCCGCTGCCCAGAATCCACCAGCCCAGCGGAAAGATGACCGAGCTCGCGATGGTCCCGCGCACCGCCGCGAACAGCACTTTTTCAAGCGGCACCCACCACACCGGCAGGGGCGACAGCAGCCGGTCGTCGATCTCGCGCGCAAACCCCAGATCGAGCACCAGCGGCAGCGTCACGCCTTGCATGGCCGCGATCATGCCGGTCAGCGCCACGATGCCGGGCAGCATCAGCGCGGCGAAGTTGCCGGCGGCCAGCCCGATGCCCGGCAGCACCTTGCCGAAGATGAACAGAAAGAAGAGCGGCTGCATCAAAGCCTGCAGCAGAAACGGCACGAACTCGCGCCCCGTAACGACCAGGTCGCGCTCCAAAATCGCGAGAAACGCGTTGACGGCCAGCCAGGTGCGGCCCGGCGCGTGCGCGGCTTGCGGCACGGCGACAATATCGGTAGCCATCAGCGCAGGTGCCTCCCGGTCAAAAAGATAAACACTTCTTCAAGCGTCGGCTGCTTCACGCTCAGGTCACGCACCTCGGCGCCCACCGATGCGACTGCCTGCGCCGCTGGTCCAATCAGCGCATTGGCGGCGTCGGCATAGACGCGATAGATGCGCGCGCCAGGCTCGGGCGCGGCCGCTGGCGGGGCGCTACCGCCCGGTGCGCCGCCCGGTGGTCCCCAGGGCCCGCGCGGAGGTCCGGCATTCGGGGCGGGCTCGGGCGCGGCGTCCGAGACCGCATCCACCTTAGTCACGCCCGTCAGCCCTTGCAGCGCGGCAGTCAAACGCTCGGCGATGCCCGTGTTGTCTTCTTCCGGAACATAGGCGCGCAGTTCCAACACGGAGCCGCCCGGTATCAACTTCTTCAACTCCGCCGGCGTGTCGTTCACCAGAATCTTGCCGTGGTCCATGATGGCGATGCGATGGCACAGCTTGTCGGCCTC
>DOZZ01000274.1 GCA_003517725.1 Bryobacterales bacterium | reverse complement strand
TGGTTGGCAGCACCTGGTTCATCCAGGATCCGGAGATGGGGCGGGTCTACATTTTACCGGCGCTGGCTTACGCCACACTCTGTTTCTCACTTCACCCTGCGGTCTTTTTCCGGCCCTTCACCCGCATTGGGGACTATTCTTACGGGCTATATATTTACGCGTTCCCGCTGCAGCAGCAGATGGAGTTCTATCATCCGGGCATCAATTGGCTGAAGGGTATTGCGTTGGCTTACCCGATCATTCTGGGAGTGGCGATTGTGTCTTGGCATCTGGTGGAGAAGCCTGCGCTGCGCCTCAAGAAGTATTTCGAGCGGCGCAAGTTCGTGATTGACCGGCCCAGCGAAATCGCGGTACGCACCCACGCCTGACGTCACGGGTCCTTTGTTGCGGGATTGAAGTAAGATCGGTCCGCTCTTTATTTGAACCGCTTCTTGTAGAACAGGTCCAGCCCGAAGTAGCCGTTTTCCTCGCGTAGCGCCACCGCCGACACATTCTTGTTGATGGCCCACTCAACGCGCAACACTTGCGTGCTGGCGTTGGCCACGTCGGTGATGTAGGTGAAGGTGATGGCCGGCGTCACCTGCTGTTCGATGGTGAGCCGGGCTTGCGGGTTGCCGGTGACGCCCGACAGTAGCGGATCGATCTTTAGCTTGCTGACGCCGAAGAAGCGCTGCAGACGCCCGGCCACGGGGTTCGCGATGGCCTGCCCCACCAGCGCCGAGGCTCCCATCTGCTGCCAGCTTTGTGGCGCGGCCGCGGGTTGGCGCGCCGCGATCGTAGCGTCCGACGGCGTGCGGCCGGTGGCTAGCAGTGCCACGATGTCGGAGAACTGCAGCGGCGGGTCCGAATGGTAGCTCACGTTGAGCTTGTTGATCGGGCCCGATACCGTTAGCGTGACGTCCACGCCGCGGGCTTTGGTCTCCAGATCGACATTCAGAATGGGCTCCAGCTTGACCGGGTTATAGAACGCGACCGAGCCCGAGTTGATGGTGTATTTGTTGCCGAAGAAGGTCAGGTCGCCCTGGGTGATGTTGATGCGGCCCAGCAGTACCGGGTTCGAGACGTTGCCACGCAGGCGCAGATGGGCTTCGAACTGCAGGCTGTCGGTGAGCGAGCTCTGGAAGCTGATGTCGGGCGATGTCTCGATGCCTACGTCGAACTGGAGTCCGCCCAGAATGCCCGTTTGGGCGGAGGGCGTCTTCACCGGCTGCGACGAGGCTGTCAGGATGGAGCCCACGTCGGTGCGCGGATTGAAGGCAGTCCGCAAAATGGTGATGCGGCCGGTGAGCACGCTGCGATCCTTGCTGCCGGTGACGTTAAGCGCGGCATCGGCGATGGTGCTGACGCCCTCCGGATAGCGGATGCGCACACCCTGCGCGTCGGCCGCCAGGCGGAAGGTGTAGGCGCCTCCGGCGAACGCCACGAACCCGGTCATTTTGACTTTGCCGCCGCCGGTTTCGGCCGTGAGGCTTTGAATGTTGGCGCGGTTGCCGTCAAATACAATGCGGCCGTTGGCGTTCGAGAGGCCGTTGGGCGCGTCCACCAGATTCAGGTTGGCGTTCTTAAGATCCAGATAGCCGCCGATGGTGGGCAACTGCGCGCTGCCCCGGATCGTGGCTTGCATCACCACGGCGCCCGAGGAGAAGATGTCGCGCTCGAAGACGTGCAGCACCGAGAGATCGGCTTTGCCGTCGACGTGCAGGTCCAGCGTGTTTTTGGCGTCGAGCAGCACCGAGCCGGAGATCGACAGGTCGGTGTCGCGCGAAACCAGCCGCGCGCTTTCGATGGTGACTTTGTCGTTCTGCAAGGACACGCGTATGGGCGCCGAATTGGTGAGCGCGAACTGCGTTAGCACCGGGTCGGCCGGGTTGGCGGGCCGCAGCTCCAGCTTCGGAATGTCGAGAGCGGCTTTCCAGGTATCGCGTTTCATGGCCGAACCCGAAAATTCCAACTTGCCTTCGACTGAGCCCGTGATGGGATACCCGTTCGGGTCGGGGGACGGCATCAGGATCTTGCGCACGGTCGCGACATCTACTTTGGAGAAGGTCACGTTGCCGCTGCCGGGATAGTCGCCGCTCAGCAGCACGCGCGCATCGCCTTTCAGCACGGCGCTCGCGAAGTTCGAATCCACGTGCGCGGTCAGCGTCGGGCCTTGCGGCGTACCGGTCGTACGCGCCGTCAGCGTGATGTCGCCCAATTGCCGCTGATCGAAATTCAGGCCCTTCGCCGCGATGTCCGCGTTCACGTTTTGGATCTGATAGCCCGGCTGATTGGGCTTGGACGGCAGAAGGCGCAGGGCTCCTTGCGCCGATATTTGCGCCGTCCCCGCCAGCGTCGGCTGATCGGCATGCAGCGTCTTAAACTGGGCCAGCTGCATCGAGTTGGTCGAAACCGAGAAGTTGAGTTCGCCGGGCAGGAACACGCCGGCGCCATGCGCATAGGTGGCGGTGCCGTTCAACTGTTTGGCGCCCGCGGTCATCTGCGCGACGGCGCGCTCGCTGGTGCTGGTGGGCGAATCCACGTGCACCGCCAAGCGGTCAAACGGTTCGCCCTGCAGGCTGCCTTTGGTCACGCTCAGGTCCGCGACTGGCTGCGGGTTGCCGATGGTGCCCGTAATGCGCGCGCTGGCCTGCAGCGTGCCCGTAGCCGCGATTTCCTTGTGCCCGGCCAGTGCCAGCAGATTGGCGAGGTCCGCATTAGCGACCGACGCGTTCACCTGCAGCGCGTTGGTGTTGAGCGGCTTCCAATCGGTCAGGCCCACGACGGCATCAAGTTTGCCGGTCAGATTCTGGTAGCCGAACACGCCATTGTGGACCTCCAGGCCGCTGCGCTGCAGACGGATATCGGCCGCGGCCGAGTCCAGCTTCTGGTCCTCATACATCAGATTGGCGCCGACGAAATGACCTTGCACCACCGGCGCCGCCAGCTTGCCGTTGACGGTGCCGTCAAACTGCAGCTTGCCGTTCGCCAGTTTCAAGGGCGTTTTCGGTCCCAGCACCGGCGACAGATCGTTCAAGTCGGTGGTCTCGGCGTGCACTGTCAACTGGCGATTGAGCGCTCCCGAGAATGTCAGGCGCGTCGACGGCAGTTGCAGGAACGACGGCTTCAGCACCAGATTGTCCGCCGCGGCGTCATAGTGCACGTCGATCGCGCCGCGCACCGGCTTGGCGCCTTTGGCGGGGGCGATATCGAGACGGGCGTTGGCGCTGTAATGGTTGCGCGCCATTTCCTTTAGGCTGCCCCGTACCTCAAACGGTCCGGAGACCACGCCATCATACGGCACTTTCGAGACGCCGAACTGCGCGCCGGTGCGGTTCAAATCGAAGCCGCGCAGATGCCCGGTCAGCGCGAAACGGTCCATGTCGCGCAGGCTGCCGGACCCGGTGATCTCGCCGCCGGCCGCATAAAGGCGCATTCCCTTCAGATTCACCAGCGTGGGGTTGGCGACGAAATTGGCATCGCCGTGCACGCCGCGCAGCCGCATGCCGGGCTGCGTGATGGCGACATCCTGAAGCTTCAGGCTGCCCTCGGCGCCATAATCGGTGGCCGACACGTAATGCAGCTTGCCTTCCGACTCGGCTTGCCCGGAAGTCTTGCCTTTGACGCGAAAGGTCTGGCTGAGTTCGCCCAAGTCAAAGCGGCCGCGGTACTGGGCGTCGAGTACCGGTGCGTTGAAGTGCTCGATCTTGCCATCCAGGTTGATCTCGGAATGGGGCGTGGTCAGGTGCGTCTGCTGCATCACCAGCCGGTCTTTTTCAAATTGCACCTTCGTATCGATATTCACGGGCAGCGGCTTGTAATCGCCGAACACGACGTTGATCGGCTGCACCGAAAGTGTCCCGTTGTAGCGCGGGCCGGTCATGTCGTACGTGAACACGGTCTTCAAATTCTCGCCGCGCAGATCGTACGGCGTGACCTTGGGCGGATTGCCGGCGGCGTGCACTTCGGCGCGGCCGTTGTTGATTTCAAACTTGCCGATGGCCAAATCCAGAATCGTCTCGGGGCCGGATTTATTGCTGGTGCTCGGAATTTTCGGCGCCGGGATGTTGGTGGACCCGTCCTTATTCACCAGCAGGTAGGCTTGCGGCCCATCGGCCCGCACCAGCTGCAGGTCCACGTCGCGCTTCAGGACGGACACAATCTTCAGACCCACGGTCAGCTTCGGCACCATCAGCAGCGGCGGCCCGCCGGCCGGCTCCGTGCCGTGCACCACGAAGCGATCGATTTCGGCCGTCATGGTCTTCCAGTCAAAGCGAAACGCGCCGATCTCCACGGTTCCGCCCGTGGCCTTTTCGACTTCACTGATCAGCCGCAGCCGCACTTTGTTCTGGAACCAGCCGCTGCGCAGGATGGTCACGCCGGCCACCACCACGATCAGCAGCAGCAACACCATGGAACCGGCGGAGATCAGGACAATGCGGCCCGGCCGGGTCATGGCTTAATCTCCTTTCCCACCGACTCGTCGCGCACCACAATGGCGGTCTGCTTGCGCGTGTCCTTCAGCCACTGCTCCATTTCTTCATCCGCGCGGCTCGCCGTCAGCTCATTCTCGATCTGCGCGCGCATGCTGTCGAGAGCAATGGGGCGGCCACTCTCAGTCCTGGTGGCGTAGTGCTGGTGGAAATATTTTTGAACGTCTTCGCTGGTCACCTGCACGGCCGGGCGGAAGCGCATCTCGATGAACTGCAGCAAGGTCGCCTGCCACGCCAGGTGCGCCTGCAGTTCCTGACGCGTCAGCCCGTACGAGGCCAGCGCGCGATCCAGTCCGGTGCGCCCTCCGTGCTGTTTTTGCAGCGCCGCCAGCATACCGCTGGCGACCTCGGGGCCGGGCATCGCATAGCGCCCCAAGTCGATCTCGCGCCGGATCAGCGCCTGATCCACCAGCCGGTCCACGGCGCGCCGCAGCACGCCGGGGCTGTAGTCCGGCTTCTCGCCGTTCATGAAAGCGGTGACCGCGACCTCTTCCTTTACCTCGCTGAGCGTGATGGCCTGGGTCGCGACACTCACGGCGATGCGATCGACCACCACCGGCTCGGCGAAACTCAGCATGGCCGCGACGGTAATCAGTAGAAAGGTCATTAGAAGGTCTGCCCTATCGAAAAGAAAAATTGGAAGTGGCTGATCTGCTGCCGCGCGGACGTGCAGCTGTTGGTTTCGGTGCACTGCAGCAACTGGTTAAAGGTGCCTTTGAAGCCGTTGAAGCTGGGTGGATTGATGCTGTAAGCCACGTCGCCGCGCACCGGCCCGATGGGGGTCCTATAACGGATGCCGAACCCGACCGCGTGCACCATGTAGTCGAAATCGGTGAGGCTCTTCTGGTGGACGCGGAACGAGATGTTGCCGGGCGTCGAGTAGACGTTGCCCATATCGTGAAACAGCACGCCGCCGATATTTTCGCCGATCAGCGGAAAGCGCAGCTCGGTTTTGTGAAACAGCAGGGCCGAGCCGCCAAGCGGGAAGCCGGTCTTTTTGTCGCGCGGGCCGGCCTGATTTTCGGGGAAGCCGCGCATGGTCTCGCCGCCGCCGGCGAAGAAGCGCTCAGGCAGCGGGATGGGGTCGGGATCGGTCGAGACCTCGACGATCCCGCCGAAAGCGGGCGCAATGCCGATCGACAGTTCCCGCGCCAGCAGCAGCTTGCGGGTCACGCGATGATAGCTCGCGTTGCGCGCCAGCAGTCGCAGAAAGCTGACCTGCGAGCCGAAAATCGATGACGAATAGCCCAGATCCAGCGTGTTGTAGCGGCCCTTGTGCGCGTCGGTCGGGTCGTCGCGCCGGTCTTCGACGAAGTTCGCCGAGAACATTCCGACGCGGTCCGATTGCGACAGGCGCGGGATCAGCAGCGGATCAATCTTCAACGTGCCGACGTTGACGTGCCGGTAGCTGAACCGGAAAAAGGCGGTGAGCGCCTTGGTCAGTCGGTCGGTGAGCTGCGTCGAAACTTCGGCGCGCTTGGCCGAGAAGGTGCGCACATCGCGCGAATCGTCGTACAGCACGTCGAAGGAAAGATCCAGATTGGTGTGGTTGAGGATGCGCGGGGCGAGGTAATCGAACAGCCCGCGCTTCTCGAGTGTGGAGTAGCGCGTGCGCAGGCTAACCGTGTGGCCCAGGCCCAGAAAATTGATGCGGCTTACGTCCAGGCTGACGCGCGGGCTGACGCCGGTGGCGCCCCCTGGATTGGTCAAATCGGCCTGCTGGTTGCTGCCGCCGATGCGCGCCAGCGTGGCGCCGATGCCGCCCGACACCGAGTAGCGGCTGCCTTCCTCCATGTCGAACAGCACGAACCTGTCGTGCTCGGCGCCCTCCGGGTTCTGCACCGCCGTGTCGACCGAGGCGAAGACGCCCAGGTCGTATAAACGCTTCTGGGTATCGGCCATCTTCAGCGGCGAGAGCGGATCGCCGGGGTTCAACTGCAGGTTGCGATAGACCAGCCGCGGGCGCGTGACATTCAGGCCGTTCACCTGCACCTGCCGCACGAACTGCTGCTCGCCCTCGGTCACCTGATACTTCAAATTAACGGTGTGCGGCGCGGGGCCAGGCGTGGAACTCCATTCGAAGGTCGCGTTGGGAAAGCCGTTTTCGAAGTAGTACGCCAGAATCGAATCGCGGTCGGACGCCACGTTTAAATCGGCATACGGCTGTTGCGTCGACGAAGAGAGGGTCGACAGCACATTTTTCAGATCCAGCCGCTTGTAGCCGGTCACTCGCAGATCCGAGACCAGCCACTGGACGCCTTCTTCGATGTGGATGGTCACGGCAATATCACCTTCGCGTCCCTGGTAGTCGTCCTTGGTCACGTGCGTGACGGCCACGTCGCGAAAGCCGTTCGAGCGGTAGAGATTGGTGAGGGTCTCTTGATCGCGCCGCACGAACGCCTCGCTGAAGCGCCCATGCCGGAACTGGAACGATTTAGTCTCGAGGAACATGCGCTCGCGAATATCTTCCTGCTTGAAATAGTGGTTACCCTCGATATCCAGGTGCACGAAGCGGTGGCGGGTGCCGGGCGTGATCAGGTAATCGATCTCCTGGCGATCGTTAATAACGCGCTGTTCCTGAAAGTCCACGGTGGCATCGAAGAAGCCCGCCGCCTGCAACTCATCGCGCAGATTGCG
>DOZZ01000174.1:7230-11693 GCA_003517725.1 Bryobacterales bacterium | reverse complement strand
ACATCTTTTTTGGCGGGATCGATGGCGCCTTTGGCGCGCATGGCCATCAGGTCGGTGAGCGAGAGCCCCAGGAAGGCGAGCGAGCCGGCGTGCAGAAAATCGCGCCGCCGCAGGCCATCGCAGAACTCCACGGGGCGATCGGCATCTAAACGAAACATGGTGCGAAAAGCTTATCGGATCTGGAGGCGGGGCGCAATCCCGGGCGCCCCGCCGTCGGCAACGATTTAGAAGATCAACTTCAGCGCGAACTGCATCTGCCGCATCGGGGTGCGGGTAGAGCCGATGGTGCCGAAGCCGGCCGAATAGAAGTTTGTATCGGGATTGCCCCAGTTGGGATGGTTAGTGGCATTGAACGTCTCCCACCGGAATTGCAGCATCTTCTGTTCGGTGAAGTGGAAATCCTTGATCAGCGAAGCATCGAGATCCAGGATGCGGGGCCCGATCAGCGTGTTGCGGCCCACGTTGCCGAAGGTGCCGAACACCTGGGGCGCAAAGGCCGCCTTATTGAAGAAATGTTCGGTGGTCTGCTGGTCCCGCGGCAGCACCGGATCGATGCCGGTGGCGTTCGGCCGGTCAAAGCCGGCTCCGATGTTGGAGGTATCGCGCGCGTTGGAATTGACCGTGAGCGGGAATCCCGTCTGGTAGGTGAAGATCGAACCCAGCTGCCACCCGCCCGCCACGGCGTTCAAAAAGCGGTTGGGAACGTCGAGCATGCGCCCGTGACCCAGCGGGATATCGTACAGCACGGAGTTCACGAAGCGGTGCGCCGTGTTGAAGATTGAAAGCGCGCGCTCGCAGCGCAGGCAATAGCTGTTTTGCGGGAACAGCGTATCGCCGTCGTTGGTCCGGATCGAACTGGATTCGTCAATTGACTTGGACCACGTATAGGCCGCCAGGAAAGTAAGACCGGCGCTGTAGCGCTTGGTCAGCTTGGCCGAAAAACCGTTGTAATTGCCATTGGCGCCGGCATCCACTAATTGGATGCGGCCGAATTCCGCAAACGGGGTGCGCTGCAGAATGGGGGTGGTGCCCGGCAGCGCCTCATTCACGGCGCGCAGCGATTCCAGGTGCCGGCTGAGCGAGCCGAGATAGCCGACTTCGAGCAGCGTGCTTCCGGGAAGCTCCCGCTGGATGTTGAATAGATAGGTGACGGTTCGCGGCGTTTTCCGGTCATACAAATTGGCGAACGCATAGGGCCGCGTCACCGTGGCTTTCGAGCCCGACAGGCTGGCCAGCGCGGTATCCCAGGTATAGAGCGTGGGATCAATCGACTCGAAACGGACGCGACCGGCCAGGTTGCGCGCCAGATCGAAGCGCGGGTTGCCGGTGTCCTGCGAGTAGAACACGCCGGCGCCGGTGCGCACCACCCATTTGGGGCTGGGACTCCAGGTGGCGCCGAGGCGCGGCGCGAAATTCGAATAATCCGTTTTGACCAGGCTATTGCCCAGCTTGCCATCGCGGCGCGTTTGAAGACCGGGCCAGACCAGATTCAAGCCGTCATAGAAGCTTCCGGAGCCCTGGCGCTCCAAATAGGGGTGCAGCGCCGGGTCCGCCACCTGCGGCGTGTTCAGCATGGCCGGAATACCCACGGTGATCAGGTGCCCGGTCTGGTCTTCCCACGGCGGCGTCACTTCATAGCGCAATCCTACATTCACGGTCAGCCGGGGCGAGACCTTCCAGACATCGTCCACGTAAGCCGCGTAGCTGAGGGCCCGGAATTGCGCGCTGGCGATGGCTACGGCGGCTTCGGAGCGCTTGATCTGTCCCAGCAGGAAATCCGCGAAATCGTCTCCGCCGGCATTGGCGAGGGCGGGGTTGCGGGTGGCATTGATGTCGAAAGTGAAATTGCCGCGCGCGAATTGGTTGCCCACCTGGTTATAGGAATCGTGCCGGATTTCGCCGCCGAAGCGCAGGGCGTGCACGCCCCGCACCCACGACACGTTATCCACGAACTGCAGCGCGTGGTTGTCGTTGGCGTAGGGACCTTCTGAGTCGTCGCCAAAGCCGCTGTAGCGGGCGAAGCCTACGCCGGGGATGCCCCACGTTACAGGCGTTCCGGCGGCCAGGCCGGGTATGGCCAATTCACCCACGACGTTGCGCACAAAGGCCAGTTCGCGGCCCGCCGAGTTGAAGAAGCGCGAGTAGCCGAAGCGCAGTTCGTTGACGGTGGCGGGGCTCAGCACGCGGGTGTTCGCGCCCATGTACTGTTCAACGTTGGTCAGAATCTTATTGCCGTTCAGGCGCAGGCCCTGGTTGATCTGATTCTCGTCGTCCCAGCTATAGCGGCCATACCACTGCGAGTTGGACGATTCCGAGAAATCCATGCGCAGGATGAAGAAGTCTTTATTGCGCGGCGCCGATTGCGACTGCTGGTAGTCCCGAATGAGCGAGGCATTGGGGAGGTTCGGCGTCGGATAGAACTGCAGAAACTTTTTGGAAATATCGGCGATGCGGGCCGCCGGAATAATGTTTCCAGGAAAGGGCTGCGCCGTGATCTTGCCATCCGGTCCGGTGGTCCGGGTGGCCGGATCGTAGATAATGATGCCGCGCGAAAGCAGTTCCGAGAAGTCGCCGTTGCGCATGGCGGCCGAGGGCAGGTTGTAGGTGGCCTGCGAGCTTTGGCGCTGCCGGAACGATTCGTAGTTGCCCATGAAGAACAGCTTGTTCTTGCCGTTCCAGATCTTGGGCAGCCATACCGGACCGCCCAGCGTGCCGCCGTACTGATTCCACTTGAAAGGGTTCTTTGCGCTGCGTTGCGCTGTAAAAGAATAGTTGTTGGCATCCAGCACGTCGTTGCGCAGAAACTCGTAGAGCGTGCCGTGATAATTATTCGTCCCGGGCTTGGTGGAAACGTTGATTTGGGTGGCTTCGCGGCCAAACTCGGCCGGGTAAACGCCGGTCTGTACTTTGAATTCCTGCAGAGCGTCCACGGAGGGTTGGATGATGTAGGTATTGAAGTTGGGGTCGGTATTGTCCACCCCGTCGAGCGTGAAGTAGTTGAAGTTGCTGCGGGCCCCGGCAACGGCAATATTCTGGTTGGTGCGATCGCCGCCCTGCCGGCCGTTGGCTTGCCCGGCGCTGCCGAACCCATAGCTCACATTGGGGGCGAGCGACACGAGTTGCAGATAATTTCTGCCGTTCAAAGGCAACTCCACGATGCGTTTGTTCTCGATCACCGTTCCGATGGTCGCGTCCTCGGTATTCAGCACCTCCGCCGCCGCCGAAACTTCCAGGGATTCGCTCACCTGCCCCACGGGCAGGTCAATGTCAATGCGCGCGCTCTGCTGCACCTGCAATTCGATGCCGGGGCGGATCACACTTTTAAAACCGGTCTTTTCCGCCTTTACCGTGTAATGCCCCGGGACTAGCGCCGGAAAGCTATAGGCGCCCGCGTCGTTCGTGATCACCGATCGTGTGATGTTGGTTTCTATATTCGTGGCGGTGACTTGCACTTCGGGAATGGGCGCCCCGCTGGTGTCCCGCACTTGCCCGGCGATGTCGCCAAACGTCTGCGCGAAAGCGGGCAGACACAAAAACAGCAGTAGCGCGCATTTTGTAAAGAATCTCATTTAAGCCCCTGTTCGTCCTGTGACGAGTAGAAAAGACTCTATAAAATCGTGAGGCGAATTGCAACAAATCGTTGCAAATGTTTACCGAATCATTCCAGGCGAAAATCAGAGCACGCGTTGACCCGTCACCCTGGTGTCGTAGCCTCCCAGACCTTCTAATTCGCGGCGAAAGCCCGACCGGCTGAGCGTGTCGAGCAAGTGCTGCATGCGCGGCAGATCCAAATGCTGCTTGCGGATCACCAGATCGTAACGCTCGCTGACCAGAGGCATGAAATGCAAGCCAAACAGGCGTGCGGCGGCACGCGTGGCCACGCAACAATCCACGGCGCCCGACTGCACCTGCCAAGCCGCCGGCAGATGCCCCGGCGCCTCAGTATCGTAGCCCCGCACACTCCGCGGCGCCACTCGCGATTGTTTCAGCCGGGCATCCAGCAGAACCCGGCTGCCCGCGCCTTTTTCCCGGTTGACGATGGTGACATCGGGCCGCGCTAAGTCTTCAATTCCGCGAATGTTCTTGGGGTTAGCCCTTCCGGTCACAAGACCTTCCTCCCACACCGCGAACGAGATCACCGCCACCGCGTTGCTGGCGAACAAGCGGCCGATCTCAGGCAAATTGGATTCGCCGCTGGCCTCGTCCCGAAGGTGCGTGCCGGCCACATGCACGCAACCCTCCTTTAACAGCGAAAGCGCCTGCGAACTGTTGCGGTGCGCCAGGACCAGTTCGATGCCGGCGGCTTGCGCGTGCCGCGAAAGCACGGAAATTCCCGGATCGCATCCGGCCACCAGGATGCGGTTTGAGAAGTCACCTTCCTCTTGAAAGATTTCGATCCGGGTTTTGCCCTGACGTTCGGGCCTACCGCTCACCACGCCGTCGGTAGCGGGAAAATACCATCG
>DOZZ01000174.1:5840-7160 GCA_003517725.1 Bryobacterales bacterium | reverse complement strand
CCCGCCGCAAGGCTGGCCGAATCGGGCAGCAGCGCCGCCGTCGCGGTGCGCGGATCGAACACAGTCTCGCCGCCGGCCAGCGTGAATAGTTCTTCGACTGTCGAGCCGAGCGCCCGCGCCAGACGCAGCGCCGTGGCGGTATTCGGCACGTAGGCGCCCGACTCCATCGCGTAAACAGTCTGCCGGCTTACCCCCACCATTGCCGCCAGGTCGATAGCGGAGATGCCGCGCTTACGCCGAAGCGTTCCCAGGGTGGTTTCAATCTCGCGCATTGCCCTATGATCTCATTCCGGCTGTTGTCCTGTATCAATTACATTGTTATTCTTTACAAGACATGCGCTTACTTCCAGTGCTCTCCGCCGCGGCCGCGCTGCTGGCCCTGGCCCCGCCAGGTTTCGGGCAGGCTGGCAAAGCGGAGTTGTTCGGCGCCATTCAGGACCCGGCCGGACTCGCCGTGGCAAACGCCAGGGTGGCCGGCGAGGAACAGGCTACTGGCGCGCGGATCGAGGTCACGAGTGACGCTCGCGGCGATTACCACTTGCTGGGTCTGGCCGCCGGACGTTATGTCCTGACGGTTGAGAAGCCAGGGTTTCGGCCGCATCGGCAAACCGGCATCACCTTGCGCATTGGCGATCAGACGCAGCTCAACATCAGACTCGAGTTGGGACAGGCTTCGCAGTCGGTGGCCGTGAATGCCGAGACATCGCTGCTCGAAACGGCCAACGGTTCGGTGGACTCTCACGTCAGCCAAACGGAGATCGAAAAGCTGCCTCTCGACGGCCGCAACTTCATCCCGCTGGTGGCGCTCTCGCCCGGAGTCGCTTTGCCTGGCGGCGGCTCCCTTCTGCCGCGCATCAACGGAAGCCGTCCGCGTACCAACGAGTATCTCTACGACGGCATCAGCGTGCTGCAACCCGAACCCGGCCAGGTTGCGTTCTATCCCATCATCGACGCCATGGAGGAGTTCAGGCTCAACATCAATGCCTACTCGCCGGAATATGGCAGATCCAACGGCGGCACCGTCATGGTGATCGGGAAGTCCGGCACCAACCAGTTCCACGGCACGCTTTTCGAATTTTTTCGCAATGAAGCCCTGAACGCCCGCAACTATTTCGCGCAGCCGGGTCCCAAGCCCGAATTCCGGAGGAACCAGTACGGCTTGACACTGGGCGGCCCTATACGCGCGAACAAGACCTTCTTTTTCGCCGCCTGGCAAGGCACCCGGCTGCGCACCGGCATCACGCGTCAAAGCGTTGTTCCGACCGTGGCGCAACGCCGTGGCGTGTTCCGCGCCGCGATTTACGATCCGGCAACTTCACC
>DOZZ01000174.1:1212-5699 GCA_003517725.1 Bryobacterales bacterium | reverse complement strand
AACCAGGACCAGTTTGACGGCCGCGTGGACCATGTCTTCAATGAACGGCATCGCGTGTTTGCGCGCTACTCGTATCTGCGCGATAACGATATTCCCGTCGCGTTTCTTCCCGACGGTAGCGGCAACCTCACATCCGGCGTCAGTGGACACGCCATCACGCGCGGAGACGGCGTTGCGTCGGAATACGACTGGACGCTTTCCCCGGCGATTCTCAACCAGGCCCGCGCCGGATACACGCGCCGCGACGTGAACCAGGCGTCGCTCCAGAATGGCGGCATTACCATCCCCGGCTCGCCGGCAAGCGCGTTTCCCTCCACGCTCCCGATCTTTAGCGTGACCGGCTACCAGCAGATCGGGCCCACCACCGCCGCCAACGCCAACTTTACGACCTCGGTCACGGAGTTTCTCGATACCCTTTCGATTGTTCATGGGCGGCATACCATCAAGTTCGGAACGGATATCCGGCGCGAGGCCCTCGACGTCGTCAATCCCGCTAACCCGACCGGCTCCTACGCGTTCACCACAACCGGCACCGACTCCTCCACCGGCGCGGGCGGAAACGCACTGGCAGCGCTTCTGCTGGGGCAGGTGAATGCGTTCAGCATCGACATTCAGAACCAGGCGATCTCTTCGCGCGCGCATATCGCCGAATTTTTCGCGGGCGACGACTGGAAGATCTCGGACCGCCTAACGCTCAACCTCGGCACGCGCTACACGCTCAATTTTCCATCGACCGAAGCCCACAATCACAGCGCCATATTCAATTTGAAGACCCAGGTGCTCGACTTCCCCCACACGGCGCGGGAACTGGAGTGCTGCGATTTCGGCCCGCGCGCGGGCCTGGCTTACCGGCTGGGAAATTCCTGGGCGATTCGCTCGGGTTACGGCGTAGTCTGGTTTGAGCAGACCGGCATCACCACGCCTTTTACTTTGCCGCAGTTCCCGTTCGTGCAGACGCTCGGGCAGCAGTCGCAGGACAATATCAGCCCGGCCTTTATACTCTCGAACGGCCCAACCCTGCAGGTCTCCGCGCCGAACCCCAATGCGGGGCTGGGACAGGGCGTCTTCGGGGTTGACCGGAACGTCGGATCGGGCTACTCGCAGCAGTGGAATTTCACGGTTCAGAAGACCTTCGGGCGGAATTTGAATTTTGAAGCCGGCTACCTCGGGTCGAAAAACACGCACCTGGGCTTGCCGGAATCGAACCTCAACCAGGTGCCGGCCGCGGACCTGGCTCTGGGGTCCAGTTTGACGAAGCAGGTTCCCAATCCTTATTACGGGCAGATTCCCGCGTCTTCTTCATTGGGAGGGCCAACCGTTGCGCAACAACAACTGTTGCGCGCCTTTCCACGCTTCACGAACATCGCGCTGTTCCGGGACAACGTGGGAGATTCCGAATATGACGCACTCCAGGCGAAGCTCGAAAAGCGCTTCTCGCGCGGTTTGACCTTCACCTTCGCGTACACCTTCTCCAAGCTGATTGACGACGCCTCGACGTACTTTTCCCAAACCATCTTCACCGGGCCCACGCTGACCACCATCGGCGCCGCCGACGCTTTCAATCGAAAGCTTGAGCGAGACGTTTCGACCGGTGACATTCCGCGCGTCTTTGCCGCGGGATGGGTGTACCAGGTCCCGCGATGGTGGAAGATCGCCGGCTGGCAGATCGCGGGTCTGGTGCGGATTCAGGCGGGAGACGCAGTTCCGGTAATGCAGGCCAATAACAGTCTGTCCGCCTTCGGTTATGCAGTGCAACGGCCGAATCGCATCGGCAACCCGAACGACTTCGCGGATCGAAGCGCTGCTGCCTGGTTTAACAAGACAGCCTTCACCGCCGCCGGGCAATTCGAGATTGGAAACAGTTCACGTAATCCGGTGCGTGGGCCGGGCCTGCAGAATGCCGATCTCACCATCGGCAAAACGTTCAGGATATCGGAGCGTTTGAGCTTCGAATTCCGCGCCGAGGCCTTCAATGTCAGCAACACGCCGCCTTTGAACGATCCGAACGGCTCCTTTGGAAGCGCGGCGTTCGGAACTATCGCGAGCGCGGGCAACCCGAGAGATTTTGAGTTCGCGCTGAAAATAAGATTTTAGAGGTCGGGTCACCGGCCAGTCCAAAAAGAACGCCCGGGTTTTTCGGTACGATCAATTTGGATATCCATGAATTCGTTACCCGTTGCCACGCCCGTCAACCGCGCCTTCCGGTTCTATGACGCGACCATCGGCAAAAAAGCAGTCATGGCCGCGACCGGCGTAATTCTCTTCGCTTTCGTCCTGGGCCACCTGGCCGGCAATCTGCAGATTTTCGAAGGCCGCGAAAAAATCAATGCCTACGGCGTGTTCCTGCAGGGCTTGCCCGGCATGCTATGGACCGCGCGCCTGGTGTTACTGACGAGCGTCATCCTGCACATCGTCGCATCCATCCAACTGGCGCGCCTGAACGCCGCCGCGCGTCCCGTGAAATACGTAAAGACCGACCGCTCGCACTCGTCCTATGCGTCGCGCACCATGATGTGGAGCGGCCCCATCATCGCGGCCTTCATCGTCTTCCATATTTTGCATTTCACGCTGGGCACGGTGCATCCGAATTTTCAACAGGGCGACATCTACAGCAACGTGGTGCTCGGCTTCCAGCAAATCCCGGTTTCGCTGGCCTACATCTTCGCCATGCTGCTGCTGGGCCAGCATCTCTATCACGGCGTGTACAGCATGTTCCAGTCGCTGGGCGCGGCGCATCCCAGTTATACGCCGTGGCTGAAGCGCGCGGCCGCCGTGTTCGCGCTGGTGGTGGTGGTGGGCAACTGCTCGATCCCCATCGCCGTGATGACGGGCTGGCTGCACCTTTAATTAAGGACCTCACATGCTTCTCGAATCCAAGGTTCCCTCCGGACCCATTGAACAGGCTTGGGACAAAGCCCGCTTCGACCTGAAACTGGTCAACCCCGCCAACAAGCGCAAGTACAGCGTGATCGTGGTGGGCTCGGGCCTGGCCGGCGCTTCGGCCGCCGCCACTCTCGGCGAACTCGGCTACAACGTGCGCTGCCTCTGCTTTCAGGACAGCCCCCGCCGCGCGCACTCCATCGCCGCACAGGGCGGCATCAACGCGGCCAAGAATTACCAGAACGACGGCGACAGCGTGTTCCGCCTCTTCTACGACACGGTCAAAGGCGGCGACTTTCGCGCGCGTGAAGCCAACGTCTACCGGCTGGCGCAGATCAGCGTGAATATCATCGACCAGTGCGTGGCCCAGGGTGTGCCGTTTGCGCGCGAGTACGGCGGCACGCTGACCAACCGTTCGTTCGGCGGCGCGCAGGTCTCGCGCACCTTCTATGCGCGCGGGCAGACAGGCCAGCAACTGCTGCTGGGAGCGTACCAGGCGCTCGAACGGCAGATTCACCTGGGCACGGTCAAAATGCTGCCGCGCACCGAGATGCTGGACCTGGTGGTGGTCGACGGCAAAGCCCGCGGCATTGTCGCGCGCGATCTGGTCACCGGCAAAATCGAGTCGATGGCGGCTGACGTCGTGATCCTGGCTACAGGCGGCTACGGCAACGTGTACTATCTGTCGACCAACGCCAAGGGCTCCAATGCCACGGCCATCTGGCGCGCGCACAAGAAGGGCGCGGCCTTCGCCAACCCCTGTTTCACGCAGATCCATCCCACCTGCATTCCGGTTTCTGGCGAATACCAATCGAAGCTCACGCTGATGAGCGAGTCGCTGCGCAACGACGGCCGTATCTGGGTGCCCAAACAGCCCGGCGACCATCGTTCGCCCGATCGGATTCCCGAAGCCGACCGCGACTACTATCTGGAGCGGCGCTACCCCAGCTTCGGCAATCTGGTGCCGCGCGACGTTGCCTCGCGCAATGCCAAAGCCGTTTGCGATGAGGGCCGCGGCGTCGGCGAAACGGAACTCGGCGTGTATCTGGATTTCGCCGACAGTATCCGGCGGCTCGGACGCAAGACCATCGAAGAGCGCTACGGCAATCTGTTCGAGATGTATAACCGCATCACCGGCGAAGATCCGTACAAGGTGCCGATGCGCATCTACCCGGCCATCCACTACACCATGGGCGGCCTGTGGGTGGACTACAACCTGATGAGCACGGTGCCGGGCCTGTTCGTGCTGGGCGAGGCCAATTTCTCCGACCACGGGGCCAACCGCTTGGGCGCCAGCGCGCTGATGCAAGGCCTTTCCGACGGCTACTTCGTCGCGCCGTACACCATCGGAAATTATCTGGCCACCACCAAGCTTGAGAAGGTCGACACATCCCACGCCGAGTTTCGCGAAGCCGAGCAAGCCGTTAGCGAAATCAGTAAGCGCCTGCTTTCGATCAAGGGCAAGCGCACCGTCACGTCATTCCATCGCGAACTGGGCAAGCTGGTCTGGGATTACTGCGGCATGTCCCGCAACGCCGCCGGTTTGACCGCGGCCATCGAGAAGATTCGCGAGTTGCGCGAGCAGTACTGGCGCGACGTGAACGTGG
>DOZZ01000174.1:398-1073 GCA_003517725.1 Bryobacterales bacterium | reverse complement strand
AGCTGCGGCGGCCATTTCCGCGAAGAGTTTCAGACGCCCGAAGGCGAAGCCCAGCGCAACGACGAACAGTTTTCCTACGTGGCCGCGTGGCAGTACGCCGGCTTGCATCAGCCTCCTGTGCTGGTGAAAGAGCCGCTCGAATTCCACTACGTGCATCCGTCGCAGCGTAGTTACAAATGAGGATCCGATGAACCTTACCTTGCACGTCTGGCGGCAGAAGAGCCGCGCCGACAAAGGGCGCTTAGTCCGCTACGAAGCGAAAGACGTCAACCCGGATATGTCTTTCCTCGAGATGCTGGACGTCCTGAACGAGCGCCTGATCGAAAAGGGCGAAGACCCGATCGTCTTCGAGCACGATTGCCGCGAAGGCATCTGCGGCAGCTGCGGCTTCGTCATCAACGGCGTGGCGCAC
The DNA here is from genome assembly GCA_003517725.1 of Bryobacterales bacterium. GTDB lineage: Bacteria > Acidobacteriota > Terriglobia > Bryobacterales > Bryobacteraceae > DOZZ01. The sequence continues at coordinate 661 of DOZZ01000174.1, read as the reverse complement.
GGCCCGCAGCCCGGCACCACCGTGTGCCAGCTTCACATGCGGCATTACAAAGACGGCGACGTGCTCTATCTGGAACCGTGGCGCGCGCGGGCGTTTCCAGTGCTCAAAGATCTGATGGTCGATCGCGGCTCGCTCGACCGCGTCATCGCCGCCGGCGGCTACGTCTCGGTCTCGACCGGCAGCGCGCCCGACGGGAATGCGATCCTGATCTCGAAAGAAGTATCGGACATGGCCATGGACGCGGCGGCCTGCATCGGCTGCGG
>DOZZ01000174.1:0-273 GCA_003517725.1 Bryobacterales bacterium | reverse complement strand
GCCTGCGTGGCGGCGTGCCCCAATGCTTCGGCCGCGCTCTTCACCGGCGCCAAGATCACGCACCTGGCCGTGCTGCCACAGGGCCAGCCCGAACGCCTGGAGCGGGCCCACAACATGGTGCGCCAGGCCAACCGCGAGCTCTTCGGCAGCTGCACCAACATTGGCGAGTGCGAGGCGGTGTGCCCCAAGAGCATCAAGCTCGAAGTGATCGCGCAGATGAATCGCGACTTTTTGCGGGCTAGCCTGACGGCCCGCGAAACATTTCGCGACGAC
>DOZZ01000078.1:801-3168 GCA_003517725.1 Bryobacterales bacterium | reverse complement strand
GTTGGCCGTGCCGGGCATCGGGCCGGTGCTCGCCGGGGGATCCATTGTCGCGGCCCTGACCGGAATCGGCGTGGGGGCGGCCGCAGGCGGTGTTATCGGCGGCTTCTCCACGGTGGGGATTCCGGAAGAGGAGCATGGCCATTATTCCGAGCGGCTGCGGCAAGGCGAGGTTCTGGTGGCCGTACGGGCCGAGGATGACCACGCCGCCGAGGCCGCGCAAATCATGCAATCGAGCGGCGAACGCGAGCAGGCGGTCAGAACCTACGAGCGCTCGTCCGAACAGCAATCAGACAAGGAGCCGAGTATGAAAAACGATTTTGATGAAACTACGGATGCGACCAGCCGGGCAGATGTGCGCCGGGATGATCCGAGCGGGGCTTGGCAGGATTCCGATGACGCCTATCGGGCGCACTACGAGCAGCGTTATGGTTATCTGGGCCGCGACTACAATTACTATGCCCCGGCCTACACGTTGGGGAGCATGGCGGCCACGGGGCATTCCGGGCGGCAGTGGGATGAGGTGGAACCCGAGATGCGGCGCGATTGGGAAAGCCACGGAAAGGGCGCGTGGGATGAGTTCAAAGAAGCGGTGCGGCACGGCTGGGATAAAGTGCGCGGCACGGTGACGAACACCGCGCGGTAGCGACACGGCGGGGCGCCCAACGCCCCGCTTTTTCTAGTGTTTGATGTGGAAGGCGCGGTTGATCTCGGGGCGGAACTCGTGGAACAGGTTGCGGATCATGTACGAGCCGATGTTTTCCACGACGTATTCCCAGGTCCGGCTCTCATGCGTCAGGCGCGTGGGGTACCAGGTGCGCGCCAGGTAAGCGCTGCCAATGGCTCCCGCAAACCGTGAGTAGGCCAGACGTTCCTTGCCGTCGTCATAACGGGAAATAAGGCCGTGCTCCAGCGCGAAAATGGCACGGTGGCGGATGCTGCCGTCGCGCAGCACTACGTAGCGCGGATCGGCATGCGTCGCGGCGCCGACGATGGATTGAAAAGTGTCGGTGGAAAGCGAGATGGCCAGACGCGAGCCGTAGCGCCGCGCAAAACCTTCGGCGCCTTGTCCCCACTCTTTTGGATCGTCGCGCCATTGGGCCCAGCCCGCGCCGGCGGCGTTGGTCACCAACTTACTGGGGCGGAACGCTTCGTGAAAATACCAGTAGGTTTTACCGGAAAGAGTGAGTGCCGGTTCCTGGCTATTGTGCAGCAGCACGATGGCATCATTCGACAGCAGCGGCAGGCACAGCGATAGAAACAGCAGAAAAACCCGCGGAAGCATGCTCATCCTGTATTCAGGATGACATGGGCATCCGCGGCGTGTCGCGCCGAATAGGTACACTAAAACTATCACATGCTTAGTCTTGATTCTTTTGGGTGCGCATCCATACTGAACGCGGGTGGCACTCAGTACGATTACTTTAGGTTGTCGGTTTTAGAGCAACTCGGAATCGCGAATGTCTCACGTTTGCCGTTCTCCACCAAAATTCTGCTCGAAAACCTGTTACGTCACGAAGACGGCAAAAGAGTGCAGAACAGCGACATCGAATATGTCGCGCGCGGCGTGGGCGGGCCCAATCCAAAAGAGATCAGTTTTATGCCGGCGCGGGTGCTGCTGCAGGATTTTACGGGCGTCCCGGCGGTAGTGGACATGGCCGCCATGCGCGATGCCCTGGCGGCCATGGGATCCGACCCGGCGCGGGCCAATCCGCTGCTGCCGGCGGATCTGGTGATCGACCATTCGGTGCAGGTGGATCAATTTGGCACCAAGGACGCGTTCTCGATCAACGCGCTGCTGGAGTTTCAGCGCAACCGCGAGCGCTACATTCTGCTGCGCTGGGGGCAGACCGCTTTCCGCAATTTCCGCGTGGTGCCGCCGGACACCGGCATTGTGCACCAGGTGAATCTGGAATATCTGGCGCCGGTGGTGTTTCGGCGCACCGTGGGCGACCGCACGCAGGCATATCCCGACACGCTGGTGGGCACCGATTCGCACACCACCATGGTGAATGCGCTGGGCGTGGTGGGCTGGGGCGTGGGCGGGATTGAAGCCGAGGCGTGCATGCTGGGCCAGCCGGTTTCGATGCTGTTGCCGCCGGTGATCGGCTTCAAGCTGTTTGGGCGGCTGCGCGAAGGCTGCACCGCCACCGACCTGGTGCTGACGGTGACGCAGATTCTGCGGCAGCGCGGCGTGGTGGGTAAATTTGTCGAGTTTTACGGCGCGGGGCTGAGCGCGCTGAGCCTGGCGGATCGCGCGACGGTGGCCAACATGGCGCCCGAGTATGGGGCGACCATCGGCTTCTTTCCGGTGGATGCGGAGACGCTGAGCTACCTGCGCGTCAGCAACCGCGAGCCGGCGCTGGTGGA
>DOZZ01000078.1:0-596 GCA_003517725.1 Bryobacterales bacterium | reverse complement strand
CCGCTGTTCTCGGAATCGATCGAGCTCGATCTGGACACGGTGGCGCCGTCAATGGCCGGGCCGCGGCGTCCGCAGGATCGCCTGAATCTGCCGGACGTGAAGGCTAATTTTTACAGCAGCTTCAAAGAGGCATCGAAGAAGTCCACCAGCTTCGAGATGGAGGGCGAAAAGGTGGAGATGCCCAGCGGGGCGGTGGTGATCGCGGCGATTACGAGTTGCACCAACACTTCGAACCCTTCGGTGATGCTGGGCGCGGGGCTGCTGGCGAAGAAGGCCGCCGACAAGGGTCTGCGCTCGAAGCCGTGGGTCAAGACCAGCCTGGCGCCGGGCTCGAAGGTGGTGCTCGATTACCTGACACAGGCGGGGCTGATGCCTGCGCTCGAGACGCTGAAGTTCCACCTGGTGGGCTACGGCTGCACTACGTGCATCGGCAACTCCGGGCCGCTGCCAGAGGCGGTCGCGACGGCGGTGCAGAAGGACAGCCTGGTGGTGGCGGCGGTGCTGAGCGGCAATCGCAATTTCGAGGGCCGCATCAACCCGCTGGTGAAAGCCAATTATCTGGCCTCGCCGCCGCTGGTGGTGGCCTACGCGCTGGC
>DOZZ01000058.1:13768-13943 GCA_003517725.1 Bryobacterales bacterium | reverse complement strand
CTGTCGAATACGCTGGCCGCGCCCATGCAGTTCATCGCCGTGCCAACCGCACCAGCGGCGGCGCCTGCACCCGCAACGCCCGCGCCCAAGTAACAATCCCGGGGGGTACGCCGCCAGGTGTGCCTCCCGGCACTCGTCCCATTTCGACACGTGGTTCCAGCGTGTTCGGAAGTTT
>DOZZ01000058.1:10645-13647 GCA_003517725.1 Bryobacterales bacterium | reverse complement strand
GCTTATGCCGGCGATGCGCTGGTGCAAATTGAACCGCGGCAGGTTCCGGATCGCCTGGTACCCTCTCCGGTAAGCGGTGAATGGCAGGATCGTCTGGCGTTGCTGAGCCAGCAGATTCTGACGGCCGCGCGCCTGCGCCAAGTGATGCGGCAGTTTCGGCTTTTTCCACGCGAGAGCCGGGACATGCCTCCCGAAGAGGTGCTGGCCCTGATGCGGCGGCACACTGAGATCCACCTGGACCGGACGTGGACCCACGAGCGGCCGGGCGCCTTTCACGTCACCTTTGAGTATCGCGATCCGGCGGTGGCCGCACAGGTGGCCAACCACCTGGCGTGGACGCTTATCGAACTGAACCGTCGCGATCGCCTATCGTCGGCCAGCGGCGCCTCCGAGTTTCTGGATCAACAGGTGACGCAGGGCCGCCGCGAACTCGAGGCCCAGGATGACCGGCTCAGCCGCTATCGCGTGGCGCACGCCGGCGAAGTGCCGGGGCAGGAGGCCGTGCTGGTGGCGACGCTGAACCGGCTGCAGATCCAGTGGCAGTCCGCGCAGGACGGCCTGCTCCGGGTGCATCAAGTCCGCGCGGCGCTCGACGACGCCTTGTATTCCGCCCAACTCGTGCCGGCTGTTGCGGTGCTTCTGCCGGACCCCGCGGGCGCGCGCTTACGGCAGCAATTGAGCGCGCTGCGCTCGCGCTATAGCGAACACTACCCCGAGGTGCGCCGGCTGCAGGCCGAAGCTTCGGCAGCGCCGGCCATGGAAGCGCCGCTCCCGGCGGCGGTGAACCCGCAAACCCGTGAGCGCGTCGAGAGTCTCGGAATCCAGATTCGCGACGCACTGAAGGAGCAGGCGCGCCTGCTGAGCCAAAGCGAGGCGCTGCTGCTTCAAATCGCCGCTTACCAGAACCGCCTGGAGCAGTTGCCCTTTCATGAAGTGCCCTGGAACAGCTTGAACAGCGACCACGAGACCGCGCGCCAGCAGTATCGCGCGCTGCTCGAAAAACGCAGCGCGGCGCAGCTTTCGGCCGAACTCGAGCGCCGCCAGAAAGACGAGTCGTTCCGCATGCTGGAGCCATCCAACGTGCCGATCCACCCCAGCGGCCTGAACTGGCCCGCCTTCGCGCTGCTCGGGTCAATGGGAGGCCTGCTGATCGGCATCGCCCTCGCGTTCGGCAGCGACCTCTGCCGCAACGTAATCCAGGGCGCGTGGGAACTGCCGCCGCATATCGAACTGTTGGGCCGCGTGCCCCATCTTGGCACGCCGGCTACGCCCGTCAGCCGCGCGGCTCAGCTGCGGCGGCGCATGCGAGACCTGCGCGCCACGGCGGGGGCCACCGCGAGCCTGCTGATAGTCCTGACGCGGTCGGGGCGGTGACGGACGCGCTGGATCTGGACCGTGTGGCAATCGCCGGCATTGCACCGGGGCCCGAAGTCATGTGGGCGCGCCGGCATTTGCCCACGGCCGGGCTCGAGGCCTATCGCACCATCCGCAGCCGGTTGGCGCTGCACCCACGGCAGCCTAAGGTCGTGCTGGTCTCGAGCCCTACCGCCGGCGACGGAAAATCCCTGACCGCCGTGAACCTGGCCGGCACGCTGGCCCTGGGCGGCGGTCCGGTCCTGCTGCTGGATGGCAATTTGAGCCGTCCGGCGGTGCACGGCATTTTGGGCGTGGACGCCGAACCGGGCCTGGCCGGAATCCTCAGCGGCGCCCACACTCTCCAGCAGGGTTGCCGCCGCGTGGAAGGCAATCGCGAGCTGTACTTTCTGCCGGCCGGCAGCGCGGGGCAGGGCGCGGGCGACCTGCTGCAGACCAGCCGCTGGCATGACCTTGCGGGCGTCATGCGGGCGAGCTTCGGCTATGTCGTAATTGACGCGCCGCCGGTCGGCGCCAACGCCGAGTACGAGTGGCTTGAAAGCGTCTGCGATGGCGTGGTGCTGGTGGTGCGGCCGGGGCGCACCGCCCGCGGCGCGGCGCGCCGGGCCCTCGAACGCATGTCGCCGCGCCCGATGCTTGGCATCGTGGTGAACGACTGCGCTTAATTCAGCAGGCACGCAACAGCCCAAGCAGGGCAATACGCATGGCTCACATTCCGCCACTTTGTTAGCCTGATCGTTATGGCTCACTTTATCCGGCTCAACGAAAAGACATCGATCAACGCCGACCACATCCTGCGCGTCGACCAGGTCGAGATGGGCCCCATGCAGGGCGCCGGTCCGACGTTCCTGATCGTGACGTACACCAACGGCACCAAGGACGAGTTCCACGGCGCCGACATCGAGACCATCACGGCGGCGGTCGGCACGCTTGAGTTCCGCGATAAGCCGGAGGGCTCGCGCTGGGGCGGGCAGACGCCGGCCTCGTAACCCGGACCAAAGCCCCGAGCCTCCCCACCGATTTCAGGGAACGGCCGCTTCCGCGCCAACGTTCTTGGTACGATGCGGGCATGAGCCACGAAATTCAGGTTCTGCTGGAAGCTTTCGAACACCTGCCCGTCGAAGAGAAACGAGCGTTCACCGAAGAAGTGTTGCGCCGCTCGCTACCTTTCGACTCTGGTTCCATCGAAGACGAGGAGATCGGCGCGGCCTCGGCCGCCCTGTTTGCCGCGCTCGACAAGGAAGATGCCGGCCCCTCGGCGAGGTGAGGTTTGGCTGGTCGACCTGGGTCTGGCCGGGAAGACGCGGCCGGCACTGATTGTCAGCGTGGCCTTCGGCGATCGAGACCGCGCGCTCATCACCGTCGTTCCGCACACGACGAGTCTTCGCGGCTCGCCCTTCGAGATAGCGGCGTAATGCACTCCACCGCCTGGGTTCACTTAAGCCGGAGGTCTTCGATGAGGTTTTCGACGGCTTGCTGCGCTGGCTGGGGCACCGGAGCACTGGCCAGACCACGCCCTCCTGAAGCCCGCGCGATAGCCCGCGCATCTCTAAACCATGCAAGTTTTCGAAGTTGACCACGTAGTCGAAGGCGACGGCATCACGGTACAGCGCGCCTTCCCTTCGGCC
>DOZZ01000058.1:7176-10512 GCA_003517725.1 Bryobacterales bacterium | reverse complement strand
GCCACCGGCATTCCGGACCACCCGCACCGCGGCTTCGAGGCCGTCAGCTATCTGCTCGAAGGCGCATTGCAGCATCGCGATTCGCACGGCCACTCCGGCCGCCTGGGCCCCGGCGACATGCAGTGGATGACCACCGGCTCCGGCGTGGTGCACTCTGAAATGCCGGACGAAGAATTCCGGCGCAGCGGAGGCAAGCTGCAGGGCTTCCAGATCTGGGTCAATCTGCCGCGCGCCGACAAGATGATTGCGCCGGCGTATCAGGACATTCCGGCCTCGCAAATTCCGGTGGCATCAAGCGGCGGCGTGACCGCACGCGTGCTGGCCGGCACGGCGCTGGGAGCCGAGGCTCGAATTCAGACGCGCACCCCGGTGCAGATCGTGCACTTCCAACTGGCGCCCGGCGCCCGTGCCGAGCACCCGATCGAGCCGGGGCAGAACGCCTTCGCGTACGTCTTCCGCGGCACGGCGCGGCTCGGCGATCACGACGTCCGGCCAGGGCAGTGCGCCGTATTCGACGCGGGCGCCGCCGGCGTGGTGCTGCAATCGGCGGAGGGCGCCGAGTTACTATTTTTCGCGGGCCGTCCGTTAGCCGAGCCGGTCGCGCGCTACGGACCGTTCGTCATGAACACGCCAGCCGAAATCCAGCAAGCTATTGCGGACTATCGAGCCGGCCGATTGAAATAGAGACCATCACACGCGATAAAGCCCCTCCCCACCGAGCCCGAATTACTGATCCTTGATACGCTGGTGAAGGGATGCCACAATGACGATCACACTGATTCTTCCGCCGGAAACGGAGCAGACGCTTTTAGCCCAAGCGAAAGCCAAGGGTGTGGCCCTCGACGTATTTTTGCAAACCATCATCGCCAATCAGGCGGCTGCCGCTGAGTCCATGAAGCCGCAGACCATTCCGCGCGACGGCGAGGATTGGGACCGCTCCATCGACGAGCTGTTTGACACCGTGCAGGTCCCGCCTGGAGTGGGCGAGGGAGCCATGCGCCGTGAGAACTGGTATCGCTGATCGCCGTCGATACGAATGTATTAGTGGGTGCCATCCAAAACCTTTGACCCGACGCCTCGTGCGGCAGCGCGGGCCAGCAGCACCTGGACGGATTCCCGCAGCGCGCCACGCGTCCTCAAAGCCTTCCAGCCACCAAGCAGCAAACGGCCCGGGACAGACTCCGTTTCGCCGTTCCTGCGAAACGGCTGTCTGTCCTACGTTACCGTCAAGCCAAAACGCAGCTCGATCCGATTTTGAACCCCTTCAACCAGAATTCGCCAACTCCGCCAAGATATCCCCATGACATGCTTCCGGCGCACACCAGCAACCCAGCACTTTGCCCTTCAGATCCGGCAATTTTTCAAGCAATGCAGGATTCGCCAGTAACCATGCGCGATACTTGGCCATCACTTCTTCCCGCGTTCCGTCTTTGCCGAGGATGAAGGGATTTCCCCAGACCGACGCCTTCAGTCCGCTCCGAGAAACGGCTCTCCCGACGTAGACATCGTATTTTTGTTTCTTGCAGTGGACCACCCAACGGGACATCAGGAAATTACCGCCAGCTCCGGCATTTCATCCCAGGTTCGCCCCTCCAATTCGCGCCCCGTCTTTTTCTTCTGGACACCGCCCCACTGCTTAAAGAAAAAGGCCACGCCGGCTCGGACGCACTGATCTCGGATATCCGTGACCCACGCCGGATCGACTGGCCGGGCGCCGGGCCCGGACTCCCCACCCACGATGGCCCAGTCGATACCGCGCAAATCGATCCGATGGAGCGGTCCCAGCAGCGGCTCCAAAGACAGAAATTTCACATGGGCACTGGTTTCCCGTAGATGATCGATGCGCCCGAGATACTTCTGGCTTTCAACACTGACGCCCATCCAGATGTGCGGAGCCCACGCGAGGTGTGCGCTCAATTGGTGGACCCGCTCCGCTCGCTTGGTTAAGACCTGATACTGATGCCAGTCAGCTTCGTTCATAACGTCGAAAACCTGCTGGATATAGGCGAGCGGTACATCGTCGTGAAACAGGTCGCTCATCGAGTTGACGAAGATGTTCTTGGGCATCTTCCACTCGAGCGGGCGGGTTAACATTTGCGGCTGGAGGGTCAACTCGAACCCGTTTCTGTAATTCGGGTTGCGCGCCGCCTTCAGCCGCTTCGCCATTCGCTCGGCGTAGCAGTGCTTGCAGCCCGGGCTGATCTTGTCGCATCCCGTTACAGGGTTCCACGTCGCGTCGGTCCATTCGATGGGTGAGTGCGTCGCCATCTCAGAGCCCTTGTTTCCGGCGGTATTTATTGAAAATGTCGGTCACTACATCCATGCCAGCCTCTTTCTGAGAAGCGAAATAAAGGTAGTAGATCACCGAGTTGGTCTTGGTTTTCATGGGCATTGGTTTGGAGACAAATTTGAAGCCGGCCTTCGTCTTCAGGCGCTCACGCCATGCCGCCTCGAAGCGTTCATTGGATACCTTTTCAGGATCGCCGAAGAGATTGCCAGTCGTATCGTAGGCCGCCGCAATCCAGCTTTCGTCGCCCCACAACCGCGTCAACTGCTCTTTCTTGCTTTGAATCGCCTTGTCAGGGTTCTTTGTCAGGACGTTCCGGTTGATGTCCATGATCATGAAATTGAGGAAGATCTCCACAGATTCCATTTTCCCAGCAGTTTCGATGACCTCCCATTTGAGATTGATGTTGTACGGGTCCAGGAGGCAGAGCGCGCGATGGTAGTCGCTGTACTTCGCCCTCGGGAACACCTTATCCAACAGAATCTGGTTGCAATCGGCGCCATAGATGTAGACGTCTTCGCGAGTTCCCGCGATGCCCCTCAATTGTTCAGCGCGCTTCGGATCGGCATCGATGAAATGGTATTCCGAGAATGGCGGAATCGTTTTCAGCGCGATTTGCGGGCTCCCATCCACCATCTCTTTGGTGGTTCTGGAAAGGTGAAACCCTGGCCCAGCATAGGCGTCGACATAAAGCCATCGAAGTTTAGGAAGCGATTTCCCTCGCTGCGATTCCAGGATTCTGGAGTAGGCAGAAGCATACTCCCTGATGATGGCGAGCTTGACCTCTGACCAAATCCCGATCTCGTCATATTCCACGGCCACAACAAAACTGTAACAGAATGTTCAGATTGACAGCCTATTTACCTGGCGGGAAGGCGGTATAGATAATAAACGGCGCCGGATCGGATTTTGCGACGGCTCACCGTCTCGGGCGGACGAGCCATCGGCTCGGTGACCAAGGCCGCTTTTGTTAAGCTATAAACCTTGTTTGAACAGGCCTTCAGAAACATCGACGACATCCTCCGCAAAGAGGCCGGCTGCACCACCGA
>DOZZ01000058.1:1897-6991 GCA_003517725.1 Bryobacterales bacterium | reverse complement strand
GACCTGGAACGCGAGCGAACCGCCGAAGCCGCCCTCCACGGCAAGCCCTACAGCTTCATCCTCGACCCGCCCTATCGCTGGGAAGCCTGGGCCGCCCCCAAGACGAAGGACGGGCAAATCGACCACAATCGCGCCCAGACCGGCGACGACCTGCGCGATTTCGTCAACCTGAAGCTGTTCCCTTATCTGCACGGCTTCCGGCAGCGGGCGACTGGCCCCAACACCATCGAATACAAGATCGGCGAGATCTTCGGCGAGATCAAAAACAAGATTTCGAGCGGCTACAACCTGCGCGAAATCATCGACCACATCGACGAACTGCACTTCCGCTCGCAGACCGAAAAGCACGAGCTGTCGCATCTCTACGAAGCCAAAATCCGCAACATGGGCAACGCCGGACGCAACGGCGGCGAATACTACACGCCGCGCCCGCTGATCCGCGCCATGGTGCAGGTGGTCAATCCGCAAATCGGCGAGCGCATTTACGACGGAGCCGTGGGGTCAGCCGGCTTTTTGTGCGAGTCGTTCGAATACATGCGGCGCAAGCCGGGCCTCACCACGCACGATCTCGAAACCCTGCAAACCCGCACCTTCTACGGCAAGGAGAAGAAGTCGCTCGCCTACGTGATCGCGATCATGAACATGATCCTGCACGGCATCGAGACGCCCAACATCCTGCACACCAACACGCTCACCGAAAACCTCGCCGACATACAGGAGAAGGACCGCTACGACGTGGTGCTGGCCAATCCGCCGTTCGGCGGAAAGGAGCGCAAGGAAGTGCAGCAAAATTTCCCGATCCGCACGGGTGAGACGGCGTTTTTGTTCCTGCAGCACTTCATCAAGATTCTCAAAGCGGGCGGGCGCGGGGCGGTGGTCATCAAGAATACGTTTCTGTCGAATATGGACAGCGCGGCCGTGAGCTTGCGAAAACTGCTGCTGGAGAGCTGCAATTTGCATACGGTGCTCGATTGCCCGAGCGGTACGTTTCAGGGGGCGGGTGTTAAGACCGTGGTGCTCTTTTTTGAGAAGGGAACGCCTACGCGCCAGGTCTGGTTTTACCAGCTCGATCCTGGCCGCAGTTTTGGTAAAACGAGCCCCTTGAACTGCGATGACCTTGCTGAATTCGTTTCTCTGCAGAAGAAGTTTTGCGACTCGTCAAAGTCATGGCGCGTGGAAATCGCCAATATTAACGGTGCAACGCACGATCTTTCAGTTAAGAACCCAAACAATGTCGAGAAAGTGAAACACCGGAGTCCCCAGGACATAATTGACGAGATCGCTGCCCTTGACGACGAGAGCGCGAAATTGTTACAAACCATTCGAGGACTGTTGTGACCGCAAATGTGGCTCACGAAAAGCTAAGGAATCTATTCGAGTTTAAGAACGGGCGCGCGTTTAAGAAACAGGAATGGTCAGACTCGGGGCCAAAATGTTTCGACCGAGGCCAAAGCAATAATTCGCCGCCTGAACCTACTCCGGTTCCGCAAGCTCCAGTCGCTGGCCTTCCTTATGGCGCATCGTTTGCGCCGCCCTATCGTTCAGAAACTCGGCAAGCCCTAACGGTCCTGTCTCGGCGATTTTTTTCAAAGAATCGCCACCGATGATAACGACCTGAAAAGCCGTGCTCTCGTTGACGACCCGAGCATGCCGCTGAACGGTGTTAGGAACCCTGCCCGTCGTCACCAATACGACCACCTGCGAGCGCAGGATAACCGCGACGCCGACCTCCTCCGCCAAATCGCGGGTTTGCAACTGTCTCGTGTTCTTGCATTGAATCTGCCACCGCGAGAACATCAAACGCGATCCCTCGACGATCACATCCACCTCATTGCCGCCCGTCCTGGCCGAGCGCAGCCGCCATTGCTTCGGCTTTAAATCCAGCCAATCGGCCAGCCTGACGGCGAGATGTTCAAGCGCCAAGCCTCTTGTGTAGGTGTCTGCGGCGTTCATTTCCTCGAGAATCTGGGTTAGCGGCTTGTTTCTCGCAGCCCTGATTTCCGGAGGAATAATGTCGGCGTCTTCCTCCAGTAGCCGCCTTACATACTCGCTCCTGAACTTATCGGTGCCCCTGACCTTGCCGGATCGAGATCCCCTGCCGGCCGACCCGCGTTCGAGTTCAATCCAGCCCTTGTCTTCGAGAGGTTTTAACAGAGCCTGCTGCCAGCGGTCTTCAGGGAATCTGACATGATAAATCTCCTGGGCATACCTGACGACATCCGAAGCCTGAATGTATCCGCTCTCCGGAACGCACCTTCCCAGAGACCGTAAAAACCACCTTTCAGCTTGAGAGAGACGATCCAAATCCGACAGTATGGTGTCGGATGTTCCGAGTATCTGGGCCACTCTCGCGTTGTCGATCAGATATCCGCTCGAGCCGAGAACCCCGGCCTCCCTCAGCCAGCCGAGAAGAATGAGCGGCTTTGTGGTTGCCTGGGGCAACGCAAATCCCATGCCGCGAAGTTCATTTGAAAGCGTGGCTTTCGATGGCGTGACGCCCCTGCCCTGCAGGTTCGCAACCGCAGTCAGCACATCCATTCCGTAGCATTGCGCGAGAATATGCGCGGCAAATCTCTGGTGCATCTGGTCGGGCGTTTCGATCATGGCGAGAAGCTCGAGCCCAAACGGCGACAATCGGAAATCTTCAGCCAGAATTCCATAATTGCGCATCCCGATCACCACATTCCCAGCGCGATTCCCCTGCTCGATCAGCCGTCGCTCGCCTTCATATCCTTCGCAAGATGCGCTGAAATACTGCACTCGAATTCTCTCGACGAGGTCCGCGCGGGATTCTGAAGTCGGAACGGTCTGAAGTAGCCAGCTAATGGCGACTTGGCCCGGCGAAAATTCACCCCCGAACGGGAGTTGCTTTGCCTGTTCCGACGTCGATCCGCTGCTCTGTTCTTCGTTCTCGTTTTGGTCGGGTGTGTCCGGCATGCGCGGCTTCCTTCAATTGCCTGCCTTTTTGGGACAGGGCTTTTGCAATCTGCGTCCCCAGAACTTTCGCCAGCTTTGGGGGCACGGCGTTGCCTATCTGCCTCCACGCAGATTCAACGTTGCCTGCAATTGTGTATTCATCCGGAAAGGTCTGAAGCCGCTTTATCTCGGAAATACGCAGTATCCGATTGCGCCAATGAAACGGGCCCATATTGTTGGATCGCCGGGCTTGGATGGTCCAGGCGGGCTTATCCGGCGACAGCTTTAGGAGAAATGACCAGTAGCGCGACCGCCATTTGAAAAGGGGATTGGGGTGTCCACGCTTCGCAGTGAAGAAGAGATAGTTGTCGCCGGGAGGTATCTGCGCAAGAAGATTGTTAAACTGACCACCTGCGTAATGGCCTTCATCCCCGGCGTTCTCTTCGGTATCTTGATCGGAAAGAACATCGCCGGCCGTGACCCATGGATCAGCCGCTTCGATCAGCGACAACTGGGATGCTGGCTCTGCGTGCGTCGGCCGCGAAAACACAAATTCGAAGCCAGGCTGAACGCCAACTACAAACAGCCTCTCGCGGATTTGTGGAACGCCAAAGTTCGCAGCGTTCAGCACCTCGTATTGAACCTGGTAGCCGAGCGTCCCTGCACGACTAAGCACAGCGTTGATCGCGTCCGCGTGCACTTTGTACGCGAGGCCGGGCACGTTTTCGAGCAGGAATATCTTTGGCCGCAACTCATCCAGCATTCGCAGATACTGAAACAGCGTGTCGGACGTCGGGTCGCCAAGGGCCCGAGGCTTTTCCTTCCGGTAGAAGCGGGATTTCGAGTAAGGCGGGCAAGGCGGACCCCCGGCGAGGAGATCAAGATCGCCTTTCTTAATGCCAGCGGCCATCAATACTGCATCGCCCGTTACACTCGCGATTTCCCGTTCGATGATATGCGGAGCAACGGCGTTCGCCCTGAGAGAATCGCAGCTGTCGGCGCTCATTTCGACGCACACCGCAGTATCGAATCCAGCTTGTCGCAAGCCGAGATCGAGACCGCCGCATCCCGAAAAAAGGCTGACGCATGAAAAGCGCTTCATAGCAGTGGGGCTGAGCCGTTATCTCCCCGCCCGGCTCTGCCTGGTTCCGCAGATTTCGGCAGCAACTAACCTAATCACGGCAGCCGCAAGCGGTGGAGGCACTGCATTCCCGATCTGCCTTCTCTTACTTCGAACTGTTCCCGCAAATTCGTAAGACACCGGGAATCCCTGAAGCCCCGCCAGTTCCGCGGTTCTTAGTCTTCGGTTGTCCCAGTGAAACGGCCCTGTCCACGGGCCCGGGCTGGCAGCAATGGTCCACGACGGCTTGTCGGGATGAAGTTTCAGGAGGAAATGCCAGTACCTCGACTCCGCCTCGAAGACAGGCCGTGGATGACCGGCCCATGATGACAACGCCTTGTAGTTCCATCCGGGCGGGACTTCGAAGAGCTGTTGCGCCCACTTACCCGTGATGACTTCGTTCGGTTCGGATTGCGCCTTGCTGGCAAAAGGAGCGATCGCCTCCCCGGCTGACACCGCCCTTGGCAAGCCATCTTCGCCGGGTTCGTCTTCTATCCGATTTGTCGCCTTCGGCCCGGAAGGCGCGACTTTCCCTTTGAGTCCGGCCACAAAAACGCGCTTGCGTTTCTGGGCGACGCCGAAGTTAGCTGCGTTAAGGGGGAAATAATTAACGGCATATCCGACGCCTCGGCAGGCGGCAATGAACCGATCGAACATCGCTCTGCTGGTCGGATGAAGGATGCTCGTTACGTTTTCGAATATGAAGCCCTCTGGCTGCGTGCTTCTCAAGATGCGAACATACTCGTCGAGAAGCCCGCTCCGAGGGTCGCGGTCGGGATCATGCACACGACTTCGTTTCGCAGATTTCTGCTTTTCCTTTGGACCATCGCCAAAGCCGCCCTCGGCGCGCTGCGCCTCTCTCCGACGTGCTTCGTCGCCAGATGAAGTCCAGTACCCTGCTTTGGAGAATGGCTGGCACGGCGGCCCTCCTATTAAGTGTCCGACTTCGCCACGCTTCATCTGCGCCGCCTGCAGCAAAGCCGCACCGGATAGTTTGGCAATGTCTGCCCTTAATATCGCCGTCTTTCGGAACTGCGGATTAACGCGCAGCGTCTCGC
>DOZZ01000058.1:443-1707 GCA_003517725.1 Bryobacterales bacterium | reverse complement strand
CTATCCGGGTCGATTTCAACCGCGGCTGCCGTTCGGCACCCCGCAAGATGCGCACCAATATCGAGACCGCCTGCACCTGTGAATAAACTAATTACCGGTAGTCTGGACGCCACTGTTCCATCCTCTTGAAACAAAGAAAATCAGGATTATCGATCAGAGCGATGCCTGTCAGACGGCGCCAGACTGCGCCGCACATTTCTCCAAAATTTATTACGGAAAGCTCGAAGCTCTGTTGAACGAGTTTTTCCTTGTCCGCTTTCGCCGCCGCCGGCTCACGCTCCACCGGGGAAGAGCTTGCCCCACCACCAGAAGGATGTACGCCCTTGATGTTCTGGAGACTCGGTTTCATGCGCAGCGCGTTCTCAGCCTGACGCCGTAACACCTCGACCAGCTGCGTTTGATCTTTGATGATCGTTTGGAGAAGCGGACCGTCAATAATGATGATGTTGAGGTTACTGGTGCCGACGATTTTCTGTCTGTATGTCAGCGCGCTCTCGGTGGCTTTGCTTGTGCCCACGACGAGGATCACGTTGGCGAGCGTGACATCCTTCATGCCGACTTCTTTGGATACCGCCTCGAGGGTGATTTTGCCGACTTTGCATTGCACCTGCCACCGCGAATAGGTGAGCCGCGCCGAATGGAGCAGCGCATCCACTTCGCCGCCGCCAGCCACCTCTTCATCCGTTTCCCGCCATCCCATGAAGTCCAGGTCGAGAACCTGACACAGGCGGATGGCGAGAAATTCAAGGGCCTTGCCGCTGATATTGGTATCGGCGCTGGCGGTGTCGCGGACGATTTCCTCGAGCGGCTTGCTGCGGATTGACCGGATCTCAGCGTAGCCAGCGGCTTTGTACAGCGCATTCAGGAGAGGTTCAGCGATTTCCTTCTCGAACCTTCCCGTCGGTTTTACGTCCGTCGCCTTGCCGCCGCGGCCCTCGCGAGTTTTTTGACCCTGTTTCGCTTTCTTGCGAATCTCGATTAGCCCGGTTGCCTGCAGCGGCTGGAGAACCAGTTTTACGATATCTTTCCAATTAAATCTAATCTCCCCAGCGTATAGCGCCTCGGCATGGCGGCAGATCGCGTTGTACGGCGTCCACTGAGTGACGTTCAGCGCAACCATCGCCCGGAGGAAGGATATTTGCTCGCTGTTTAAGTTCTTTAATGCGTTCAGCGTTTCCGTCGGCGCCCCGACGAGCGCCGCGTACTGAGCCTCGTTCACTTCATATTTATTGAGAACGTCCCCTTCGCGCAGCCATCCGAGGAC
>DOZZ01000058.1:0-193 GCA_003517725.1 Bryobacterales bacterium | reverse complement strand
GCAACGTCTCCACGATGTTCACGCCATTCATATCGACAAGAATGCGCTTCGCGAGTAGAGCGCGCGCCGCAGGCAGATCGTCCTGAAGGGCAAGCAACTCGTTTCCAAATACGGCGAGCACCGCGTTGTCGCCCTCAATGATTCCATACGCTGTCTCTTATACACATCTGACGCTGCCGACGAGCGATCTAGT
>DOZZ01000074.1:4303-4753 GCA_003517725.1 Bryobacterales bacterium | reverse complement strand
TGATGGGCGGCTCGGAGACGCTGTTGCGGCGCACCCTGCTTTGGGTTGGCATGGTGGCCTTTCTGCCGGCCTATTTCGCGGTGCAGCTGAAGTTTCAGAAGCCGGCTCCGCTGGGCGCGGCACTGCTGGCCCTCAGCATTTCGCTGATTCCGGCTTTCTGGCTGCGTCAAAATCTGGCGTGGCGCAACGCCGTGGCGTCGGTCTGGATCCTGCTGGTGATGCTGATCCCGCGCGAAATCGCCGAGCCCCGGCAAGCTTCGCCCGAGGCGTATCTCTTCTACATATGGTCGGCGCTGGGCGCGCTGGGCTTAGTAGCGTGGGGCTGGGCCGAGTCGCGGGTGGAGCGCATCAATCTGGGAGTCGTGGCGTTCGCGCTGACGGTGTTGAATTTCTACGTGTCGAATGTTTTCGACAAACTGGGCCGTTCGGTGAGCCTGATCCTGCTGGGCG
>DOZZ01000074.1:0-4186 GCA_003517725.1 Bryobacterales bacterium | reverse complement strand
CTGCTGGGCGGCGGCTGGCTGCTGGAACGGCTGCGGCGGCGGTTAACGGCAGCCCTATGAGACACTGGCTCGGATCGAAGCGCTTCGCGAGCCTGGTGATCGTGGTGGCGCAGCTTGGCATGCTGGCCGGCATCGCGGCCAAATGCCAGTGGGACCGCGCGCGCTATCCGCGGGTCTGGGCGAAAGCCGCTGCGGTCGACCCCGAATCACTGACGCGCGGGCGCTATCTGTTACTGCGCGTGCAGATGCCCGGGCGCAACGAAATCGTGCCCTTCTACATTCCGGAACATGCGGCCGATCCCTCGCGCCGGCCGGACCTCTACGTGGAAGTGACAGTGCCGCCGTCGGGGCCGCTGCGGGCCATTCAACTCGGAACGCGTCAGGGCGATCAACAGGGCGGCCAATACCTGCCGCTCGATCTTCGATAGAATACTGGCCGGAGTTGCGAGCATGCCTGAAGATTTGCACCGAAGAGATTTCCTGAAGAAGTCCGCCACCGCCGCGGCCCTGACCGCCGCCAGCGCCAGCCGCGTGATGGGCGCCAACGATCGAGTCAACATCGGCTGGATTGGTGTCGGTTCGCGCGGCTACTTCTGCATGGAGCAGATGTACAAGGGCAACAAAGAGCATGTGCAGGTGAAGGCCGTCTGCGACACGTACACCGGTAACCTGGCGAAGGGCAAAGACCGCGTGCAGACGCTGGGCGGCAATACGCCCGACGCCTACAACGACTACCGCAAGATTCTGGACGATAAGTCGATCGACACGGTTTTCATCATGACGCCCGAACATCTGCACCATCCGATGTTCATGGCGGCCATCGCGGCGGGCAAAAACATCTACGTTGAAAAACCGCTGGCGCACACCATCGAGCAGGGCTTCGAGATGGTGCATGCCTGGGAGAAGTCGGGCAAAGTGGTGCAGGTCGGCACGCAAAACCGCAGCTCGTCGCTCTATAAGAAGGCCAAGGAGATGGTGCAGGCCGGCATGATCGGCGACTGCCATTTCACGCGCGCCTTCTGGTACCGCAACTCGCCCAATAACAAACCCGCCTGGCGCTACGACATTCCGCCCGACGCGAACCCTTCGAACACCGACTGGGACAAGTTTCTGGGACCCGCGCCCAAACGCGCCTTCAACCTGCAGCGCTACTACCAGTGGCGGCTCTACTGGGATTATTCGGGCGGCATCTCGACCGACCTGTTGGTGCACCAGACCGACATCACCAACTTCGTTTTGGGCAAGACCACGCCATCAAGTTGCGTCGCTTCAGGTGGCCGTTACCGCTGGCTGCAAGACGACGATCGCGACGTGCCCGACACGTTCGGCGCCGTGTATGAATATCCGGACAACTTCGAGATCAACTATAGCTGCTACTTCGGCAACGACCACTACGGCTACGGCGAGCAGTTCATGGGCAACAACGGCACCATCGAAGTGATCAGCCGCAAGGATCTCTATTTCTATCCCGAACCGCACGGCGATCCGGCCGTCAAAGACCGTCCCGAGGTGCACTTGAACGGGCCCAAGGATTTCGGCGAGCAGGACGGCATTGTGCCGCACATCAAAAACTTCATCGAGTCCGTGCGCGGCAACGAAAAGCCCATCGCGCCGCCACCGGTGGGGCAGCAGGCGGCCATCTCAGGCCACCTGGCGACGCTAAGTTTCAAGAATGGCAAAAAAGTACTGTGGGACGACAAGGCCAACACGTATCATTTTTCGTGAAGCTTTGAACGCAGACCGGATCGCATCGACGTAGCCCTTCATCTAAAAAAATCGCGCAAAATGCCCGCACAACAACTCCGTGTGGCGCGGAATAACGGTGAAAGCGTGTGAAAACCGCTAGTCCGTATGAAAGACCTCTTCCATGCGCGACCACCACTCCCCCGCCTGCCTCGTCGCGAGCGGCTCCTGCATCGGCTCCATGATGGCCCACCACTCCTGCATGCGCCGGTCCCCCGCCATGCGCGCCATATCCGCCTCGTAATCGCTCCCCGTGTATTCGAAATAGGCGAACAGCCGATGATCTTTCAAAAAAATCGAATAGTTCCGGATGTGGCAATCCCGAATCAGCTCCAGCACCTCGGGCCACACCGCGGCGTGGTAGCGAATGTACTTGGCTTCATGTTCGGGGCGCAGGCCCAGTACCTGTCCAAAGCGGCGAACGGCGCTCATAAATAGATGACGTTCATCCTAACGCAGGCTTGTGCCAAACTGGCAGCAGCCATGCGGCGCAGTGTTCTGGTGCTTGTCTTCCCGGCCCTTCTTGCGGCTCAGAACCACTGGAGCGTATCCCGCGGCCAAGCCTTTCAGATTTACAGCGAAGCGCCCGCCAAAGCCACGCTCCATACACTCGGACAGTTGGAGCAGTTTCGTTTTGTGCTGGGCTCCATCACGGGCACGGACTTGAAGTGGAATCCCCCGCTGCAGGTCCTGCTATTTCGCGACGCGTCGAATCTGGAAGCGGCCGGCGCCGTGCCCGGCATTGTGGACGGCCGCGAGCGGCCCATGCTGGCGCTCGCCGCGGACGCCGCCCTACCGCGCGCCGCGTTGGAACAGCTCACCCGCCGGTTGCTCGCCGCCAACACCGGGCGCCTGCCCGAGGCATACGAGAAAGGGCTTGAGACGTTTCTCTCAACGCTGCGCGTGGAAGGCGCGAAGGTCATCTGGGGCGACCCGCCGCCGGCCGCCGAGCGCACCCGCGACTGGGCTCGCGTCCACATGCTCGCCACCACGCCGGATTACGCCGGCCGCATGCGCGTGCTCTTCTACAACCTGCAGCGCGGCGTAACTCCGGAAGCCGCCTGGTCCAACGCGTATGGCCGCCCCTCGGCTGAAATGGAGCGCGAAGTCGACCAGTACTGGAAAGCCGGTAAGTTCGCCGCCGCCGACGCACCCAGCGCGGCCATCAGTCCCGACCGCGATTTTTACGTCAAGAACGTTGCCCCGGAAGACGCGACCCTGGCCCAGGCCGACCTGCTCAACTCGCACTCGGCCGGGCTCTACCGCCAAATGCTGAATGCGCATCACCATGTGGCCGAAGCCGACGAAGGACTGGGCCTGCTGGCGCTGCGCGACGGCGACCTCGCGGCCGCGCGCGATTATCTGAAGCAGGCCGTAGCGGCGGGCAGCCACAACGCCGCCGCGCTGGTGCAGTACGCACGTCTCGAAAAGAATCCCGCACCGGCGCGCGAAGCCCTGGATGACGCGCTGAAGCTGAACCCGCAACTGGCCGAGGCCCATTATCTGTTGGGCCAGAAAGCCTCGGACCCCGAGCGCCGCACCACCGAATTGCAGGCCGCCGCGCGCTTGGCGCCCCAGGAGGCGCGCTATTGGGAGGCCCTGGCCCGTTGGCAGGCGGAGCAGAAAAGCTTTGCCGACGCGGCCCGCTCCTGGACCGCCGCGGAACAAGCCGCCACCACCAATGCGGAGCGCGAGCGCCTGCACCAGGCGCGCATGGCGATCGAGACCCAGCGTCTCGACTACGAGGAATCCGAACGCCAGCGCATCGCGGAAGAAAAGCAGCGCGCGCTCGATCGACTGAAGGCGAAGGCGTTGAGCGACTTGCACGCCGCCGAGGCCCGCGGCAACCGCGCCGCCCCCGACGTCGAAAAAAACGCGATCCCCTGGTGGGATGACGCCAAGAACAATACCCAGGCCGAAGGAACCCTCGTCCGTGTCGATTGCACCGCTAAAACCACGCGCCTGGTGGTCGCGACCGGCGATGGCCAAACTTTGCGTTTGCGAGTGGCCGACCGGCGGCAATTCGGACCCGGCGTTCTGACCTGCGGGCCCGCCAAAGGCCAGCGCATCGCCGTTGAATATATGCGCAAGCCCGATGCCCGCGCGGCCACCGACGGCGAACTCTCGACCATTACGTTCCATTAGCGATGAAGCAACTGTTAAAGCGGCTGGCCGGCGGCCGGCGCGAAAAAGGCTACCTCGTGTTCGCCACGTCGGCGGCCAACGCGGACCACATCATCCGGCACCTGGTAGCCGCCAACGACTGCCTGCCGATCTGGCTGATGTCGCGCGCCGCACCGTCGCCCGAACTGGCGGCGCAGTGCGCGTCGATCGTGATCGAACCGCATGCGTGGAAGCTGTGCGCTAGGGCGCTGGCCTTTCTGCGCGGGCGATGGCCGGCTCTGTCAGTAGTTTGTTGGACCGCCGAACGCGGCGCCGGACC
>DOZZ01000204.1:22681-23111 GCA_003517725.1 Bryobacterales bacterium | reverse complement strand
CAGCAAGTGGAAGCTGAAAGACGCCTACGGCCTGGCCGCCTTCTTCGCCGAGGAGCCCAAGCTTGAGCTGGTGCGCTGCGACATCAAGACCGGCCAGCAGACCGCCGCGCGCTTTCTGTACCCCACGCTGGATCTGCCCGAGCCTCCGCAATCGCTGGCCGAGCGCCGCGCCGCGGTGGCGCGCATGTTCACCGACCCGCGCAACGGCCGCACTCCGCGCACCGTGGTCAATCGCATCTGGGCGCGACTGATGGGCCGCGGCATCGTGGAACAGGTGGACGACATGGACGCCGAGCCATGGGATCCGCAGCTGCTCGACTGGCTGGCGGCCGACCTGGTGGAACATCAGTACGACCTGAAGCACCTGATCCGCATCATCATGACGTCGCGCGCGTACCAGCTGCCCGCCGTGGCGCGCACCGGCGAGAAC
>DOZZ01000204.1:20435-22510 GCA_003517725.1 Bryobacterales bacterium | reverse complement strand
GAGCGCGACCAGAGCGCGACCACGCTGCAGATGCTGGAACTGGTGAACGGCGAAACGCTAACGCGCATGCTGCATAACGGCGCGCGGCGCATGCTCGGGCAGATGCCCGCGGCGCCCGAGAATCTGTATGATTCGGGGCCGCTCAGCGATCATGTGGTTCCGGTGGATGTCGACATTACCGGCGTCAAAGAATTGCATCTGGTGGTCAGCGACAACGGCTCGTACTCGCCCGAGCGCGTGCTGCCGGTGTGGGCCGCGGCCAAACTGACGGGACCTGGCGGCGAGGTGCCGCTGGCGTCGCTAAAGCCCATAACCGCGACGAAAGCGGTGACCGACGGCGGCCCGGTGCAGATGAAAGGCGCGGCGTTCGACTCCGGCATCCGAACCGCTTTGACCTCGGAGATTGTGTACAACATCGCGGGCCGCGGCTTTACGCGGCTGCAGGCCAGCGCGGGCCTGGAGCAGGCCTGCCTGCAGAGCGATATCAGCCCCTCGGTGCGGTTCTTCGTCTTCAACACCAAGCCCGATTTCGAGCGGCTGGTGAAAGTCGCGCCCGAACTGCCGGTATCGGCGCCCACCGGCGCGCTCTCGCGCGACCAGATGATCGACCGCGTCTTCACCTTCTCGCTGGGCCGCGCGCCGACCGAGCGGGAACGCACGCTGGCTAGCGCGTATCTAGCCGATCCGGCACACGCCGGCGCCATCTCGCCGAACGGACTGGCGGACTTGATCTGGTCGGTAGCCATGCTGCCGGAATTCCAACTGATTCTATAAGGACACACCATGAACTCTGAAGAAAAACGCGCGCTAGCCGCCGTCTCGCGGCGAGGTTTCCTGGGCGCCACGGGCGCCGCGACACTGGCCGCGCTGACCGGCCGCGCGCCTTTGCTGCAAGCCGCGCCGGAGAAACTGAATGCCACGGCCGACACCGTGATCCTGCTGTGGATGGCGGGCGGCATGGCGCAAACCGAGACGTTCGACCCCAAGCGCTACTCGGAATACCATAGCGGCCTGAAATCGAATGACGTGCTCAGCACGTTCAAACCGATCGACACGGCGGTTGACAACATCAAGTTTTCCGAAGGCCTGGAGCGCATCGGGCGCGTGATGGATCGCGGGACCTTGATCCGGTCGTATCGCGGCGGAGACCTGGGCTTCATCCTGCACTCGCGCCATCAATACCAGTGGCACACCGGCTACGCGCCGCCGCAGACGGTGGCGATGCCGCACCTGGGCGCCGTGATTTCCAAAACGCTGGGCCCGAGAAATACGGATTTGCCGGCTTTCATCGACATCGGCCAGAACCTTGAGATTGGCGGCGAGAGCGCCGGCGTCAAGGCCTTCCACTCGGCGGGCTTTCTGGGCACCGACAACGGCCCGTTCCTGATCACCGATCCGCGCGACGCGGCCGCCAGCGTGCGCCCGCCATCTGAAATGAGCGACGCCCGTTTCGCGCGCCGCCAGCAGTTGTTCCAGCAACTGGCCGCGGCCAGCCCCATTACGCAGTTCGGCGGCGATTTCCAGAAAGAAGCTTTGATGCGCTCCATCGAATCGGCGCACCGGCTGCTAACCTCGCCCTCGGCCAAAGCCTTCGACCTGTCGCTCGAACCCAAGAAAAGCTACGACACTTACAACACCGGCCGTTTCGGACTGGGCTGTCTGCTGGCGCGCCGCCTGACCGAGGCGGGCGCGCGCTTTGTCGAAGTCACCACCGAGTACATCCCGTTCAAGAACTGGGACACGCATGAGAACGGCCACGAGCGCGCGATCGGCATGAAGGCGCAAATCGACGCGCCCATCTCGCAATTGGTGCTGGATCTGGAAGAGCGCGGACTGTTGAACCGCACGCTGATCGTGGTTGCCAGCGAGTTTGGGCGCGACATGGTGATGGAGGGCAAACCCGGCAACCGCGTCAAAGACCAGGTGACCGTGCCGGACATTATCACCAGCACCAAGAATTACGGCATGCACCGCCACTTCACCGACGCCGGCAGCGTGTTGCTCTTCGGAGGGGGCGTGAAGAAAGGTTTTCTATACGGACGCACGGCGGAAGAGCGCCCCTGCAAGACCATCGA
>DOZZ01000204.1:18040-20236 GCA_003517725.1 Bryobacterales bacterium | reverse complement strand
CCTTCGAGTCGCTGGCGAAGAAGGGCAAGACCAGGCCCGTGCTGGCCGGCGCGACCGACGCGGGCTGCCCCATCGAGGTGCACCTCACCGAACTCGCGCCGGGCGAAGCGCCGCATCCGCCGCATCATCATGCGCACAACGAGATGATCATGCTCCACCAAGGCACGCTGGACGTGATGATCAACGGCAAGACCACGCGCATAGGTCCGGGGTCATCGGCTTACATCGCGGCTAACGAGGAGCACGGCTGGAGCAACGCCGGCCAGTCGACGGCGCTCTACTTCGTGCTGGCCATCGGCCGGGACCATTAGGCCTTCAGAAACTGGGCGTGGCAACCTAAGGCGTTGCCGCCGGTTGCAACTCTGGCGCGCTCTCGGCCAGCCGCTTGCGTCCGGCTACGAAGCGCTCCAGGTAGAGATAAATCACCGGTGTAATGTAGAGCGTCAGCACCTGCGAGACCAGTAGTCCGCCTACCACCGCCAGCCCCAGAGGACGCCGTGCCTCGCCGCCCGCTCCCGCGCCGATGGCGATCGGCAGTGTACCGAGCAGCGCCGCCATGGTCGTCATCATGATCGGCCGAAAACGTTGCAGGCAGCCTTCCACAATGGCGTCGAACGGGTTCTTGCCTTCCTTGCGCTGCGCCGCGATCGCGAAATCGATCATCATGATCGCGTTCTTCTTGACGATGCCGATCAGCAGGATGATGCCGACGAACGAATAGAGGTTCAGGTCCTCGCCGAACAGCAGCAGCGTCAGCAGCGCGCCCAGGCCGGCCGATGGCAGCCCCGAAAGAATGGTGATCGGGTGAATGAAGCTTTCGTATAGAACGCCCAGCACCAGGTAAATCACCACCACCGCGATAAGCAGCAAAATAGTCAGCCCGCGCAGTGAATTCTGAAACGCCTGCGCGCTGCCCTGAAACGTGAAGGTGGAGGTATCGGGCAAACCGATCTGTCGCGCCGCGTCTTCAATCTTCGACGTGGCCTGGCTCAACGCCACGCCCGGCTTCAGATTGAACTGGAAGTTCACGGCGGGCAGTTGCCCGATATGGTTCACCGCGAGCGGCGCCACGCCTTCCTTCAGGCGCGTCACATCCGACAGGGGCACCAGCTTGGAGGTGTTCGAGCGAATGTAGAGCTTCGACAGCGCCGCCGGATCGCGCTGGAACTCGGGCGCTACCTCCAGGATCACGTCGTACTGATTGGACGCGGCCGTGATGGTCGAAACGCGGCGGCTGCCGTAAGCCGTGTAGAGCGTGTTGGCGATCTGTTCCGGCGTGACGCCCAGCGCCAGCGCGCGGTCGCGGTCGATGTCGACGTTCAGGCGCGGGCTGGCCAGGCGCAGATCGCTGAAGACGTCGGTCAGCTCGGGCAGAGCGCGCAGCTTCTGCTCCAGCACCGGCGCCCATTTGAACAGCGTGCTGGTCTCGGCGTCCTGCAGCGCGACCGAGTACTGGCTGCGCCCTTCATTTTGCCCCAGCGTGATGAGCGGCGGAGTCTGCAGAAAAACCGTAAGCCCGGGGATGCGCGCGAACTGTTGCTGCATTTGCGCGATGATCTGGCTGGCACGCGGACGATGCGGGTCGCTTTTCAGGTGAATGAAGAAGAAGCCCGTGTTCTGATTGCCGAAGCCGCCCGTGCCATTCCCAAAGCTCTCGACCCAGGGGTTGTTCTTGACCACGGCCGCGGCCTGGCGCTGCAGCTTCACCATATGTTCGAAGGACGTGTCTTCCCCGGCTTCCGTGCCGCCCATGATGAAACCGGTGTCAACCTGGGGCAGGAAGCTTTTCGGCATCACGATGAAGAAGTAAACCGTGCCGACGGTGATGGCCAGGCTCACGCCCAGCGTGGCCGGACGGTGGCGCAGGACGAACACCAGCGTGCGGCGGTAAAACTCGTTCAGCCCCACGAAAAATTTTTCCGACCAGCGATAAAAACGGCTGCCGTGGGTGGTTTCGTGCCGCAGGAAACGGCTGCACAGCATCGGCGTCAGCGTCAGCGAGATCAAGCCCGAGATCAGCACCGCGACCGCGATGGTGATCGAGAACTCGCGCAGGATGCGCCCGATAATGCCTTCGAGGAAGAGTACCGGAATGAAGACCGCCACCAGCGAGATGGTCATCGAGACGATGGTGAAACCCACCTCGCGCGCGCCTTCGTAGGCAGCCTGCAGCCGGGGCTTGCCCATCTCCATGTG
>DOZZ01000204.1:10000-17997 GCA_003517725.1 Bryobacterales bacterium | reverse complement strand
GGAATCAGCGTCGCCGAGACGTTGCGCAGGAAGAAGAAGATCACCAGAATCACCAGCGCGATGGTCAGCAGCAGCGTGAACTTGACGTCCGCGATGGATTGCCGGATATTCTGCGACGCGTCGAAAATCACATCGAGCGAGATGCCGGCGGGCATGTTCTGGCGTAGTGAGGGCAGCAGGCTCTTGATGCCGTCCACCACCGCGACCGTGTTGGTGCCGGGCTGCTTTTGCACTGCCAGCACCATGGCGAGCCGATCATTGACGCGGAACTCGGATTTGTCGGTGGTGACGCTATCCGTCACGCGCGCGACTTCTTCGAGGCGCACCGGATTGCCATTGCGATAGGCCACGATCATGGGCGCGAACTGCTGCGCGCTGGTGAGCTGGCTGTTGGATTGGACGGTGTAGGCCTTGGTGAAGCCGTAGAGCGAACCGGCCGGCAGATCCACGTTGCCATGGCTCAGCGCGTCGCGAATTTCCTCCAGGCCGATTTGGCGCGAGGCCAGGCGGTTGGGGTCGGCCTGTATGCGCACCGCGTATTTCTTCGAGCCGAAGACGCGCACCTCGGCCACGCCGCTGACCATCGAAATGCGGCGGGCGAGCAGCGTTTCGGCATATTCATCGAGCGCGGCCAGGGTCATCGTGTCGGAGCGCGCGCCGATATAAAGCACGGCCCTCGCCGCCGGATTGACCTTGGAATAGGAGGGCGGCGCCGGCATATTCGAGGGCAGGCTGCCGCTGGCGCGCGAGATGGCCGCCTGGACATCCTGCGCCGCGCCGTCGATATTGCGGCTCAGATCGAACTGCAGCGTGACGCCGGTGCTGCCGAGCGAACTCGACGACGACATGCTGACGACGCCCGCGATGTTTGAAAATTCCTTTTCGAGCGGCGTCGCTACCGACGACGCCATGGTGTCGGGGTTGGCGCCGGGCAGCGCCGCATTCACCTGGATGGTCGGGTATTCGACGGCGGGCAAGTCGCTGACTGGGAGCGTGGTGTAGCTTAGCAGACCGAAGGCCAGAATGGCCGCCATCAGCAAGGTGGTGGTGACGGCGCGGCGAATAAAAAAATCAGTGATCTGCATACTTAGGCCATGACGTGCACACGCGCGCCCGGCATCAGCCGGCTCTGGCCTTCCACCACGACGTCATCGCCGGCCTGCAGGCCGCCGCCAATCACCGCCAATTCCGGGCTGCCCGGCTGGTTGAAATTGCGCAGCACTTCCACCGGCCGCATGGTGACGGTGTGGTCGGGCTGCATCAGCCACACGTATTTCCCATTGGGACCGGTCTGCACCGTCTGCGATGGAATCAAAATGCGGTCATGTTCCATGCTGAGCTGCGCCTGAACATTTACAAACTGGCCCGGCCACAGATTGCGCGCGGCGTTGTTGAACGAGGCTTTCAGCTTGATGGTGCCGGTGGTGGCATCCACGGCGCTGTCGATAAAGCGCAGCACGCCGGTGCTGGCCGCGCCGTTGGCCGGCGCCGCCGTAACACTCAGGGGCTGGTGTTTGGTGAACTCCCGGATCTGCGCCAACGCGTTCTCGGGCACCGAGAAGGTCACGTAAACCGGGCTGATCTGCAGCAGCGTGACCAGCGTGGTCTCATTCTCCTTGGCGATGTTGCCGGCCTTCACCGGCACCGCGCCGGCCCGGCCGGAGATGGGCGCCAGGATCTGTGTGTAACTTAACTGCAGGCGTGTCGCCGAAAGCCGGGCTTGGTCAGCGTTGAGCGCCGCCTGCGCGCTTTGCAGCGCCGCCTGGTCGGCATCGATCGCAGCTTTGGCGGCCTCCGCGGCCGAGTTCACTTGTTCGGACTGCTCGCGCGAAAAAATGCCTTCCTTGGCAAGCTTCGTCCCGCGGTCGGCAACCGATTGGGCATTGCGCAACGTGGCCTGGTCCCGCGCGATGGTGGCGACGGCCTGTTTCTCATTGGCGCTATCGCGCGCAATATTAGCCTCGATCTCGGTAATCTGACGATTCAGCGGCTCGGGATCCATCTCGAACATCAGACTGCCGCGGGCGACGTCCTGGCCTTCCTGAAAATAGACCTTTAAGAGTTGGCCGGTGAGGCGCGGCTTCACGTCCACCGACGAGACTGCCTCCACGTTGCCGATGGCATAGATCTCGAGTGGCACGTCGGCTTGCCGGGCCTTCGCCGTGCGTACCGCTATTTCGGGCGCACCGGCGGCCTGGGCCGATGGATGGCTATCCCGGGAACAACCCGCCACAATCAGTACCGCTAAAAGCCACGCGGCGTGTTTTGTCAATCTTGTCATCCTTAATCGGTTTCCCGCTACTGCGTCTCTGGCGGCGCGGCGCCCAGTTTGACTGGAATTGTCTGGGTATTGCCGTTGCGCAGAATAGTAAGGCGCATAATGTCGCCCGCATGTTTCATGGCCAGCACTTTTTGTATGGTGTCGTCGGAGCCCACCGGCCGGTCGTCGATGGCGACGATCAGGTCGCCGCCGATGCCCAGCTGGTAGTTGCCCACGTAGACCACGCGCGTGGGTCCGTGCAGACCGGCCTGTTCGGCGGCGCTGCCGCGCTGCACGCGCTGGATCAGCAGGCCTCCGGCCGCGTTATAGCCCAGCTCTTCGGCCAGATCGCCGCGCACCGGCAGCGCCTCGATGCCGAGGAACGGGCGCGAGACGAAGCCGCGCGTGCGGAAATCTTCGAGCATGGCCTTGGCGCGCGTGATCGGCATGGCGAATCCGATGCCGATGCTGCCGCCCTGCCCGTCGGCGGTCTGCGCGCCGTAGATGGCGGTGTTGATGCCGATCACGTCGCCTTTCGAATCGAGCAGCGGGCCGCCGCTGTTGCCCGGGTTGATAGCGGCATCCGTCTGGATCATGTTTTCGAGCGTGCCGTTCTCCGAGCGCAGCGAGCGCCCCAGCGAACTGACCACGCCCGTCGTGAGCGTACCTTGCAGCCCAAACGGGTTGCCGATGGCCAGCACCTTCTGGCCCACCTGCAGATTCTCGGCCGAGCCCAGCCGCAAAAACGGCAGCTTGCGGCTGGCGCTGATCTGGATCAGCGCCAGGTCATTTTGCGAGTCCATGCCCAGCACCCGCGCCGCATACTGTTTATGATCGGCCAGCGTGACGGTCAGCTTGTTGCTGCCGCGCACCACGTGCCGGTTGGTCAGGATCTGGCCATCGGCATTGATCAGGAAGCCCGACCCGCTGCCCTCCGACGGATACACGCGAAAGAAGAAATCCTCGGTGTAGACGATGCTGGTGATGTTCACCGTGGCCTGGTGCGCCGTTTTGTAGATCTCGATGTTATTGTTCTCGTCGCTGGAGTAGCCGGCGGCGCGCGTCTCGATCGGCTCCGACCACATACGCCCGGTATCGCCGATAGGGTGCAACAGGCGTGCCACGCGCCAGTTGGCTTTCGACGTCGCGTACCAAAAGCTGACCGTCAAGAATATGACTAGTAATAAGATGCGGGCTTTCACAGCGGCTGGTTCTCCGCCTCCCGACGCAGCGCGGCGTACACTTCGCCGGCCTGCCGCCGGGTGTCTTCCGGGGCGCCGGAACTATCGATAACGTAATGAGCGAATTTCTGTTTTTCCATGAGGGGCATTTGCCGGCTGAGCCGGGCCTGCACACCTTTTAGGGTAGCGCCATGGCGGGCTAGGGCGCGCTGCAGCTGGACAACCTCATTACACACTACGACGATCAGACGGTCGTAGTTCCGATATGTCCCGGTCTCCACCAGGATGGCTGCCTCCACCACCGCGATACCACGCGGGTCTTCGGCCGCGACCGCATCGAGCCAGGCTTGTTCCCGCGCTTTGACCGGTGGATGCACCAGCGCATTCAAACGATGCAGGCGATCCGGATAATCGAAGACTTGGGCGGCCAAGGCGGCGCGGTCAATTGAGCCGTCGGGCAGAAGCCTGGGCGCAAATTCGCGGACCACGTCCTCGTACGCTTCGCCACCCGGCGCCAGTACCTGGTGGCCGAGGCGATCGGTCTCGATCAGATGGCAGCCGAGCCGCAGCAGCTCCGCCGCCACGAAGCTTTTGCCACAGCCCAGGCCGCCCGTTAGACCCACGTTTAACATGCGGTGCGGTGTTCGGCGCAATCGATGGTATTGGCCATCAGCATGGCAATGGTCAGCGGCCCCACGCCGCCGGGCACCGGGGTCCAGGCGCCGGCGCGCTCGGCCATCGCCAGCGGGTCCACGTCGCCCACCAACAGGCTGCCTTTCTGGTCAAAAGCCGCCAGTTTCGCCGGATCGCGTTGAAAAATGCGTTCGGCTTCGGACCTCTCGGTGAGCCGATTGATGCCCACGTCAATCACGGTCGCGCCGGGGCGTATGTGCTCGGCGGTCACAAAAGCGGGACGGCCGATGGCGGCCACCAGAATGTCGGCTTCGCGGCATACCGCCGGCAGGTCGGGCGTTTTAGTGTGACAGATCGTGACCGTGGCATCCGCGTGTAAAAGCAGCAGCGCCATGGGCTTGCCCACGATGTCGCTGCGCCCCACCACCACCGCCTTTTGGCGCGCGACAGCAATGCCCGAACGCCGCAGCATCTCCATGATCCCGGCCGGCGTGCAGGGCCGGGGGCCGGGGCGATTGGCCATCAGGTTCCCGGCGTTCACCGGGTGGAAACCGTCCACGTCCTTCAGCGGCGAAACTGCCTGCAGAATGGCCTGCGTGTCCACCTGCGGCGGCAGGGGCAGTTGCACCAGAATGCCGTCAATCTCAGGCCGCGCGTTGAGCTCGCGGATTAGCTCCAGCAGCTCCTCCGTGCTAACCGATGCCGGCGGCGTCAGAGTTTCGCTATACATGCCCAGCTCCGCGGCCGTGCGGGTTTTGCTGCGTACGTAAACCTGGGATGCCTGGTTGTTGCCGGCCAGCACCACGCTAAGCCCCGGCGGCCGGCCGCAACGCTGAAGAAACTGAGCCACGCGCGGCGCGCACTCGGCCTTAATCTGATCGCGAATGTGGGCGCCGTCCAGGATTCTCCCCATGGCTTCCATGATGCAGCACAAACCGCCTTGGAATGTTAACGGGGGAGCGCGGACTCGATTTTGCGCCAGGCGTTCACCGCAGCCCGGGCCTTCTTCACATTGAGCGTGCCTTGCGCGGAATATTCGGCGAGAAACGCGTTCCAGGCGCTGGCGAAAGCATTGCAGCGCTGCACCATACGCCAGGTTTCGAACTCGACGGCGCGGCGATGGACGATGG
Organism: Bryobacterales bacterium; assembly: GCA_003517725.1. Lineage (GTDB taxonomy): Bacteria > Acidobacteriota > Terriglobia > Bryobacterales > Bryobacteraceae > DOZZ01. Next base: position 12,793 of record DOZZ01000204.1, on the reverse strand, counting down.
CCTGCTCTTCGGCGCTCCGTTGGTCGCCCGCAAGTTCGAACGGACCGGGCGCCTGCGCGGCCATCATGCTACAGAAAAGGAAGCTACAACCAGCGCGGAGTCTAAGCATTCTGCGGCAAGCATAATGACCGCGGCCCGAGCGAGCGGCACGTCACCGCCGTAAGTGCTTGAGCGCGCCATCTCAAAGCCGCCCCAATCCCGGTGAAACCCTCCGCGGGCCGCCCGCGTTGGCTATTCTTAAGGGGCGATTGCCAGGACCACATGCGCTTTAAATTTCCACTGTTTTTGCTTCTCGCCGGGACGCTGGCCGCGGGCATACCGCCCCGTAACGATGTGCGGCTCTACCGCAGCACTGCCTCGACCGACAACTTCGATCTGGGCGTGACGCTGCTGCCCGAGATGGTCGTCAAGCAGCGCCTGTCGCCCGAGATCGCCCGGCGCTACGTGGTGTTGGAAGTCGCGCTCTATCCCCGGAACCACTCCAGTATCGAAGTCAACCATGCCGATTTCTCGCTGCGCAACAAAGGCACGGGCCAGGTTGCCTACAGTGAGCGGCTGCCCGACAGCAGGCAGCGAGCCGGCGCCGGCCGCAATGTGGGTATCTATCCGGAAGCTTCGATTGGTTACGAGACCGGCGGCGGCTATGATCCCGCCACCGGTCGCCGGCGCGGAGGCGGTGTCTACAGCGGCGCCGGCGTGGGAGTGGGCCTGGGCGGTCCGCAACCGCCAGTTAGTGGCCGTCAGGTAACCAAAGCGGACCTGGTGGATCTGGAACTGCCCGACGGCCCGACCGCCTATCCGGTCGCCGGCTATCTGTATTTCCCGATCAGCTCGAAAAAGAAGGATGCCGTCTACGAGGTCGTCTTCCGCGGCCCGCAAGGCGCCATCATGCTGTCGGCCGGCCAGCGCTGAATCGTTCCATCCCCCACGAGCTAAATCCAGCCCCACGCTAAGATAAGCCCAATGGATCGCATCGGGCGATACAAAATCAACAAGGAGCTCGGGCGCGGCGCGATGGGCGTCGTATACCTCGCGACCGATCCCACCATTGGCCGCAAAGTGGCCATCAAAACCATCAAGCTCCGCGAAATCGACGACGCGGCCGAGCGCTCCCGCCAGCGCGAGCGCCTGTTCCGCGAGGCCCGTTCGGCGGGCATGCTCTCGCACCCCCATATCGTCACCATTTACGACATGGGCGAAGAAGACGGCGTGGCTTTCATCGCCATGGAATATGTCCACGGCCAGACCCTCGAGCGGGTGCTGGGCCAGGGCCCGGCGCTCGCGCCGCAGCGCATCTTCGGCATTCTGCGCCAGACCGCCGCGGCGCTCGACTTCGCGCACCGCAAAGGCATCGTCCATCGCGACGTCAAGCCCGCCAACCTGATGCTGGACGACGCCGGGCAAGCCAAGATCGCCGATTTCGGCATCGCCAAGATCACCGCGAATGAGAGCCACACCAAGACCGGCACCATCGTCGGAACGCCCAACTACATGTCGCCCGAGCAGGTGCGCGGCGAGACCATCACGGGCCGCTCCGACCAGTTTTCGTTGGGCGTGATCGGCTACGAAATCCTTACCGGCGAACGCCCCTTTACCGGCGAGCACCTGACCACCGTGGTCTACAAAATCGTGGCCGAGGAGCCGGCGCCGCCGCAGCGCATCAACCCCACGCTAGGGGCCGCGATCGATGCCGTGCTGCGCAAAGCGTTGTCTAAAAAGCCGGACGCGCGTTACCCCGATTGCGGCGCCTTCATCGAGGCATTGGAGCGGGCCTGCGCCGCCACACAGGGCTGGCGGGCGCTGAAGCCCGGCGCGAGCCAGGCGCTGCCGACCACCATGGAATCGGCGCCGCCACTGCCGTCGGCTTCCGCGCGCCGGACGCGGCCCAAAACTAAAACAGCCAAGCCGGCCGTCGCCGAGGCCCCACCGCCACGCAAGCGGCGCCGCACTTTTCCGATCGTTGCGGTGTGCGCCATGCTGGTCGGCGCCCTGGCTTTATTGCGCTGGCAAATGGAGCAAAGCGGCATCGTGCGGCCCACGACGGCGGCAGTTCCGGAGCCGCGCACGCTACCGGCCGCCGGTCCGCGCCCCAGCCCCATGCCGCCGCCGATTGACTCCAGCATGCCCGCCCCGGCCGATGAATCGCGGCCCACTGACGAGAGCGCCCCGAAGCCGGGCGGCAAGCTGCAGGACGTTTGGGTCGCGACCAATCCGCAGGGCGCGACCGCCACGCTCGACGCCAGCGCCGAGAACGCCTGCACCACGCCCTGCATGCTGCATGCTTACGCCGGCACGCACCGGCTGGCGGTCACCATGGTCGAGATGGGTCCGGAGCAGCGCCAGATCCGCGTCGGCGACGCCGCGCTCGACGTGCCTCTAATTACGCTGCACCGCCAGATGAGCACGCTGACGCTCACCAGCACACCTTCGCCGGCCGACGTCTACATCGACGGCAAAAAGCAGGGTCAGCAGACCCCGGCACAGCTGACGCTCACGCCCGGCAACCACGCCATAGCGGTGCAAAAGGATGGCCAGCGCGCCAGCAAAACAGTAGAACTACATTCCGGCGAAAGCACCGCCATGACGCTAGCCATCGCAAAATAGCGTATTTCCGGGGAATCCATGTGCAAAAACCATCCGAGTGCAAGCCGCACCGTTCGCTGAGGGCAGAGCTCGATGTGGCGCGTCCCATCGCCGTTTGTGGGCTGTCCCTCAGGGCCGAGGGCCCCACGCAAGCTCATGAAAAATGCTATCCCGCAGTCACCTGGTTTTTCGTGGGGCACGTCTTTAGCG
>DOZZ01000204.1:4784-9924 GCA_003517725.1 Bryobacterales bacterium | reverse complement strand
GGGCTTCAGCCCGACAATCCTCAAGAACACCCACAAGGCGGCCATCAGCTCCTTGCGGTGCAGTCTGGCTGAAAGCCCTCCGCAGGCTGAACGCCCGCCCCACGTACCGAAAGGAGCCATTAGGTGGAGTTTTTTCGACCCTGCGTACGCCGCGGGCCGAAAGTGTGTTTTTGGGAGAACCCGCAAGGCCCTCTTCAACCAATCTTCAGGCGACTCCCGCCAAGGCCAGCACACGCCGCATCCGATCCATCGCCAGATCCGTATCGGGCAGCAGCCCGGCCTGATCCGCCAGCCGGAACAGCTCCGCCAGATGCGCGATGGAGCGCATGCTCTCCTGCCCGCCCAGCATGCGGAAGTGGTTCTGGTGGCCGTTCAGATAAGCCAAAAAGACAATGCCGGTCTTATAAAAAAACGTCGGCGCCTGAAAGATGTGGCGCGACAGCGGCACGGTCGGGCCCAGCAATTCGTCATAACGGGCCGCATCGCCACGATCGAGAGCCTGCAGCGCCGCCGCCGCCACCGGCGCGATGCCGTCGAAGATTCCCAGCAGCGCATCGCTGTAGCCAAAGGTGTCGCCTTCGATCAGTTGCGGATAGTTAAAATCGTCGCCGGTATACATGCGCACGCCTGGCGGCAGCAGACGGCGCATCTCGATCTCGCGCCGCGCGTCGAGCAGCGAAATTTTGATGCCGTCAACGTGCCGCTGATTTTCAGCGATGATCCCGAGGCAGATCCGCATGCCTTCGTCAGTATTGGCCCCGCCCCAGTAGCCCGCCAGCGCCGGATCGAACGCCTCGCCCAGCCAGTGCAGAATCACGGGACGCGAACAGCCCGAGAGCACGGCGCGATAAACACGCTCGTAATCCGCCGCTCCGCGCGCGGTCGCCGCCACCGCGCGGCTGGCCATCAGGATCACCTGCGCGCCGCATCCTTCGATGTAAGCGCACTGCTCCTGATAAGCCGCGATGGCCGCGTCCAACGTCGTGGCTGCCGACTGATCGGTATTGGCGCCGCACGCGACCACTGCTCCCATCGCGCTGGCTTCGGCCGCTGTGAGCCGGATCAATTCGCGCGCCATCTCCCAGTGCAGCCCCATGCCGCGCTGCGCCGTGTCCATGGCTTCGGCCACGCGAAACCCGAGCGACCACAGGTAGCGCCGGTAGTCCAGCGTGGCATCGAAATCAATCACGGGCGCCGACAGCGGGTCCCCAGTGCGCAGCGGATCGATCACGACGTGCGCCGCCGCATAAGCGATGCGGCTTTCAAATCCGCCGGGCACGGGAGTCACCGGCCTGGCGCCGCTCAGAACATAGGGCTCGAGCTCGCCGCCGGCATCGGGCAGCAGGATCATGCCCGGTCAGCCTGCCCGCGGATCTGGCGCGCCAGGCCCGCCGCGCGTTCAAATTCAGCGGCGAGTTCGCGGTTGCGCAGGTTCTCGCGCAGATGCTCCAGCTTGCCGATGTAGGCCGTCAGCGCCTCCGTGATCGCCGCCGGGTTGGTGGCGAAGATGTCGCGCCATAGCTCGTAGCCGCTGAGCGCCAGGCGCGTCGAGTCCACCAGGCCCGGCCCGGCGACCTGTGTCGATTCGGGCGAGCTTTCGAGAATCGTCGCGGCCAGCGCCGTCGACGCCAGTTGCGCCAGATGCGAGCTGAACGCCACCAGCCGGTCATGCTCCTCGGCGCCCAGCACCACCACGCGCGCCCCGATTTTTCCGAGCCAGCCGACAAATTCCGTATCGAGTTCCGCCGGATCCGAAGGACACAACACATACGGACGATCGCGAAACAGCAGTGCATCGGCCGCCCCCACGCCGCGTAGTTCTTTGCCGGCCATCGGATGTCCGCCCAGAAAACGGCAGCGCGTCAGGTGCTCCTGCGCGGTGCTGACGATGCGATGTTTAGTGCTGCCCGCGTCGGTGACCAAAGCCCCGGCCGGCACGCAGGGGTTCAGATGGTAGAGCACGTCGATGATGCGGCTGATGGGCTGCGCCAGGTAAATCAGATCGGCCCCGGCGCAGGCCTCTTCGAGCGGCGCGCCGCGATCGACGACGCCCAACCGCAGCGCCTCGGCGATAGTCGCGGGCGAACTGACGCCGGTGATCGCGCCGTCGAACCCGGCTTCACGCAGCGCGAGGGCGAAGGAGCCGCCGATCAGCCCCACGCCGATAATCACGACGTTACGCATGCTTTTATACGGACCGCCCGACCGCCGTGGCGATGCCGCGCAGCTGCGTCATGAGCTCGCGGAACTGCGGTTCATCGAGCGTCTGCGCGCCATCGCTCATGGCGCGGTCCGGGTCGGGATGCACTTCCATCAGGATGCCATCGGCGCCAGCGGCAATAGCCGCGCGCGCCATCGCGGGCACCATGTCGCGGCGTCCGGTGCCATGCGACGGGTCGCCCACCATCGGCAGGTGCGACAGCTTCTTCACCACCGGAATGGCCGACACATCGAAAGTGTTGCGCGTGGCCGTTTCAAAGCTGCGGATGCCGCGCTCGCACAGAATCACTTCATAGTTGCCGCCCGCCAGAATGTACTCGGCCGACAGCAGCAGCTCTTCAATCGTGGCGGCAATGCCGCGCTTCAGCAGAATCGGCTTGCGCACTTTGCCCAGTTCCTTCAGCAAATTGAAGTTCTGCATGTTGCGCGCGCCCACCTGCAGGATGTCGCAATAGCCCAGCATCAGCGGAATCTGGGTCTGGTCCATCACCTCGCTGACCACCAGCAGGCCGTGCGCGTCGGCAGCCTCTCGCAGTATTTTAAGGCCCTCCTCGCCCATGCCCTGGAAGCTGTACGGCGAACTGCGCGGTTTGAATGCCCCGCCGCGGATCACTTGCGCCCCGCTGGCCGCCACAATCTCGGCGCAGCGCTGGATCTGGTCGTGGTTTTCGATGCTGCACGGGCCGGCCATCATCACCACGCGATTGCCGCCAATCTCCACCTCGCGGATCTTCACCACGGTCCCGCCCGGCTTGAAATTGCGGCTGGCCAGCTTGTAGGGGGAAACGATGCGGTGCGCTTCCTTGACGCCGTCCATCACCTCAAACAGCGACGGGTCGAAGTCGTTGCCGCCCACACCGCCCAGCACCGTGTGGATCACGCCGGTGGAGCGGTGCACGTCGAAGCCGAGCTCGACCAACCGCGCGATGACATGTTCGATCTGCGCCTCGGTGGCGCCTTCCTGCATCACGACCAGCATTGATTAATCCTGCATCCGTTCTTTTTGTAGTCGCCGCATCTCGTCGATGACGCGCTCGAAGATGCGCCGCGCCGCTTCCTGCGACAGCGGGCCCGCGTTGTTCTGCTGTATGTTGGCGAAGACCTGGTCTTCACGCTTCGGCTCATAAACCGGCAGCGCCTGCCCGTGTTTGATATGCCCGATCTGCTCGACCACGCGCGCGCGCTCATTCAACAGCGCCAACAGCCGGACGTCCACTTCGTCGATGCGGTCGCGACATTCGCGCAAGGCGGTCAAAGCTTGATCGAGCGTCATGCGAAACCCTGCTTCAATTCTCGCGTAAAGTTTTCGAGCTTTCGGCACAAATCGGCATCCGCGCCATGCTTCTCGATCAACGACATGAACGCGCTGCCCACCACCACGCCCTCCACCATGCCGCCCAGCTGGCGCACATGTTCGGGTTTCGAAACGCCGAAGCCCACGGCAAGCGGCAGCGAGGTCACGCCGCGCACCGCATCCACCAGCGGACGCACGCCCTCGGAGAGCGCCGTCTGTTCACCGGTGACGCCGGTGCGCGAGACCAGATAGACGAAGCCGCTCGAATATTTGGCCGCCAGTTCCAAACGCCGCTGGGTGCTGGTGGGCGCGGCCAGAAACACCGTGTCGAGCCCGGCCGCGCGCATCACGCCCACATACTCGCCGGCCTCTTCCACACTGGCATCGGTCAGCAGACACCCATCGATGCCCGCGGCTTTCGCATCGCGCGCCAGCGCTTCGAAGCCATAGCGCACCACCGGGTTCAGATACGTGAACAGCAGCAGCGGAATCTGGCTCGACTGGCGAATCGCCGTTGCCATCTCCAGAACCTTGCGCACGGTAGTGCCGGCCTTGAGCGCGCGGTCGCCGGCGCGCTGGATCACGGGGCCATCGGCGATGGGGTCGGAGAACGGCACGCCCAGTTCGATCAGGTCCGCGCCACCGCGTTCGAGCGCCGCCACCAGTTGCGGCGTATGTTGCGGCGTGGGGTCGCCGGCCGTGATGTAGGCAATCAGAACATTCCGGCGGCCGCCGGAGAAGAGCTGCTCAATGCGCGTCACTCGGCTTCGAGTTCCTTCAGATTTTCGCGGTAGATGTCGATATCCTTGTCGCCGCGGCCAGACAGGTTCACCAGAAAGATCTTGCCCTTGGCCCGTGGCGCGCGGGCGATGGCCTCAGCCACCGCGTGTGACGATTCAAGTGCCGGAATAATGCCTTCCACGCGGCTCAGCATGACGGCGGCCTGGATCGCGCCGGCGTCGCTGCAGGAAACATAACTGGCGCGCCCGCCATCGTGCAACCATGCATGCTCCGGACCCACGGACGCATAATCCAAACCCGCCGAAACGGAATGGGTCAACGCGATTTGCCCGTCATCATCCTGCAGAAGATAACTGAGCGTGCCCTGCAGCACGCCGGGCGAGCCGCCCGCGAAGCGCGCCGCGTGATCGCCCAGCGCCGCGCCGCGCCCGCCGGCTTCAATGCCCACCAACTCCACGCCGGCGTCATTCAAGAAAGGATGGAAGATGCCGATGGCGTTGCTGCCGCCGCCGACGCACGCGAACACCGTGTCGGGCAGACGCCCCTCGGCCTGCTGCATCTGCTGCCGCGCTTCGATCCCGATGACGCGGTGAAAATCGCGCACCATCATCGGATAAGGATGCGAACCCAGCGCCGAACCCAGCAGGTAATGCGTGCTGCCGACGTTGGTGACCCAGTCGCGCATGGCTTCGCTGATCGCATCTTTCAAGGTGCGGCTGCCGCTGGTGACTGGCGTGACTTTGGCGCCCAGCAGACGCATGCGGAAGACGTTTAGGCGCTGCCGGCGCATGTCCTCTTCGCCCATGTAGACGATGCATTCCAGCCCGAACAGCGCGCACACCGTGGCGGTGGCGACGCCGTGCTGGCCCGCGCCGGTCTCGGCGA
>DOZZ01000204.1:2873-4722 GCA_003517725.1 Bryobacterales bacterium | reverse complement strand
GTGCTGGCCCGCGCCGGTCTCGGCCACAATGCGCTTTTTGCCCATGCGGCGGGCCAGCAGGGCCTGCCCCAGCGCGTTGTTGATCTTGTGCGCGCCGGTGTGCAGCAGGTCCTCGCGCTTCAGATAAATCTTGGCCCCGCCCAGCTGCTCGCTCAGCCGCCGCGCGTAGTAGAGCGCCGTGGGACGCCCCGCGTAGGTGTGCAGCAAATGATCCAGCTCGGCCTGAAACTCGGGATCGCGGCGGGCTTCGTCGTAGGTCTTCTCGAGTTCTTCGAGCGGCGCCATCAGCACTTCGGGGACGTAGCGTCCGCCGTAAGGGCCGAAGTGCCCGCCGCTATCGGGTTGAGGCGTCATCATAAAAAAGAAAAAGCCCACTCGGTCGGAGCGGGCAGGTGATCGACGTGCTAAAACCCGACTGTACACCAGCCCCCGCGGCCATGGCAAGTTCGCGAGTCACAGCCGCAGTGCCTCCTCGATGAAGCTCGCGACCTTGCGATGATCCTTGCGCCCCGGCGCGCTTTCGAGCAGCGAACAGGCGTCGACTCCCCACGGTTTCACCGCATCGATAGCGCGCCGCACGTTGCCGGCGTCCAGGCCGCCGGCCAGAATCACTTTGCCCGGCGCTTTGGCGAGCGACCAGTCGAAGGGGCGGCCCTGCCCCGGTCCATCCAGCAGAAAACCCTCCACGGCGTAACCCGCGAGCCGCACGACATCGAAGTCCGGGCCCACGCGGGCGGCTTTCCAGATGCGCAACGCGCGCGGTAATTCACCGGGCTGCTCGTCGCCATGCAGTTGCACGACATCCAGGCCCAGCATGTCCACGACGGCCTCGACGCTCGCCGGCGATTCGTTCACAAACACGCCCACTTTCCAGATATCGCTGGGCACCTGGCCGATCCACGGCGCCAGTTGCTCCGGCGTGACGCAGCGCGGACTCGGCGCATAAAAGACGAAGCCCAGCGCTTGCGCCCCAGCCTCGATGGAGGCCAGCGCGTCGTCGGGATTGGTGATGCCGCAGATTTTAACGAACACGCGATTCACACCTGCCGTAGCGCGCGCAGCGCCGCCGCGGCATCCGCCGACTGCATCAGATGCTCGCCCACCAGAAACGCGTCGTACCCGGCGGCGATCAAGCGGCGCACATCGGCGGCCGAATGAATGCCGCTCTCGCTGACACGGACAACACCGCGCGGAACGGCCGCGGCCAGTTCAATGGAAATTTCGAGGCGCGTCTCGAAAGATCGCAAGTCACGATTGTTGACGCCAATAATTTCGGCGCCGCTATCGAGCGCCAACGCCAATTCCGCCGCATCATGCACTTCGACCAGCGCCGCCATACGATAGCGCCCGGTCTGCTCGCGCAACGTGCGCATCTCCTCAACACCGAGGATCGCGGCAATCAGCAGAATAGCGTCCGCGCCATGCGCCGCCGCTTCCACCACATGCCGTGCTTCGAGCGTGAAGTCTTTGCGCAGCACGGGAATTTCCACGGCAGCGCGAGCGGTTTCCAGATCGACCAGCGAGCCGGCGAAAAAATCGTGATCGGTCAGCACCGAAAGTGCGGCGGCGCCGCCGGTCTGATACTGACGAGCCATGCGGGCCGGGTCGAAATCATGCGTCAGCAACCCGCGGCTGGGCGAAGCCTGCTTGATCTCGGCGATGATGGCCGGCGGCTGCGCGCGCAGCGCCGCGGCGAAGTCGCGCCGACCTTCAATGCGGGCTTCCGCGCGCTGTTCCAGAGCGGCCCAGTCCTGGCGCGACTCGGACAGTTCATCGCGCTTACGCCGGACGATGCGGCCCAAAATATCAGGGATGGCGGTGGGCAAATTTCATCGTAACATCCGGCTTT
>DOZZ01000204.1:0-2859 GCA_003517725.1 Bryobacterales bacterium | reverse complement strand
CAAAACTCCATGGAACAGAAAACCGGTCGCGAACGAAGCAACGAACACAGCCAGCATAGCGGGAATCAATCTCTGGATGGGCATGACGGCCAGATCATAAGCACGCCGTAAAACAAAGTCAAGCATTCCGCCCCCCCCAGAATGTTTTCCCCATGTGGGGCAGGTTTCAACCTGCAGCGGGTTTCAACCCGCCGGAGCGCCGGAACAGCCGCGTTCAGATCTTACCCAACAAGCTCTCCCGCAGTCTCAGCGCACCTTCGGCATCCGGCGCGACCACCAAAATAGTATCGTCCCCGGCGATGGTCCCGACCACATCCGCCAGTTCCTCGTCATCAATCGCCACGGCGACCGTATTGGCATGCCCCGGCGCGGTCCTCAGCACCACGATATTCTGGGCCACGCGCACATCGCGCAAAAACTCGCTCAGCAGCGCCCCGAAATCCGGGCCGCTCTCCGACGGGCTCAACTCGCGATATCCCTCAGCCGTCTTCACCAGCCCCAGGTCCCGAATATCGCGGGACAGCGTGACCTGCTTGGCCGCGATGCCCAGTGCGCCCAGCTCCTGCGCCAGCTCATCCTGCGTGTAGATGCGCTTCGTCGCGATCAGTTTCAAAATCTGGCCCTGGCGGTAACTCTTGCTCATGCGATGCGCCGGCGGGCTTCGACCAGAGCCGTGGCCACGGCTTGCGGCCCAGTGCCGCCGTAGATCTCGCGCGACGCCATGCCCTCGCGCGGCTGCAGCAGGCGCGCGATCTCTTCGGTGAATGCCGGGTCGAAGGCCGCCAGTTTCGCCGCATCCCAGTCCGCCGGTTTCCCCCCCGCGCGTACGCTGTCGAGCACCAGCCGGCCCACCAGTTGATGCGCCTGATGAAAAGGAGTGCCGGCGCGCGCCAAGGCCTCGGCCAAATCCGTCGCAACGGTCCAACTGGCTTCGGCCGCGGCTTCCGGAACTTCTTCGTGCAGTGTCACGGTGCCGGCCACCACGGCGGCCATTTCCAACGACGCACCGGTCTGCCGCGCCGCTTCGAACAGCGGCTCTTTATCCTCCTGCATGTCGCGGTTGTAGGTGAGCGGCAGGCCTTTCATGGTCATCATCAAAGCCTGCAGGCAGCCGTTGACGCGCCCCGCTTTGCCGCGGATCAGTTCGAGCGAATCGGGATTCTTCTTCTGCGGCATCAGGCTTGAGCCGCTGGTGACGCCGTCGCCCAGCTCCATCCAGCCGAACTCTTCGCTCGAGTACAGGATCCAGTCTTCCGCCAGCCGGCTCAGGTGCAGCATGGTGGTGTTCGCGGCATACAGAAAGTCCAGCGCGAAGTCGCGATCCGCCGAGACATCCATGCTGTTGCGCGTTACTGCCGCGAAACCAAGATCTTCCGCGATGGCCTCGCGATCCAGCGCGAAGCCGCTGCCCGCCAGCGCGCCCGAGCCCAGCGGCATCACGTTGACTCGCGCGCGCGCCTGCGAAAAGCGCTCGTGATCGCGATCGAACATCTCGAAATACGCCAGCAGATAGTGCGGCCACAGCACCGGCTGCGCGCGCCGCAGATGCGTGTAACCGGGGATCACCACGTCTGCATAGCGCTCGGCCAAATCCAGCAGCGAGCTTTGCAGCGCGCGCAACAGCTGCAACATGCGGTCGCATTCGCCGCGCAGCCACAGGCGCGTATCGAGCGACACCTGCTCGTTACGGCTTCGCCCGGTGTGAATCTTGTCAGCCACCGCGCCCGCGCGCTCCTTCAATTTGCGAATCACCAGCGTGTGGACGTCCTCGTCGGTGGCGCCGGTCAGGAACTCGGGCGCGCGCGAGTCTTCGAGAATCTGGCCCAACGCCTCGACCAGCCGCTCGCGCTCATCGGCGGTAAGAATTTCAGCGCGCTCAAGCGCCCGGGCGAACGCCCGCGACCCGGCGATGTCGGCGTCGAGCAGCCGGTAATCGAAGTGCAGCGAGCCCGAAAAGCTTTCGAATACCTCCGACGACCGGCCTTCGAAACGTCCGCCCCAGAGCTTCACCTACTGCTCCTTGGCGCGCGCCAGCACGTTGGCCCGCACCTGTATCGGCAGGCCGATCAGGTTGATAAAGCCCCGCGCGTCCTTCTGGTCGTACTCGGCGCCCATCGTGAAGCTCGCGATATCCAGCGAGTAGAGCGAGTACGGGCTCTTGCGGCTCACCGGCGTCAGCGTGCCTTTGTACATGCGCAGCGTCACTTCGCCCGTGGTGTGGCTGCTTACCGCCGTGAAGAATGCGTCCAGCGCCTCGCGCAGCGGCGTGAACCACAGGCCGTTGTAGACCATCTCGGCGTAGTCGAGCGCCAGCTTCTGCTTGTAGTGCTGGGTGCTCTTGTCGAGCGTCAGCGACTCCAGTTCACGCAGCGCGGTCACAATCAGCGTGCCGCCAGGCGTCTCATAACAGCCGCGCGACTTCATGCCCACAAAGCGGTTCTCCACCAGGTCGATGCGCCCGATCCCGTGCTCGCCGCCGATGGCGTTCAACTGTTCGATCAACTCGACCGGTGCCAGCTTCTTGCCGTTGAGCGAAACCGGCACGCCCCGCTCGAAGCCGATCGTGACATCGCCCGGCTTGTCGGGAGCTTGCTGTGCGCTCTTGGTCAGCATCCAGATGCCGTCCGATGCCCCGTTGGCCGGGTCTTCGAGCTCGCCGCCCTCGTGCGAGATGTGCCAGATGTTGCGGTCGCGGCTGTAGATCTTTGTGGTCGACTGCGCCACCGGCACGTTGTGCTTGGCCGCGTAGTCGAGCGCCGCTTCGCGCGACAACAGGTCCCATTCGCGCCACGGCGCAATCACCGGCAGATGCGGCGCCAGCGCCTTATAGGTCAGCTCGAAGCGGACCTGGTCGTTGCC
>DOZZ01000099.1:6076-6637 GCA_003517725.1 Bryobacterales bacterium | reverse complement strand
CTGGCATCTGAAGGCCGCCGGCAAACCCAACTGGGGCCGCATGCCCGAGATCGTCCGGCACATCGAGCAGGCGCGCGACGCGGGCGTCGATATCGGCGCCGACACCTACGCGTACACCGCATGGTTCAACGATTTCTCGGCGTTCATCCCGCCCTGGGCGCATGACGGCGGCAATGCCCGGTTGATCGAGCGCCTGAAAGACCCGGCCGCGCGGGCGCGCATACGCCGCGACATGCAGACGCCCTCCACCACGTGGGACAACGAATGGCTTGAGATCGCCGGGCCGGAGTCGATTCTGATCGGCGTGGTGCAGAATCCCAAGCTGCTGCCGTTCCAGGGCAAGACCATCGCCGACGTGGCTCGCGCGTGGCATAAAGACCCGATCGACACCATTTGCGATTTTCTGATTGAGGACAATGGCTTCACGTCCGTCGCGGTCTTCGGCATGAACGAAGCCGACGTCGCGCTGGCCCTGCAGCAACCCTGGGTCGCGATCGACAACGATTCGCAAGGCACCGCGCCCGACGGCTTACTAGGCGCGGAACACCCGCACCCGCGCGC
>DOZZ01000099.1:3824-5847 GCA_003517725.1 Bryobacterales bacterium | reverse complement strand
ACTAATTGGCCGAAACGGAGGTGGAGTAATGGCAACGCCAGCGTGGACCATCAGCGGGCAGTACTACGAAACGTGCAGTTGTGACTTCTTGTGTCCCTGCCTCCCGGGACAGTTGACGGTCAGTCCGAGCAAAGGATCATGCACGTTTGCGATGGCATTCCAGGTCGATCGCGGAAGTTACGGCGCGGTTTCGCTCGACGGCCTCGGTTTCATCATCCTTGGACTAACACCGGAGGCGATGGCGAAGGGGAACTGGTCGGTCGGGGTCGTCGCGGACGAGCGGGCCAGCGTGGAGCAGCGTGACGCCATCACGGCTATCGCGAGCGGTGCCGAAGGCGGTCCGATGGCTGCGCTCTCGGGCCTCGTGGGGAATTTTATGGGCGTGGAGTCGGCGCCGATCCGCTTCGATAGCAACGGAGCCACGTGGTCCGTACAGGCGTCGAGTCTAGTGGATATGGCGGCTGAGGGCGCGAGGGGGATCAATCCGAATGCCGCGGAGCCGCTGTATCTCGACAACACGGGCCATCCGGCCGCGGATCGCTTTGCTCTGGCTCGCGCGTCGAAGAGCCACGTCCACGCGCTGGGTCTGGCGTGGGACGACGTGAGCGGCAAGAACAACGGACAGTACGCGCCGTTTTCCTGGCGGAGTGCCTAGCCCGTTATCCATCGCGGCCCTTCCTGGCCGCGATCGCGTCCGCATCGCGACATGCATTGGGCTGCTCACCGTACTGGCCTGGGTGTATCTGCTGCATCTCAGTCGTCAGATGTCCATGCTGCACGACAAGGTGATGCCAGAGATGGGCATGACCATGGACATGCCGTGGACCGCGGCTGACGTTTTCTTCACGTTCGGCATGTGGGCCGTGATGATGGTCGGCATGATGTCGGTCACGGCAGCGCCGGTGCTGCTCTTGTTCGCCGCGGTGCAGGCTAAACACAACCGTCCCGGCGCATCGCTGGCAGTGCTCCTATTCGGGCTCGGCTACCTCACGGTATGGATCGGCTTCAGCGCGGGCGCCACGCTCGCGCAGTGGGCGCTGCACCAGGCGGCAATGCTGTCACCGGCCATGGCGGCGTCGAGCCCGCGGCTGGCAGGCGGAGTTCTTATTGCCGCCGGAGCCTACCAACTGACTCCCTGGAAGCAGGCGTGCTTAACGCATTGCCGCAGCCCTCTCGGTTTTCTGATGACCAATTGGCGCGACGGCAAGCTAGGCGCACTCCACATGGGCATGAATCACGGTGTTTATTGTCTGGGCTGCTGCTGGGCCCTGATGTGCGTGCTCTTTGTCGTCGGCGTGATGAACCTGGTTTGGGTCGCGGCGCTAACGGGATTCGTACTAATCGAGAAGACCGGCCCCGCGGGCGCCATGGTGGCACGCGTCGCGGGCGCAGCCATGGTCATCGCGGGCATATTCTCGATCGTGGCCATCGCCTAAAATATACCCAGTTTCTCGGACGGGCAACCGAAAGGGTAGCATTAGATATTGGCTTATTTCTTCCTATTTCTAATGTTCTCGCTGCCCCTGCTGGCGGGCGAGTTGCGCCTGACGGTGCGCGACGAAGCCGGGCTGCCGGTGACCGCGCAGGTGCATCTCAGCAGCCAGACCAGCGGCATCGAGCGCACGCTCCAAGCTACGGCTGATGGGCGCGCCATCGCGCGGCGTCTTCCGTTTGGCGTGTACCGCGTGCGCATCGCGCAGAGCGGCTTCGAACCCTTCAGCAGGCAGGTCGAGATTCAGTCGGCGCTGCCAGTTGAGTTGCCCATAACGCTGTCCGTAGCGGCGGTCGAGACCACCATGGAGGTGACCGCAACGCCGGCGCTGATCGACGAGCATGGCATCGCTCTGGCCCACCGCGTGGACTCCGCGGCCTTGCGCGACCGCGCGCGTTCGCTGCCCGGCCGCTCGCTCGAAGACCTGATCAACACGCAGCCGGGCTGGCTGCTGGAGTCCGGCGGCGTGCTGCATCCGCGCGGCTCGGAGTACCAGACGCAGTACGTGGTGGACGGCATCGCGCTCACCGA
>DOZZ01000099.1:528-3619 GCA_003517725.1 Bryobacterales bacterium | reverse complement strand
GGGCGCAAGCTGGGCGGCGTGATCGAAGTCACGACCGCGCGCGACGCGCGACCTGGATTTCACGGTAAGGTCTCGGCCGGCGGCGGCAGCTTCGACACCGCCGACGCCTACGCCGAGGGGCAGTACGGCTGGTCCTCCAACACTCTCAGCGTGAGCGCGCGCGGCGCCACGACGGCGCGCTATCTCGACCCGCCGGTCGAGCAGAATTTCACGAACCGCGGCACCACCACCAACTTCGCGCTGCACTATGAGCGCGACATCAGCGCCGACGATCGCATCGGCGTGATCGTGCGCCACGGCATGGCCCGCTTTGAGGTGCCCAACGAATTCCTGCAGCAACAGGCCGGCCAGCGTCAGGACCGCCAGAGCACCGAGACTATGGCGCTGCTCTCGTACCAGCACATTTTTTCCCCGAGCGTGCTGGGCGATGTGCGCGGCATGCTGCGCGATTTATCGGCCGGCCTGCGCTCCAACGCGCTGTCCACGCCCATCGCCGCCTCGCAGGACCGCGGCGTGCGCGAGGAGTATGTCAAAGCCTCGCTGTCCGCGCACCAGGGCGGGCACGAACTGAAAGCGGGCGTCGAGCAAACCTACGGAACGCTGCGCGAGGCGTTTCAATATTTGATCACCGACCCGACCCAGTTCGACCCGCGCACACCGCCGCAATTCGCCTTCGCCGGCCGCCATGGCGACTCCGAACAAGCCGCATTCGTGCAGGACCTATACCGCCATGGCAACTTCACGTTGACGGCGGGCTTGCGCTTCGACCGTTACCGGCTGGTTGTGGCCGACAGCGCCTTCAGCCCGCGGCTGGGCGCGGCGTATTTCTGGCGCCCGGCCGGCCTGCTGTTGCGCGCTTCCTACGATCGCGTCTTCCAGACACCGGCGTCGGAGAACCTGCTACTAGCCAGTTCGACGGCCGTCGCGGCGCTCAGCGACCAGGTCGTGCGCCTGCCGGTGGAACCGTCCCGCGGCAACTTTTTCGAAGTCGGGGTAAGCCGCAGCCTTTTGCAGCGCGTGCGCCTGGACGCCACGGTATTCGAACGCCGCGCCGCCCACTTCGCCGATGACGACGTGCTGCTCAACACGGGCGTGAGCTTCCCCATCGCCTTTCGCAAGTCCGAAATACACGGCGTGGAGGCCAAGCTGGAGATGCCGCGCTGGGGCCGCTTTTCCGGCTTTCTGAGCTATTCGAATATGACCGGCCTGGGCTATCTGCCGGTGACCGGCGGCCTGCTCTTGGGTTCCGACGCGGCGAGCAGCCTAAGCTCGCGCGCGAGCTTCGCCGTCACCCAGGACCAGCGCAACACCGCTCGCGCCCGCTTGCGCGTGCAGGCTCTGCCACGCCTGTGGGCGGCGCTGAGCGGCACTTACGGCAGCGGACTGCCGGTGGAATTTGCCGGCGAGCGCCAGGATGCCGTGGACCAGTATGGAGAACGCCTGGCCTCACGCGTCAACTTCGCGCGCGGCCGCGTACGGCCTTCCTTCTCGCTGGACGGTTCGGTTGGCATCGACCTGCACAAGACCGACGCCATGGCCCTGCGGCTCCAAGTGGACGCCGCCAACCTGACCAACCGGCTCAACGTAATCGATTTCGCGGGGCTGTTTTCGGGCACGGCGCTGGCGCCGCCGCGCAGCGTGTCGCTGCGGCTTGCGGCGGATTTCTGAGGCGTCACCACGTCCCCGGTCACTCCTTCGCACGGGCCGCCGTTTTTATGACCTGCCGATTGTGCATAATCGCGTAAGTGTTGGCCCCCGCGCCCACCAGGTTCATGCTGGTGAAAAGGCCCATGCGGCTGGCAGGCAAACGTTCTCCCAGCACCAGGAAGCCGGCGCAGAGCAAACCCTTCACGCCGATCACCATCGGCACGCTAGCGCCCTGTTTGGTTCTGAACAGGGAGTTCGATTCGACGATACCAGTGCGGCCAGCCGCACTGACCGTCTGAAAGGCATCGATGGCGGCCGTGGCGCAAAAGACGGAACTGGCACCGCGGTGAAACCATTTTCCAGCGCGGGTTTCCGCCGCCGCCGGAATTTGTAGGATGAGGATGACCAGCCGCATAAGACGCATGCCAGATAGTAATCAGGTAAGCGCCGCGAAAAGCCGTTGTACTGGTACGACCTCGATCGATAACTACGTCGGCGGGTTCAAGCTCTTGTTGTGTTCCACGCACCATTTGATGATGGCATCCGGATGCGCGCCGTGGTTCACCTGCAATAGGTCGTCCAGGCTCACCTCCTCGAATTTGAAGGTGAGGCTGCCATCGGCCAGCACGGAAGCCAGCATAAAGCCATACACGTCGGTGCGCGCCTGTATTCCGGCCGGCAGGTTTTTGGGCAGGCGGTAGCGCACGGCGCCGGCCGTGCCGACAATCCAGCCGGGCAGCACGCGGCCCTTCCAATCCGGCGTGTTGTAGACATCCTGCAGCAGAAAGTGCGAATGACTGGCCAGCAGGTACACTTTCTTTCCGGAGGCCTGCTGCGCGTTCCACAGCTGCTGGTAGACATCGCGTCCGCTCTTGTCGCCCTGGGGCCAGTTGTTCATGCTGTGCGCCGCGCCGGTGCTGCCCGGCAAGGCAGCGTGCATCCCGACCACAATGGTGCGGACCTGGGGCGAAGCTACGGCCCGCTGCAGCACGCCGCGCAGCCACTGCACTTGCGCATCGTCGAATTTGTCATAAGTGGCGTTATCGAGAGTAATGAAGTCGACGCCCTGCTGGATCCAGTGATAGTAAGTCCTGACCAGGTGATCGGCAGGCGCGTCACTAAGCCGCTGCGCGCGGATGACGTTGCTATTGATCCAGTCGGCGAACTGCGCGATGTAGAGATCGCGGCTCATGGGCGGAATGGCTTCGTGGTTGCCGATGGCGAGGAACACGGGCAGCGCGCCGAAGGGCGTTAGCTGGCGCCGTATAAAATCAGGCCACGCCGTGGTCTCATACCCGGTGATGGTGAGCGGGGCGGGCTTGAGGCCGGTCTCGGGCGGCGGCGAGAGGTCCTCATCGAACATAAAGATCGCTCGAAAATCGCCCAGGTGCCAATAGAAACGCGCCGGCGTCTTCAGGACTTTAGCGGCAATCGCGGGCATCAC
>DOZZ01000099.1:0-245 GCA_003517725.1 Bryobacterales bacterium | reverse complement strand
CGGCATGGCTGCGTTCAACAGAGGCTTTTGTTATATAGTGCGCTGATGTTGTTCTCCCGACAGACTCCTGTCCTACTGCTGGTGTGCGCCGCGGCGCTCATGGGCGCGGCGCAGTGGCGCGCTTACAACTACGACGAGAGCAAAGTCGGAACCTACACGCTGCCCGATCCGCTGGTCACCGAGAGCGGTAAGCCGGTCAGTACAGCGCAGGAGTGGCAGAACATCCGCCGTCCGGAACTTGTGAA
>DOZZ01000135.1 GCA_003517725.1 Bryobacterales bacterium | reverse complement strand
CGGCTCTTACTGCGTTGAGCGTAGCAGAGGGCAAGTGGGTGGATTGGCGGTTGAAGGGGAGAAAGTGTTTGTTTTGTGCGCGGGAGGAAAGTTTGAATCGCGGAACCGGGTAGCGGGGAAAGGGGACAAAGCTGCTGCAACTGCTCTGTCCCCAGAAGTTTAAGCGGCTTTGCGTTCGATCAGCGGCTCGTTGACGCGGGCTACTTTTACGTTTTTGGCGACGCCCAGTTTGCGCAGCAGCCAGATCTGGCACCAGCTCATGTCAAATTCGAACCAGGCCAGGCCGTGGCGCGCCGACGTGGGGTGCGCGTGGTGGTTGTTGTGCCAGCCTTCGCCGAACGTCAACAGCGCGACCCACCAGTTGTTGCGGCTGTCGTCGCGCGTGGCGAAACGGCGCGGGCCCCACATGTGCGTGGCGGAGTTGACCAGCCAGGTGAAGTGCAGGCCGAGGGTGACACGCATGAAGGTGCCCCACAGCAGGTAGGAAATACCGCCGAAATAGAGCAGCGCAAGGCTGGAGACAATCAGCGGCACCCAATGGTAGTTGTTGAGCCAGACATGCACCGGGTCTTTGGCGAGGTCGGGCGCGTACTTCGACATGGTTTTGGTGTCGGCGTGATGGCTTTCGCCGGTGAGCAGCCAGCCCATGTGGGCCCAGAAGGCGCCATCGTGGGGCGAGTGCGGATCGCCTTCACGGTCGGAGAACTGGTGGTGGATGCGATGCGTCGCGACCCAGAAGATGGGTCCGCCTTCGAGCGTGAGCGTGCCGCAGACGGCGAAGAAATATTCCATCCACTTCGGAACTTTATAAGAGCGATGGGTCAGCAGGCGGTGGTAGCCCATGCTGATGCCGAAACAGATGCCGCACCAATGCAACAGGACGGCCACGGCCAGGGCTTTCCAACTGAAAAAGAACAATGCGGCAATGGCGCCGGCATGAAAGACGATTAAGAATGACGTGGTCAGCCAGTTGATGGGCCGGTCTAATTTCGAGGCGGGCTTCGCAAGGGTCGGTGTCACAGGGCTCCTGGTGCGTACAACTTCATTGTTAGCAGGGCCTCGCGAAGCGCCGTGTAATAGTTGTGTAAGGTCTAGAGGGACAGCGACGTCTTCAACTGTACGGTGCGATGCGCGTGGCGATCTTCGATGGTGATGGCGCCGTTTTCGAGCCGCACATCGTCCACTTTACGCATGCCGTCGGGAACCCGCGTATAAAACATTAGGAAGCGCGACTCGATTTTCGAGCGAGCCGGCAGCCAGCGGAACATGGGCGCGCCGAACATGGTGTTCTGCTGGACCACCTGACGCCGAGGGACGTCGAACGGCTGGGTGGAAAACTCGAGACCACGCGCGTACTGGCCGGCGGCCGGATAGTATTCCCAATTCTGAGTCCAGGGAAACTGCTCCGGGCGGAAGAGGTAGCCGAGCAGCAGATGCAACTCGGGATTCAGCATGGTGATGAAGGCGATGCGACCCGGGAGCATCAATTGCGTGGTGTGATCGCCGGAGTTGGGTTTGAGCGGCTCGGCGCGCAGATCGATTTTCTTGCCCGCGAGCGCGGGCGCCACCGGCCAGGTGAAATCTTTGCCGGGCGGCAGACGGTGCGGCAGGCCGGCGGGACCCGGCTCATAGGGACGCGTGCGGGCGCGGGAGGCGGACATGTCGACCACGGTCACGCCGGGCTTGAGAAAAGGGACGCCGATGGTGGCGTGTTCGGCCCACTGCAAGGGCCGGTCGAAGGCTAGCAGGCTGGTGACCTGGGTCTCGACGGACAACACTTGTTCGCCATCGTTGAGGCGATAGGTGCGCTGGACATCTTCAAAAGCCAGCGGCAGGTGCGTGGCCAGCACCAGCACGTTGGTGGGGCCTTGGTGGGCCGCCAGGTTGACGGTCCATTTTTGCGAAAAGGCTTCGCCGTGGAAGGGATAACCGGCGAGCTGCTCCTCGGCGGAAGATGCGCCGAAGCCATCGAGGCACAGAAAATGGCCGAGGCTGTTGCCGAAGGTGTTCTTGGCGCCGGCAGCGCGCGAGGCGGCGGCCGGATTCCAGAGCGGGCTGAACTGAGGGTTCTGATCGAGTAGCGAGATGCTCGCGATGGAGCTGCCCTGTTCGAGGATCTGCAGCTTTACTTTGTTGTTGGCGAGCTCGTGGGCGGGGAGGTTTTCGAAGACTGTTTTTGGGGGGGCGGCGGCGAGCGCGGCTACGGCTAGGAGCGGAGTGATCCATTTGGTCATGGGCGGGATTAAGGATATCAAGGTGCGAGGGGACGCGGGCTGAAGCCCACGGCAGCCTGAAGGCCACACTACAAGACCGGCTCGCGGAAATCAGGGCCTATCTTTACTCGCTCCGGAAGTGCCGTCAGGGTTGGCAGTGGAATCGATCGATCCTGGCGGTTGTCCATAATAACGACTTCCAACAGAGGATCGAAAGACGAAGCTTCTTCAGACGTCAAATGGTTTAGAGCCTGAAGCGATGCCGCGGCAGTCTGAAACGCCTGGATCTGTCGGTTGATCGCCGCCCTTAAACTCCTGATATAGCCGGCTGCGTCGTGCCACTCGATTCGCTCTTCTGGGTAGGCTTCCAAATTGGTGTTGAGCAGCTTGGCCAGATACTGCGCGCGATATACGTCGCGGTTTCCGTCGTCACAGGCACCACGCAAGTCTGAGGGATTATCGTAGTTGCCGGATTCGCTTCGTAAATAGAACACAGGTGTTGGCCCGGCTACAAGGAACGTGGCGGCGAGCCAGGGAATTCGTTCGGGAAATTGGGTCAGCCTGTAAAGGCCGACATGGGGCCAATTCGACTTTCCCGCGCCCGCTGAAAAGCCGCATTCACTACCGCCGCCGCCGGAACCGCTGCCTCGGCCGGGATCCTCGACCCGCACTGTCAAGTGCGTGGTGAACTTCGCCAGCAGCCGCGCGCAGAAGCCGTGCGGGACGGTCTTCAATAACGCGTTTCCGGCCGCCAGCCATGTCCAATTAGTGCGAGCCTGATCCAAAATAGTGAGTAGTTCCGCACGGGCATCCTCGGTGGAGCGAACCAGCAAGATTACGGACTGCGTGGAGAACTCCCTATAAAGCTTGAGCGCGTCTTCGGGAGGCACGGCCGCTTTCAGTTCGATCAACGCGTCGAGAACCTGGAGCATGGCATCGTGGCGATCTCGGGAGGCGGCCAGGTCCCAATCCTCGACAACACGGTAGCGGTTTACTTTGTCGAGAAGCAGTGGGATGAGGGCCGTTTGCCGATCGAGCCTGACTAGCCAGGCGCCCCAGGCGACCTTTGATGGATCTTCCGAGTGCAGCCATTCACCGGCCCAGATTTGGCGCTGCTGGGCATCGTTGCCCAGCAGCGCTACGGGATTTTGTTCAACATTTTGTGAGGCCATGATGCCGGCGAGTCCACACAAAACGCAGGCTGACTTTGAAACGCAGGAGATCCGGCGCGGCATGATTTAGTGTAATTAACCGTGCGAGGGGGACGCCGGCTGAAGCCGCCGGCAGCCTGAAGGCCGCACTACATTGCGGAGTGGCGCTTGATTTTGGCCACGCAGGTGAACACTCTGCGGGCGAAGGTACACCCGCGTAGCGCCAAGACTCGCGCTGATCCCACCCCGAGCTGCCCTCGGCAAACGCCGCCCACAAAAAACGATGGGCCGCGCCACAGGCTGAGGGCGGAGGCGGAGCGAACGATTGCGGTGGCCCTGCCGCCTGGAAGCGTTGCAGTACCATACAGGTTCATGGAAGCGGCGGCGATTGAAGTGCGGGACCTTCGCAAGGTGTACCAGGGCCGCGCCGCGGTGGATGGCCTGAACCTGAATGTGCCGCGCGGATGCTTCTTCGGCTTCCTGGGGCCCAACGGCGCGGGTAAATCTACTACGATTCGCATGCTTACCGGGCTGGCGCGTCCCACGTCCGGCACCATTCACCTGCTGGGCCGAGCCATGCCCGATGACGAGATCGAGATCAAGCGGCGTATTGGACTGGTGCCGGATGAGTCGCTGCTGTTCGACCGGTTGAGTGGCGCCGAGTTCCTCGAATTTGTGGGCCGCATGTATGGGCTCGACCGCAAGCTGGCCATCGCGCGCGCGGGCGAACTGCTCGGGTTGTTTCAATTGGCGAATGAGCGCAAGAAGCTGATCGCGGATTACTCGAAAGGCATGCGCAAGCGGATCGCGATGGCCGCGTCGCTGATCCACCGGCCGGAACTGTTTCTGATGGACGAGCCGTTCGAGGGCGTGGACGCGGTGGGCGCGCGCCTGATGAAAGACATTCTGCTGGACCAGGTGCGCGGGGGCGCCACCATTTTTCTAACCTCGCACGTGCTGGAGGTGGTGGAGCGGCTGTGCGACCGTGTGGCCATCATCAATCAAGGCAAGATTGTGAAGGAAGGCTCGATTGAGGAGCTGCGGTGCGGCGCCGAAACTTTGGAGGACGTGTTTGTGCGCGTGGTGGGATCAGGCAATCTGACGGGGAAACTGGAGTGGCTCTGAAATTTTGG
>DOZZ01000151.1:923-8402 GCA_003517725.1 Bryobacterales bacterium | reverse complement strand
GTCGCGGCAGACGTGATCGTGATGCCACTTTCCTGCTCCTGCGCCATCCAGTCCATGGTGGCGGTGCCTTCGTGCACTTCGCCGATCTTGTGCGACCGGCCCGTGTAATAAAGAATGCGCTCGGTAGTCGTGGTTTTCCCGGCATCGATGTGAGCAGCGATGCCGATATTCCTCATCTTTTCGAGCGGTACCGTTCGTGGCATGAATCCCTAAATCCAGAGTCCCTTGGCGCTGATTTACCAGCGGTAGTGCGCGAAAGCTTTATTGGCTTCCGCCATGCGATGTACGTCGTCGCGCTTCTTGATGGCCCCGCCGCGCAGGTTCGCGGCGTCGTTCAGTTCATTGGCCAGCTTCTCGGGCATGCCCTTTTCGGCGCGGCCCCGGGCGTTCGAGAGAATCCAGCGGATGGCCAGCGAGGTCCGCCGGCTCTGCGGCACTTCGATCGGCACCTGGTAGTTGGCGCCGCCCACGCGGCGGGTCTTGACCTCCAGCAGCGGCTTGCAGTTCTCGACAGCCTTTTTGAACACCTTCAACGGATCGTCCGCCGCGCGCTCCTTCAGCTTGTCCATGGACGAGTAGAAGATCTTCTGCGCGGTGTTCTTTTTGCCATCCCACATCATGGAACAGATGAACTTCTCGACCATGGTCGAGTTGTAGACCGGGTCGGGGACCACTTCGCGATTTTCAATGCGTCTTCTGCGTGGCATGTTATCTCAGCTCTTACTTCTTGGCCGCGGCTACTTTAGGCCGCTTGGCTCCGTACTTCGACCGGCTCTGCTTGCGATTGGCCACGCCGGCGGTATCGAGCGCGCCGCGCACCACGTGATAGCGCACGCCCGGCAGATCCTTCACGCGACCGCCGCGGATCAGCACAATCGAGTGCTCCTGAAGGTTATGGCCAACGCCCGGAATATAGGTCGTGACCTCAATCCCGTTAGTGAGCCGCACGCGCGCGACTTTCCGCAGCGCCGAGTTGGGCTTCTTGGGGGTCGACGTATACACGCGGGTACACACACCGCGCTTCTGGGGACAGCTCTGCAGCGCCGGGCTGGCGGTCTTCCAACGTGGCGGCTTGCGCCCGTTGCGTACAAGTTGATTAAAAGTTGGCACGAAAGATCCCTAACCAATTCCAAAGCTTTAAAAAAGCTGTCTCGAAAACCGGAAACGTCCTGAACCACAAGGGGAAATCAGGAAAACCACTACACCGCACTTCGTCCGGGCGCCGCGAACAGAGTCTCTTTTAACGGAAACCTGCTCGAACTTGCGAGGACTTCATTGAGCGGCCCATGCGTCTAACCTGCTGCAAACAATCAGGTAGAGCCTCGGGGCCGGCCCCCAGCCGGATCCTCGCAGTGAGGATGGTAGCCAAGGACAGAAGAACACTACTCGCCAAACCTTTCTAGTGTATGAAGGATGCCGAGGGGTTGTCAACCGAGCGGCCCGGCTCAAAGCAGCCGCGGGTCGAAACGGAATGGACGCTCCCCAACCAGTTGTAGCGACGCCGCTTGAGGATGTTGAGGATTGAACAACAGGTTAGATTCTTCCGGAAGAATTGCCGAGGGCACCAGCAGTAGACAGGAAGACCGTTCCCGCCACCACTGACGGGCTATGCCACGCATCGCGGCTTCATTCTGGATCCAATCGGCGGGCAGTGCCGAAAGCTCTTCTACCCTAATTGTCGAAACCGCCTCGGGATATTCGAAATGCGCGAGCCGCAGATCGCCCGGCAGTAAGTCGGCATCCGTATGCGCCAAGCGCTCCAGAACGGCGATCGCGGGGGACGCTCCGAAATAGGCTACCCGATCGCCCCGGCTGTGCCAGCGTCCGTCGGCGAAGGTCCCGCCGATTCCATCCAGACCAGCCCCGTATTTAGCCCGGTAAAGCCTCCATAGGCCGGGCATCAGAAGACAAAACTGTGCTCGATCTGCCGCAGTTCCCGCTCGACTTGTTGCGTGCCCGCGTCGGTGTCGAGCAGTTGCAGCGGCACCTCGTTGCCCAAGGCCCGGCTGGGGCGCTTGAGCCACTGCGCAGCTTTGTCCTGATCGCCGAACACTTCCACGGCCAAGCTGAAAATTCGATCGATCCGGGAAAGACGATCCGAAGCGACTGGGCTGAGAGGCGCAGCGACTGAATGCCGCCGCTGGATGGTCCGTTCGGAAATGCCCAGCACATCGAGCAATACGGTTCGGTCTACGTTCAGGAGTTCCGCCATTTGATCCAACTTTCCGGCAGGGAAACCCTTGCGGATCGTCCCGATTACATCACCAGCCACGCTATTCGGCATTTGTCCATAATTATGCGCCAAATGTCGTAAAAACGCAAGCGGCCCCAGAACTCGCGCATCGCCATTAATAGAGTTCTGTCCTCAATGTGTCTTGGCCTGCCTCAAAATCTCAAGCAGATAGTGAGGAGATCACCGGGAAACTGCAGGCCGCCTCTCGTGGGCTTCCCACCAATCTCGCAACTGCATCGCTTCGGGCGCCTTTAACCCGCGCTCCCGAACAATCGATTCATAGGCCTGGAGCAGGCTCGGGCCTGCCTGATCGAAGCGTCGCTCCGCGCTGAGACAAGCCGCCACGGCTCCGCGGGCCTGTACAACGCGCCAATCGTTGGCATCCAGCAGATGCCCACGAATCTCCAACGCCTCTTTGAGAAATGGCTCAAAACTAGCCGGCCAGCCCTGGTCGAGCTTCATGGCGCCCAGCGCATAAAGAGTGTCGGCAATATAGAGGCTGCCGCCCAACACTTCACGCTGGATTGCCAGCGCGCGCCAGAACTCGGCCTCGGCCGCAACCGGATGCTGCTGGTCGCGCAGCGCCAAAGCTAGTTCATAGTGGAGGCGCGAGATCGTGCGGATCTTCGGGCCCGCCTCTCGATGGTGCGCTAAAGACTGGCGCAATTCGGTTTCCGCCGCTTGCGGCTGTCCGGCGTGCAGCAACCACGCGGCATAGGCGCCGACGGCCTCGATTTCGGTTTTTTTCTTCAGTGCCGCGCACACCGCGGGATTCTGGTTCGCATCGAGCGCCGCCCGGCACTCCCAAACCGTGTCGTGCAGCTCCTCCAAAACCGGCACGGCCAGCGCGAAATCGCCGTGACGCTCCCGGGCGCGCGCCAGCACCAGTTGGGCACGCCGGTTGCCGGGATCCACCCGCAAGGCGGCGTCGGCCAGCGCTTCGGCTTCCGGCAGATCGTCGCGGCCCAGCACCAGTTCGGCATAGGCCAGCGGATCGCGCCGGTCCTGCCGCAGCACCGCTTCGGCTTCGAACATGCGCCCCTCGGCCAAAAACGCCGAAAATGACGGACGCTCCACGCGCGGCGCGGCAGTCTGGCACGCGGACCACAACATCGGGGCGACAAAAGCCAGGCAGGCACGGGGCATCATGCGAGTCTAATTCGCCATGGTATCGTTCCTCCGTGGCCCCAGGCCCCCGAGTTGCCTTTCTCACCGACACCTTCCACGAAGTGAACGGCGTGGCGCTCACCAGCCGCCAACTGCGCGATTTCGCGCGCCGCCGCGACCTGCCCTTCCTGTGCGTTTATGGCGGCGACGAAACCCGGCGCGTCCAGAACGGCTCGGTGACCGAATTCCAGTTGGAGCGCGGGCCGCTGGCCTTTGCGCTCGATAAAGGCCTGCGGCATGACCCCGCCCTATGGCGCTTCCATGGCCAGCTCTCGGGCGCCATCCGGGACTTTCGGGCCGACCTGATCCACATCACCAGCCCCGGCGACGTCGGCGAACTGGGCGCACTGCTCGCCCACCAACTGAAAATTCCGCTGGTGATCTCGTGGCACACCAACCTGCACGAATTCGGCGCGCGCCGCCTGCACCGCATGCTCGGCTGGCTGCCCGACGCGCTGCTCGACCCGTTTTGCGAGGGCAGCGAATCCTACATATTGGAAGCCTGCCTTAAGTTTTACGCTATGGGACGCGTGCTGTTCGCGCCCAATCCGGAGCTGGTCAGGATGCTGGCCGAACGCACCGGCAAACCGGCTTTTTTGATGAAGCGCGGCATCGACATCGAGCGCTACACCCCGGCCCGGCGCACCGTCGATGACGGCATCTTCCGCCTCGGCTACGTCGGCCGCATCACGCCCGAGAAAAATGTGGGCTGGCTGGTGGACTTGGAACGCGCTCTGCTGGCGCGCGGCCAGCGTGACTTCCGCCTTGTAGTGGTGGGCGACGGCAGTGAGCGCGAGTGGCTCAGCCGCAATTTGCAGTACGCCGATTTCCCCGGCGTACTGCGCGGCGAAGCGCTGGCCGACGCCTACGCCAATATGGATCTGTTCGTGTTTCCCTCGCAGACCGACACGTTCGGCAACGTCGTGCTCGAAGCCCTGGCCAGCGGCTGCCCCGCACTGGTGACCGACCAGGGCGGCCCAAAATTCATCATCGAGGACGGCGTCACAGGCTATGCGGCCGCGACTGTAGAAGAGCTCATCGATCGCGCCTCGGAGTTAATGCGCGACCCGGAACTGCACCGCCGCATGTCACTGGCAGCCAGGGAGCAGGCGTCGCGAGCCTCGTGGGATGCCGTATTCGAAGAGGTTTACCGGGCCTACGAATATGCGCTGACGTTGGGGTGACGCGTATAGTACTATCCCTTCTGTTTTGATGCTTCTACGGGTTTTCGAAAAGCCCTTAACGTGTTACTCTGCGAACTGTTGAGCTATGTATAACGCTTTCTTTGGCCTGACCGAGAACCCGTTTAATCTTAGTCCCGATCCCAATTTTCTATACCGCAGCGCGCAGCACGAAGAGGCGCTGGCCAACCTTATCTATGGCGTCCAGAGCCGCAAGGGTTTCATCGTCCTGACCGGCGAGGTGGGCACGGGCAAGACCACCATGCTCGAATGCCTGCGCGATTTTCTGGGCTCGCAGGAAATTCCCTTCGCCTTTCTCTTCAACAGCCGCCTCACGCCGGAGCAGTTCTTCGAGATGCTGGCCTACGACTTCGACCTGGCCTGCTCACGCCAGTCGAAGACCGAGGTCCTGTTCGCGCTGAACGCCGTCTTGCTGGCGCGCGCCGAAACCGGCCCCACCACGGTGCTGATCGTGGACGAGGCCCATAACCTCGAGTGGGACGTGCTCGAAGAGATCCGGCTCCTGGGCAACCTCGAAAACCGCCGCGGCAAGCTGCTGCAGATCATCCTGGCCGGCCAGCCGGAACTTGATCGCAAGCTGGACCTGCCGGAGCTGCGGCAATTGAAGCAGCGCATCGCCTTGCGCACGCAGCTCAACCCGTTTCCGCCCGAGGAGACCGCCCTCTATAT
The DNA here is from genome assembly GCA_003517725.1 of Bryobacterales bacterium. Lineage (GTDB taxonomy): Bacteria > Acidobacteriota > Terriglobia > Bryobacterales > Bryobacteraceae > DOZZ01. Next base: position 3,131 of record DOZZ01000151.1, on the reverse strand, counting down.
CGCCTCGCGCCTGGGGCACGCCGGCCGCGCGCACCAGGACATCTTCCCGCCCGACGTGCTGGCCGAACTGCACCTGCGCACTGAGGGCATCCCGCGCCTGATCAACTCGGTTTGCGACAACCTGCTGCTGATGGCCTTCGCCATGGAAAGCAAAGTCGTCACGATGCCGATGCTCGACGAAGTAACCAACGACCTGCGGCTGGTCTGGCCCGAGGGCACCGCTCCCGCGCTGAGCTAGCCGCGCCAGCGCGCCCCTCAGAACGAAAGGCGTAAACCGAACTGCATGCGGCGCGGACCCACCAGCAGGCTCGTGATCTTACCAAAGCCGGCGCTCGTCACACTCAGGTTCGCCGGTCCAAACTGCGTGTGGTTGAAGGCGTTGAACATCTCCCAGCGGAACTGTGCCTTGAAACGCTCGCCCACGCCGGTATTTTTGAAGATCCCCAGGTCCCAATTGTCGATACCGGGCTGTTCGATGGTGCGGCGACCCGCGTTGCCTTCCAGATGGACGCGATTCCCGGCGGCGTCGCGCGGGTAATCGAAAGCCGCTGTGTTGACATAGTGATCGGGCAGCGTACGGCCTGTTTTATAGTTGCCGATGATATCGGGCCGCGACGTGGTGAATGCACCGGCATTGATCCAATCCACACCCAGCGTAGGGGTCGTGAACTGACCTTGCGAGAAGGTGGTGATGCCGGTAAATTGCCACCCGCCGACGACCTTGTTTAAGAGCGGGTTGATGTCGCTTCCCAGCCACTTACCACGCCCGAACGGCAGTTCATAGATGTAACTGAGTACCACGCGGTGCGGTACATCGAAGCTGCTGTGGCCTTTGTCCCAATTCTTGAAATCCGTGGACGTCGCGGAGAACTCATCGGTGGATCCCAGGTCCAGCGATTTCTGCCAGGTGTAGGACGCCAGCAGAAAGAAGCCGCGGCTGAACCGCTTTTCGAGGCGCGTGGTCAGGGCCTGATAGCTGGACCATCCGCCGTCATACGTCAGCAGAATGAACCCAAACTGCGGATACGGTACACGGGCCACGATGGGTATCTTTCCGGTGGCGTCCTGCCTCGCAATGTTCAGGTTACGGCGCTCGGGTAATTTTTGCCCCGTGCTCCCCTGATAATTCACCTCCAGCAGATAGTTCTGCTGGAACGTCCGCTCGATGCCGAAAGACCATTGGTTCACGTAAGGCGTACGGTCGTGCCGGTCGTATGTAAACGGATTCAGGTTCGGCGATGCCGCCAGCGAGGGCAGCATATTGCTCATCAGGAGCGTCGGCTTGGTCGGATCGCTGTTCAGGGTCTGAGACTGATAGAAGGGCGGTCCAATCACCTCGAATTGCAATTCATTCCAATTATCGGTCGCGTAGTAAGTGCCCGCGCCTCCTCGCACCACCGTGTTCTTCAGAAAGCCCGGCCGGTAGGCAAAGCCAATTCGCGGGGCGAAGTTGTTGTAATCCGGATTGACGATGGAAGGGCGCACGCCATGGTTCGCTAACACGATGCGGCCCAGATCCGGTGCAAACACCAGAGCTTTGCCGCGCTGCTCGGTGGGCGAAGCGGCGAATTCATAACGCAGCCCGAAGTTCAGATTTAGGCTGGACGTGATGCGCCAGTCATCCTGAACGTAACCGCCGTAATAAGTAGTCCGCATCTTCTGACTGGAATCGCCGAGAGCGCCGCCTGCCGAGATGGGCAGCCCCAGCAGCATGTCCGCCAGACCCAGCCCCTGGATGCCGGTGAAGCGTCCGTCGAAGTTAAAACTTGGATTGCCGGAAAAATCGGTGATCTGGTCATAGTGCTTGGGGCTGATGGTCAAGCCCGTCCGGATGTTGTGCTTGCCCCTGCTCCAACTAAGGTTGTCGGTATATTGGATGTTGGTGTCCGTGGCGCCGATGGCTTCGGACAGCGATCCCACGCCGGAGAACCCGGCCGGGTTAAAAACCGGCACCCCGAAATCGAAGGGATTGGGCGACGTGTTCTTGAGTCCGAAAACCTGGCTGGCATAATCCTTCGTGTTGGCGGTCTCGGACGTGCGATACGTAACGCTGCGGTTGTAGCCGAAGCGGAACTCGTTGAAGAGGGCCGGCGTGATGATGCGGTTATAAGTCGCGGTGTAGAGCCGGTCCGATTGCGGGAACACATCGCCGCCCAGCGGCCGAAGCGCGGGACTGATCAGGGTTTCATCGGAATTGGAAAACGTCCC
>DOZZ01000151.1:0-700 GCA_003517725.1 Bryobacterales bacterium | reverse complement strand
AAGGGCAGCTGCTTTTGCACGATGGGGTCCAGGCGGCTCCCGGGAATCACGTTGCCGGGGAACGCCAAACCGTTGGTCGGATCGATGACGTCGCGGCACTTCGACGACTTGGGGTTGGCTTGGCACAAGGCCGAACTGAGCGGGAAAATGCCGGTGCCCCAGCTATCGTCAGCCAGATTGCCCGCCATCTGGGCCGGTGAAGGATAGAGTGCGGTGGCGGTGTTGGCCTGGCGCTGGCGGAACCCTTCGTAGTTGAAAAACCAGAAAGTCTTGTCCTTGCCGTTGTAGAAAGGCGCAACCACCGGCCCTCCCACGGCTGTGCCGAAATTGTTTTGGGTGAAGGCCGGTTTCCTGCTGCCGGCGCGATTCGCGAAAAAGGTGTTCGCGTCGAAGTTGCGGTTGCGCAGAAATTCGAAAACGGCCAGGTGCAGTTCGTTCGTGCCGGCGCGAATGGTGGTGTTAATGATGGCTGAGCTGCGCCCGAACTCGGCTCCGAAGGTGGAGCGTTGGACGGAGAACTCTTCGATGGCATCCGCGGAGGGGCGGATACCGGCGCTCCCGAAGCGCGAGTTGCGCGTCTCGATGCCATTCACCAGGAAGCTGTTGTTGGTTTCGCGGCCCCCGTCGATGGAGAGCGTCGAGTCGCTCCGCCCGGTCCAGGACGAAGCCGGTGACGTGCCGATGCCGATGGGCGCGGCGC
>DOZZ01000287.1:9673-10400 GCA_003517725.1 Bryobacterales bacterium | reverse complement strand
GATCAGGTTGAAGCCGTTACTGGGCGCGATGACCCACGCATCCGTCGACGGGCGCTTCAGATCTTTGCGGAAGTATTCGAACACCGTCGGGTTGGCCGGGGGCACTGCCGCGAAGTTGTTGAAGGTCTCGTACACGCCCGTGGCGAGGCTGGCGTTGGCGACGTAATGCCCCAGAATCCCGCGATTCACCACTTGCGAATAGAACGTGGCGCGCGGCAGCAGTTCCCCCAGCAGGCGCGGGATATTCTCCTGCCCGTCGGGCATGAACGTTTCTTCGTCCCGCGCCCCGCCGCCAAACGTAACCACCACCGTTTTACGAGCCCGCGTCGGCAGCACCGCGCGCAAAGGCGACACGCCGAACAGCGCGCTGGCCACGCCGGCCCCGGTGGCCGTTCGCAGAAAGTTGCGGCGGTTCCAGGAGATCGACTCTGCAACGTCTCGGTTCATAGTGGCGCGGCCCGTCAGCACGATTGTATCTTCACGGGCACATTGTTGTGCCGTCCGCGCCGCCGCCCGTATAGTGCAAGGGTGGCATGCGTCTTCTTCTTCTGATCGCCGTCGGCATGGCTCTAGTCGCCGCGGCCGTGGTTCCCGCGGTCCACTATGTGGATATCGGGCAAGCCTCCGGTCTGGTAATCCCGAACCTCAGCGGCGGCACGGATCGCAAAGACTTCATCATCGAGACCACCGGCAACGGCGCCGCCATCTTCGATTACGACGGCGACGG
>DOZZ01000287.1:8765-9592 GCA_003517725.1 Bryobacterales bacterium | reverse complement strand
CCGCAGCTCTATCACAACGATGGCGGCGGCCACTTCACCGAGGTCGCGAAGCAGGCCGGCTTCACGGCCGAAGGATGGGCCCAGGGCGTTTGTGTTGGCGACTACGACAACGACGGCCATCCCGACCTGTTCGTCACCTACTACGGCCACAATCGCCTCTATCGCAACGATGGCAAAGGTCATTTTGAAGATGTGACGGCGCGCGTGAAATTGCCGGCCACGGGTACTCGCTACGGCTCCGGTTGCACCTTCGTCGACTACGATCGCGATGGACGCCTCGACCTGTTCGTCTCCAATTACGTGGACCTCGACCTGGCGCGCACCCCCAAGCCCGGCAGCTCCGAGGGCTGCCTATGGAAGGGCTTGGCCGTGATGTGCGGACCGCGCGGCCTGCCGCTGGCGCACAACATCCTGTACCACGCCAACGCCGATGGCACGTTTACCGACGTCTCGGCGCAGGCCGGCATCCTGCAACCTGGCGGCCGCTACGGCCTGGGAGTGGTGGCGGCCGATTTCGATAACGACGGCTGGCCCGATATTTACGTGGCGTGCGATATGACGCCGAGCCTGTTCTTTCACAACCGCGGCGACGGCACTTTCGAAGAGCGTGGCGCGGCCGCCGGCGTGGCTTACAACTTCGACGGGCAGTTGCAGGCGGGCATGGGCATCGCCGTGGCGGACTATGACGGCAACGGTTTTCTCGACATCGCCAAAACCAACTTTTCCGGCGACCTGACCTCGCTCTACAGCAACGAGGACGGCAAGTTTCTGACCGACGTCTCGCGCGAAGCGGGCCTCGGCGCGCGCCAGTTTCTGGGCTGGGGCGT
>DOZZ01000287.1:7093-8595 GCA_003517725.1 Bryobacterales bacterium | reverse complement strand
GATCTGGTGGTGGCCAACGGCCACGTCTATCCGGAAGTCGACCGCTCCCCGGTAGGCGATCGCTATCTTCAGCCCACGTTGCTCTACCGCAACTTGGGGAACGGGAAATTTCGCGACATCACGGCCGAGGCCGGGCCCGCGTTCGCAACGCCGCGGCCCGCCCGGGGTCTGGCCGCGGGCGACTTGCTAGGCGACGGCCGGCAGCAGATTCTGATCGTGAACATGAACGCCCGGCCCAGTCTGTTGAAGAACACGGGCCCGCGTCAGAATTCGCTGGTGGTGGAAGCGGTGGGCACCAAATCGAACCGCAGCGGCATCGGCGCGCGCATTGCCGTGGACGCCGGCGGACGCCGCCGCATCGACGAAATCATGAGCGGCGGCAGCTACTACTCGCAAAATGAAATGGCAGCCTACTTCGGCTTGGGACCAGTCAGCAAGGTCGACAAGCTGGAAATCCGCTGGCCTTCAGGCGCCGTGCAGTCATGGCCCCTGCCAGGCGTGAACCGCCGCGTTCGCGCCACCGAGGGTGAAACCAACTTGCGCGTTCTAAAAACGTGGTGAGCTATTCAGTGACCGGCACCACGCGGTCTGCCTTCACTCCGCGCAGCGTGGTGTGGCCCCCGGACGGCCAGGTCACCTCCACTGTATCGACCACCGTCGACGCACCTAAGCCAAAGTGCAGCCGCGGATCGCTCTGCGAAAGATAGCTGCCGCCGCTGCGCACCTCGGCGGTTTGCGAACTGCCTCCGCACGTTATTCGCACGGTGGCCCCAATGGCGCTTCGGTTCGATCGCGTTCCCGCCAGATTGAAACTGATCCAATGATTCTTCGACGGGCGCTGCTGCTCCAGCAGAGCCGGCGGCGCATTTTGATTATTCAGCAGGATCGCAATGCGGCCATCGTTGCGGATGTCCGCGAACGCGGCGCCCCGGGCCGCATGCGGCTCCAGGATGCCAGGCCCGGCCTGCTCCGAAATATCTTCGAATTTGCCGCCCCCCAAATTGCGGTACAGAATGGAGCGTTCCTGAAAGCGCACGTCGCCATGCAGCCGGTCCACCTCGGGAAACACGTGGCCGTTAGCAAGAAACAGATCCGGCCAACCGTCATTATCGAAGTCCACGAAGCCGCAGCCCCAGCCCACGAAACGCGTGTTGCGCCCTACGCCCGCGCCTACCGTAGCATCCTCAAACTCGCCTTTGCCGGTGTTCCGATACAGCGTCTCGCGCTCATCGGAGAAGTTGGTCCGGAAAATGCTGGACCGGCCGCTGTGGTCGTAGTCGGCCGCGCAAACGCCCATGCCCGACATGGAGCGCCCATTTTCGTCGAAGGCGGCGCCGCGCTCGACGGCTTCCTCGCGGAAGGTGCCGTCTTTTTGATTGATGTAGAGCAGCGACGGCGTCTGGTCGGCCGCCACGTAAATATCGGGCCACCCATCGCCATTGAAATCGCCAGTCAGCACGCCCAGCGCATAGTGACCCTCGGGCGCCGCGATGCCCGACTTC
>DOZZ01000287.1:6357-6769 GCA_003517725.1 Bryobacterales bacterium | reverse complement strand
TCGCGGTCGTAGTCCACAAACGCGCAGCCCGTGTTATAGCGCGTGCGGTCCTGCCGCAGCCCGGCCCGCTCCGTCACATCCTCGAAGCGCTTGCCGCCCACGTTGCGGTACAGATGGTTTTGCCCCCAGTACGTGACGAACAGATCGGTGTACCCGTCGTTGTCGAAGTCACCGGCGCACACGCCTTGCCCCCAGCCGGACGACGTCAGGCCCATGGCGCTGGTCACCTCGGTGAAGCGGCCGCCGCCGTTGTTGTGATAGAGGCGGTTGGTCCCGCCCTCACCGGATACCAGGAAAATATCCGGCAAGCCGTCGTTGTCGTAGTCCAAAAAAGCCGCGCCGCTGCCGGTGGTTTCGAGGATGAAACGCTTGGCATGCTCGCCGCCGTTGGGGAAAGCCGCTGTCAAACCCG
>DOZZ01000287.1:5440-6308 GCA_003517725.1 Bryobacterales bacterium | reverse complement strand
AGCGCCAGCCACAGCAGCGCCGCCGGCTTCAAGGCTGTTGCTTCTCCCCTAGCTTTTTGAGGAAGTCGGAGAACTCGCCCGAAGGCGGCCGCTGCAGCCGGTCGAGCGTGTCCTTCTCGCGCGCCGCCGCCTCCGTCTGGCCCGCTTTGCGATAAGCCAGCATCAGGTTGTAGTGCGCCGTTTCATTGTCGGGCTGCTGCGCCACCACGCGTTGCAATAGCGGAATGGCGTCGCCGTAACGCTGCTGCCGGCTGCGTATCTTTGCCAGGGCCAGCAGCGCCTCGGGGAAGTCAGGACGCAGCGCGCGCGCCTTCTCGAATCGCTTCTCCGCTCCCTCGCGATCGCCCTGCACTTCCAGAATCTGGCCGATCTGATACTCGGCCGCGGCATCCTCGGCGTTGAGCGCGAGTTCCGCCTCAAACTCCTGGCGCGCCGAGTCCAGGGCCGCGGCGTCATGCGAGCCCAGCAGCAGCGCCCGCCCCCGTCCATAGTGCAGGTTCACCGCCCGCGGATTCTTCTGGATGGCCTTGGCATACTCGGCCGCCGCCTCGGTGTAATTTCCCTGCGTCTCAAAAATCTCGGCCGATAACTGGTTCACGCGGTACGACGACGGATTCTTGGCGAACATCTCGGCCACCTGCGCGTTCCAGCCCTTCAGGTAAAGTTTCGCCCCCAGATACAACACGTCCGCGTCGCGCGGGTAGGCCGCCTTCAACTCCTCGAGCAACGGCACGCCCTGTTCCGCGGTGCCCTGCGCCAGTGCGCATTGCAAGGCCGCCAGCCCCGCCAGCCGCCGCAGTTCCGGCGCGCCAGTTCCTCGCCACAGCTTCTGCAACACGGGGAATTGCGAGCTGCATTCGCCTGAGCC
>DOZZ01000287.1:0-5304 GCA_003517725.1 Bryobacterales bacterium | reverse complement strand
CTCCGTCGCGGCGCGCAAATGGCCCTGGCGGTACTCCTCCACGCCGGCCGCCAGCGGATCCTGCGCGGCGGCCCACAGCCGCAGCAGCAGCAAGCAGCTAATGCCCCGCATCGTCCACAACCAACGCGGAATCGCCGAAGCGATGGCGCCGACTGCCTTCCAGGTACCGGAACTGCAACAGGGGCGGCGGCCCGGGCGCCAGCAGCCGCCGCGGAGCAACGCGTTCCGATTCGCTCAGCCCTTGTTGCACCACGCGGCCCGAAGCCGCCACCTGCTCAATGACGCGCGCCGCTTTATACTCGGACGCCGCCAGCACCAGCAGTAACGCCAGCGTGCTCAACGCGGCTCCAAGGCGCGCAGCGCGTTCCGCGCGGCCTGGTTATCGGGAGCCTTGGCCAACAGCCGCTGCATGGTTTCGCGCGCCTTCTCCGGCGCGCCCGCTTGCAGGTAAGCGCGGCCCAGGTTCATATACAGCTCGTCCCGCAGCGGCAGCGTCCGCACGCCGTATTCGAAAGCCGCAATGGCATCGTTGGTCTGGCCCATCTTCATATAAAGTACGCCCAGATTGTTGATGGCGGAAGCGTGGTCCGGCTGCAACTCGATGGCGCGCAGGAACATTTGCTTCGACTCCGCCAGCCGCTCCGAACCCGCCAGCAGCAGCCCCAAACCATTGGCGGCATCCGCCGACCGAGGGTCGGCCGCCAGCGCGCGCCGGAACAGGGTCTCGGCTTCCCCATTCTGTCCGGCTTGTGCCAGCGCCTGCGCGGCATTCAGCAGCGCATACGGCGAATTGGGGTCGCAGCCGATGGCCTTGCGATAGAGCGCCAGCGCGCCCGCCGCATCGCCACGGGCCGCCGCCACACCGCCCAGTTCGTTCCAGATCTCCGCATTCGACGGATTAATCGCCGCCGCGCGCTCCAGATGCGGTTTGGCCTGCTCCGGCTGTCCCAATTGCAGATGAATCTGGCCCATCGCAAGCAGCACTCGCTCGTTGTCCGGCGAGCGTCTGAGCGTTTCGGCCAGATAGGGCAGCGCCTGCCGCGGATATCCCGCCCAGTAAAAAGCCACCCCCAGTTTGAAGTAATCGCGATGCGGACGGCTGGCATAACGGCCCGCAAACAACAAAGCCTTGCGCTCGGGCGGCCCGTCTTGCATCACGGCCAGATCGTTGCGCACTTGCGCCGCGTCAGGTGGCTCCGCATAGATCTTGCAGGCTCGGCTCTCGGCGTCGATCAGCAGGTGCAGGGGCACTTCTAGATCCTTACGGTAATCGAACAGGTAGCGCCGGAACAGCGCATACCAAGCGGCCAGCTCCGGTTTGCCTTCCAGCATCCCGGCGCTGATGGTGAGCAGACCGGGCCCGGTGCGCCGCTCGGGTAAGGGTACCGGCTCCCAAAACCAGGTCGTGTGCAGCCGCGGCACATTGTCGATGCCGTGAATTTCGGGCGCCGCGAACTCCTGCCGCGCCGCGAAGGCGATCCGCTCCGGATGCTCCACACCCTCGGTAATCCGATAGCGATAGCCGGCATCCAGCGCCTCGAAGTGCTGGCGCGCGCCCGAAGGCCACACGATCTCCACCTTGTTCGCTTGAGCCGCTCCGCGCAGCCCAAAGTGCAGTCGTTTGGAGTGCTGCGATAGATAGCCCGACCCCGCGTGCACAAATTGCATCTGACCGTCCAAGTTCACACGCGCTCCAACGGCGTCCCGATTGGACTTCGTGCCCGTGAGGTCAAAGGCGATCCAGCCCGCGTCGCCGCCCCGATTGTTCTGAAACGCGCGCAGCTGCGGCCCCAGACGATTTTTCACCAGCAGGTCGGGCCGCCCGTCGCCATCCAGATCCGTCACCGCAAAGGCGCGCCCGTCGGAGGCCGCGTCCAACCCGCTGACGCCGGAGAAGTCGTAATAGCGCCCTTTGCGCCGCGCGTACACTACATTCGGCTCGTTGCCGTTCCAGCCATAGTCTTCGCGGATCAACTGATTGATGGCGTTCCAGCCGTTCTCATAAGCTGCGGCCGGCACGGCGGATTGCGGCGAGTGTGCCACCACCTGCCGCCAGAAAAAACTGGATAGATCGTTCGGTGAAATGTTGCTGAGCATGCCGCAGGTGGTCAAAATTTCAGGCGAGCCGTCGCCATCCCAGTCGAAGCCGCCCGAGGCCCAGGCCCATCGCCCCATCTCAACGCCTTCAGCCGCGCCGGTCTCTGTGAACGTACCGTCGCCGCTGTTGCGATAAAGGCTGTTGCCTTTGGTATGCCGCCGATACGGCTCCGGCAGCCCTTTTGACGGCTGGAAATTAGGATCGCGCACCAGCCGCAGGCCGGCCGCCGTCCACATGTTCGAGGTGTGGAGATCGGGCCGCCCATCGCCGTCGTAATCGAACCATGCGGCGCTCATGCCGGGCCCCATATCCTCTACTCCAGCCGCGCTGGCACGATCCTCGAAGTGACCGTGATTATTCTGGTAAAGGTTATTGCGCCCGAAGTCGTTGGCAACATACAGGGCGGGCCAGCCGTCGCCTTTGTAATCGCACCAGGCCGGAGCAAAACTGAAGCGATTGTTGTTGTGGTCCATGCCGGCCGCCGCCGTCACATCCTCGAAGAATCCCTGGCCCGCGGTGTCGAGCCGGTTGCGGAACAAGAAATTGGGCGGACCATTCCGGGCGTCATGATAGGGCGACGGATAGCGGTATTGCGCTTCGCTCTGGAAAAAGCTATAGGTGCAGAGATAAAGGTCCAGCTTGCCGTCGCGATCGTAGTCGGCGGCCGCCATGCCGGTGAAGGAACCCTTGGGGGCCGTGGCGAATCGGAAGGCGTCGGGCCGCGGCTCAAAACGCTGATGGCCCTGGTTCAGAAACAGCAGCGGGCCCGAACTGCGCAGCACCACCACATCCTGTCTTCCGCTGTTGCGCCAATCGACGAACAGCGCGCACGACGTGTCGTCCAGCAGGTCGAGCCCGGAACCTTCGGTGATGTCCCGCAAGCGTCCGTGGCCCAAATTTTTATACAGCCGGTTGGGCAATCCACCGGGCTGGCACACGTAAATTTCATCCCACCCGTCGTTATCGATGTCGCCCACGGCTAGGCCCTGGCTGCCGTAAATGTCGATGCCGGTCGCCGGGTCAAGCCGCGCCCGCCAGTAGGGGATGCCCCGTGCCAGTTGTTCCTGAAACGAAGGACAGTCAGCAAACAGCGAGCCGGTCACATCCCGAAACCAGGGTTGCCCGGCGCTGGTGACCACCTCCTGCTGCAACTCAAACCGTTCCAAGTGGCCCTGCGTCCACGTCACGCGCCCGTGCCCCACGCGGTAGGCCCACTTCCCGGCGGCACGGCTCTTGATTTCGTAGCGCACGGTATTTTCGGGCAGCACGAAAAATCGCGCGGCTTCCATAACGCCTAGGGCATCCAGCCACGGCGCGCCCTCGGTTCCGAAAACGCCGCGTTCGACATCGGCGGCGATGGCTTCGTAGCGCACGCGGGGATTTTCGAGCGGCAGGGAACCCGACCGCAGTTGCGCGAGCAGGGCCGATTCGATCTCGAGAGCCGCCTTCTCGCCCGGAAATTCGTCCGTGCCGGGAAGTGCCATGCCCAGCAGCGCCTGGTAGGGCGGGGCCTGCCGCAACACCACCGGAAACGGCGTGGCCGCGTGACTGGTCCGCCGTAGGAACACGGCCGCGGCGCTCAGGGCCAGAAAATCGCGGCGGCTGGTCACGGTGTTCGGGTATCCATGCCGGGTTTCGATGCGGCAGTCAGTTTCTGATGCAAAGCGCGTTCGGCCTGCGCTTTGCCGGGCTGGTTCAACCGGTCGTATAGACGCGCCAGCCGGAAATGGATCGAAGCTTCCCCGGGATTCAGGGCGGCCGCCTGCCGCAGTTCGTCCGCGCCGGCCGCATAGTCTTTGCGGCGCGCCAGCAAATCCCCCAGCTCCGCGTGGGTCTCCCAAAAATCCGCCTTGCGCGCGATGGATTCGCGCAGCAGCGCTTGCACCCGCTCCGGCGCGCCCCCCGTCAGCAGCAAGGCTTTGGCCAGCAGAAAGCTGCCCAGATAGTTCGACGGATCGCGCTGGTGGAAGGCTTCAAACTTAGCCTGAATGCGCGGCAGTTCACTTCCGGCCTGGTCCAGCATCTTACCCAGAAACACATAGGGCTGCTCCACCTCCGGCGCGCGATCGATGGTCTTAACGAAAGCTTGCGTGGCCTCCGGAAAGCGGCGCAGGCCGTAGTACGCCACGCCCAGCGCCAACGAGATCTGCGGGCTGGCGGGAAAGCGCTTCGACGCCGCCTCTAACGAGGCAGCCGCGCCGGCAAAATCCTCGGCGCGCAGCAGTTCCTGCGCCAGGTCAAAAGCAAATTCTTCGGTGCCCGGGTCGAGCCGCACGGCTTCCCGCAATTCGAAGATGGCCTGCTGTCGGTGTCCCCCGGCCTCATACGCGGCCCCCAGTAAATTGTGCAGCGCGGGCCGGTCACCCCGGGCCTGAGCCGCGTGGGCGGCTTCCACCGCATGTTCCGCGTCGCCGCCTTGCAGGTATAAATTGGCCGCCCGCGCCATCGCGTCCTCGTCGGCTTTCGCGCTGGCGGCGTACTTCTGCTCAAACTTCGCGGCTTTCACCGGCTCGCCCTCCGCGGCATAGAACATGGCCAGCGCGTGTTGGATGGCCGGGTCACCAGGCGCTAGTCGCTCCGCCTCGCGCGCGGCCTTCACCGCATCAGCGTGGCGCTGCGATTGCCGGTAGGCCTGCGCCAGCGAAGCCCACACCACCGCGTTCGATGGTGCCAGCCTGGCCGCCGATTCCAACCGTTCGCAGGCCACTACGAGCTGCCCGTCGCGCAGCGCCAGTAACCCCTCCCGAAGTTCGGAGGGCGGCGCGGACTGCGCCAGCGCGGCGGCGTTTTGCAGCAGCAGGGCCGCCGTCACAAGGAGCACGCTTATATTGTACGGGGCGGCTACGCGAGAAGGCATAGCCGCTTGACGCCGCGATATCGATTGCAATATAGTCTGTTCACCGTCAGTCTCAGCTAGCCCTCGTGCTAGCCACGTTAAGGGGATTCAAAATGCCACGTCAGGCCATTCAGGTAAAGATTTTTTTGCTAGCTCTGCTCATCGCCGGGTTGGCGTTCGGTCAACGCGATTTAGCCACCCTGGTGGGGACCGTTACGGATGCCTCGGGCAGCGCCCTTCCCAATGCCAAAGTGACCATCATTGAAGATGCCACCGGCCAGCGTTATGAAGTGACTTCCAACGAGAACGGCGAATACATCCGCCCGGCGTTGAAGCCCGGCACGTACTCGGTGGAAGCCGAAGTCGCCGG
>DOZZ01000228.1:12786-13498 GCA_003517725.1 Bryobacterales bacterium | reverse complement strand
GACGCCTCGCGTAAGTTGACGGCTGTCAAAATTTCAAAGAGTTGACGCTGAGTTAATCTTACTTCCTGTTTTCTTACCGCTCACCACGGGCTCCCCCGCCGTAGGGAATTGGCTAGGCGATTCGTCCATGTGGCGGTGAAATCCCAGGGGATCTCCCGTCGTGGTTGGCGAATTCATGCTCGGCTGTTACGCCGCTGCCATGGTTCGGGTGCGGTTTTTGCTACCCAGCGGACGCCCTCTCTTTTTCGTCGCAACCGACATCCATGCCGGTGGACGACCTCGACGACTGCCTGACGGAACTGCGCTGGCTGTACGACCGCGACACCCACCTGGGGCCCAATCTCGTAACCGTAATCTGGGTATGAAGCATGCGTCGCCAGGCGGGGGGAGTTGCAGTGCCTCCTGTGGGACAGCAGCGCCTTTGGTGATTTCGAGCAGGGTCTTAAAACTGTCCCGGTAACCGGACTTTGCGGTGCTATCGCCGCGGCGCCACCGGCTTATTGCCGGGATCGTCGGGAACGGATCCATGATGAAAAGCCGACTTATGGGGAGTAATGTCCGAGAACGCCGTTTGCCAATTTCCCTTTTGCCGAGGGTTGAAGGTGAGCAATAGATCAGGGTCGCTTAGCGAGAGAGTTCTGTTTCCCCGTAGGAGCTTTAAAGAAGAGAATTTTTTCGTCCCAATAAGCTGCGACCGAGTTGTATGATGATG
>DOZZ01000228.1:11724-12715 GCA_003517725.1 Bryobacterales bacterium | reverse complement strand
CCTGCCTCAAACGCCACTGCGGAACCGGCCAGGTACAAGAGCCAGGTGCGCCACGTGAATGGGTCCACTCTTTCGAGGCACAGTTCGCGATGTGCGGTGAGGCGATCCACCCAGGCGCGGCACGTGTGCGCGTAATGACGCCTGAGGTTCTCCACATCCAGGACTTCGAAGCCCGCCCGCTCGGCTGAGCGGATGACGTCATGCAGGTTGACGATCTGGCCCCCGGGGAAAACATTGCGGGCGATGAACAGGCTTTGGGTGTCGCTCTGCATGGGGGCGGGACGCGTGATGCCGTGATTCAGGAACAAGCCGTTGGGAGCCAGGAGAGCGTAGACTTTGCGGAAGTAGGTTTCCAGGTGCGCCCGGCCCACTTGCTCGAACATGCCGACTGAAGAGATTTTGTCGAACTCGCCCGCGAGATCGCGATAATCCATCTCCTGAATGGAGGCCTGGTGTTCCAGGCGCGCGGCGCAGACACGCTGGCTGGCGTATTCGAACTGCCGCCGGCTCAAGGTGCAGCCGTTGGCGGAGACGCCCCACTGCTGAGCAGCTTCGAGGACAAGCGCGCCCCAGCCGCAGCCGATGTCGAGATAACGATCGCCGGGCTGTAGGCGAAGCTTTCGGCAGATGTGGTCCAACTTCGCCGCCTGCGCCTGATCCAGCGAGGCATCAGGCCGGTTGAAATAGGCGCACGAGTACACCATCCGCTCGCCCAGAAACAACTGGTAGAAATCGTTGGAGCGGTCGTAATGGAATCGGATGTGACGCGCGGTGGATGCCCGGCCGGCCCAGCGCTGGGTGAGTCTCCACGGATCCCAACGGCACACAGCATCGAAGAACTGGCGCCGCCAAGCGCTGCCTGAGCGCGACAGTTGAAACCGAACGCCGGCGATGAAATCGCCCTGGACCTCGATCTCGCCGTTCACAAACGCGCGCGCCACCGAATACGCATCGGCACTCGCGAGCCAACGGTGGCCGCCCGTGCGGCGGG
>DOZZ01000228.1:10463-11497 GCA_003517725.1 Bryobacterales bacterium | reverse complement strand
GTAAAGATTTTGCTCAGGGTAACGTTGTCCGCGGGCCCTTGCGAACGGACGTCGGGACGGTAGTAGCCATTGCTGTGAAGGAAGACCGTGCGGCTCATTCCCGGCCGCTCTGCCGGGGCGGCAAACCCGACGAAGACGCTGTCGCCCTTCATCGCTGTGTAGTAGCTGCCATCGGTAGCTTGCAATTCGGGCGAAACATCCTTCCCGGCGCTGGTCCGCGCGGACTGCGGCGCGATGCGATTCACTTTCAGATTTTGGTCGGGGCTAAAGTCGATCGCGATGGAATTGATGGCCCAGAATCCGGCGGGCGGCTGCAGGCGGATGTGTACCTGGTCACCCTTCACGTGGCTGACGTCGAGTTGGACAACGCGCGCGCCCATGCCTCCGCCGGGAATCACACCTCGCACCTGCCAGCCTGAAGGTTCCTCTACCCAGACTTTGAGGGCATAGAGGTCTTCGGTGGCGCTCCATGACTTGAGGGCCTGGGCATCGATGGGATTGCTGTCAAGCGAGGCCAGTTTGCTGGCGAGGTCCTGCCCGTACAATCCGAACAGAGTATTCATCATGCGGAGCCCCCATTCGCCGGTGCCCGCATGCACCAGCAGCTTGGCGGTGGCGGCATCGGCCGGTTTGGAAAACGTGAGATGAATCTCGTGACGCAGTTGGCCGCCGGGGTTGCTCGCCGGCGGTGCTTCCCAAATGCGGCGGTCGTCCGAAGCAAGCCAGGGCAATAGATCCGCGCCGCCTTCGTCGTGGGCGGACAGGGGGACTTGCAGGGCGTTTAGCGAGTAGAGCTTGCCGGAATCGTCAATGCCGACGCTGGTCCCGATGCGGTGATCCACCGCCAAAAGTTCCAGGCGGTCGGTATAGTCGGTCTCATCGAGTTGATCGTTGACCAGGACGCGATAGGAGCCGTTGTATAGCTGAAGATGCGGGAGCTCCGAGTAATCTTCGCGCTGCAGCCCGCGCGCCACTGCGCCGCCATAGAGCTCCGCGTCGAAAACAAATTGGTGACCGTCCCACGAGTAAACGAA
>DOZZ01000228.1:10021-10404 GCA_003517725.1 Bryobacterales bacterium | reverse complement strand
GAAGTGTCTTATCGTCGGTCGAGGCTGCCTTGTCGAAAGACACGTCCTCGCCCTTTGTCGTCGTAATTCCGACAATTTTGTCTGACGGCGCTTTTTGAAGAGCTGCCGCATCGAGCCGATTCACTCTTCGAACAGTGCAGGCTGGAGCAGCCAAGAATAGGGCCGAGCACACGAGTACAGCTGTGAAAACGCGATTAAGCATGCATACGCCTCGTTTTTTTGGGGGCCAAAACCGCAGCGGAGAGGTTTTAGGCCGAATTTAATTCCGAATTAGGGTGGCCGAATTTACCATGAAGGCGTGCCTGACGCAAGCTCTATAAGCTGCGCTTCCGAGGTGTGTCGAAGATCCCGTCTGTCGCTTTCAAATCGCCTTCAACCCATAC
>DOZZ01000228.1:8727-9817 GCA_003517725.1 Bryobacterales bacterium | reverse complement strand
CAAATCGCCTTCAACCCATACTGAAGGAAATCCAGACAAAGGTTACATGGCCTCCAACGATCCTTCCGGTCTCGGTAGGCTACGAGCGAGATCACGCGGGGCAAGCGCCGATAGCCTACTCGTTTGGTACGCCTGGCGGGCTGGAGATCCCGCTATTGGGTGAGCACGTAGGTAGTGACTCGCTGATCGGCCCGCTGTCCCATGAAGTAGCCGACAACAGGAATTGCAGCGCCGCCAGCCCAAGCTGCACCGTCGTGGTTGTAGTCTGTGGCGACATAGATGCCAACCCCGGCGGCAACGCCGGCAAGGATGCCTAAAACGGTACCAAGGACGCGCCAGTGATACGTCGGATTTGGAATGTCGAATGCTCGCAACGTTGCGCGCGGCACCAGCAGCCTTCCTTTGGGGTAATCATTGCCGTTGGTCGTCTTTGTGACTTGGACGGCAAGGGCATCGGTTTCGAGAGCCACAGCCTTTCCTTCAATCCGGGTACCATCCGGCATGACGATTCGAATGTTCTTATGGAAAACCGTAGGGAGGTCGCTCCAGGCGATCTGACGTGTGTCGGCGCTCCCCGCGAAAAGAAGCGCGTTAAAGAACAAGAGCAGAAAGAACCCAGCTAGCAAACGTTTATTCATAATTCTCCTTAGCTATTTCCATTTGGGAGTCAACGGCGCTTCCCAAATCCGAACCGTCCCGCCAGACGCCGAAGAATAAAGATCCGTACCGTCAGGGCTGAAAACCAATGAAGTGATCGGCTCTTGGTGATCTCGAAGAGTCAAAAGTGAATCGTAGGTGTCCGCGTCCCAAATTCGCACAGTGTGGTCGAAAGAACCGGAGGCCAGCCTGGTTCCGTCCGGGGTAAATTGAAGCGCCTGTACTCCGGCTGCGTGTCCCGTTAACGTGGCTAATCGCTGGCCGGAAGCAACATCCCAAACTTCGATTTGCCCGGTATTTTGCGCTCCCGCCGCCAGATGCTTGTCATCCGGGCTGAACGCGATGGATCGAACCGGTCCAGAGCCGCCCGAAAGCTGAAGTTGGCGCACGAGTTGGCCGGTAGCAGCGTCCCAGATGCGCAGGGCTCCATTGC
>DOZZ01000228.1:3924-8538 GCA_003517725.1 Bryobacterales bacterium | reverse complement strand
ATGGAGCCCGCGGCAAGTAACTTTCCATCCGGACCGATTGCGAGACGAGCTCCACCGGTGCGCTTAAGGATTGTTCCGCCGTAGGTATTCGCGTCCCACACCTTCATCTCTCCAGCCGAAGACATCGCAAGAACCTGTGAGCCGTTCGCACTGAAAGAAACCGAGATAGAATGAATCTCCGCGGGCCAATCCGCATGGAGCGTAGCGAGCAGTCTGCCGCTTGAAACATCCCACAACCGTATCGTCTTTTCCGTGGATGTCACCAGAGTAGTTCCGTCAGGACTTGCGGCGAGCGATGATACAGGGGCGCCGTGGGCCAAGGTGTGGAGAGAGACGGCTCTGGCGGCATCCCAAATGCGGGCTGTTCCATCTTCGGAACCGGAAAAGATGTGATTCCGTTGCCGGTCGTATGCCACGGACAAGACTGCCCCACCGTGGCCCGTTAGCGAGTACAACTCATGGTGGACAGACATCACATCCCACACGCGAACTGTCTTGTCCGCGCCGCCGGAGAGAATCCGCCGGCCATCGTCGCTGAAAACGATCGACCAAACGCGGCCCAGATGTCCGCTTAGAGTAGCGATTTGCTTTCCGGAAACAACGTCCCAAACTGCCATCAATCCATCCTCAGCCGAAGAAACAACACGCGCCCCATCTTTGCTGAATGCAGCGTCCACCGGGTTCCGCAAATACCCGGCAAAAGCAGGGGCTACTCGCCGCGCAGATACTTCGTGGACAACCAGACTCGAATCTCCGGGTTTATCTGAAGCGGAGACAAGCATTGATCCGTCCCGGCTAAAGGCGAGAATATGTTCGAAGCCACGGTAGTCCCCGGCCGGTGCGTAACTGGAGGCTGCCCAAGAATACAGAGCGTCGGACGAGGCCCAGAGGATTCGTGTGGCGTCGTTGCTAGGCGTCAGTGCCCTTGGAGACCCTTCCAAAGCCCGCACACCCTGTGCGCGCACCGTGGTTGTGCTCGAGTCGGCCTTCCACATGAGATACCGCCACTCCCAGCCGCGCAAGTTGGCAGGACACGAGAGGAGCTGCCGTTTGGCTTCGGCAACTTCGTTTGACCGCAAGAGCGAATCGGCGGCACTGAGACGAGCCGTATAACTCTGGCGCTGCGCCAGCAGGCGCGCACGCCCCTCCGCCGCATTCGCTTGGTCTGCCTTGAGACGCTGCTGCTCCTCCTGGGCAAGAGCCTGGTCGGCCAAGCGTTTTTGCTCTACTGCTGCCTGCCTCTGTCCCATGGCCTCGACCGCCCGCTCGTCGGCAAGCTGCCCCTTTTGCTCCGCCTCGGAGCGCTGGAATTCAGCATCTCTGCGCGACTGCTCGGTCTGGACAAGCGCCTGGCCGGTCAAGTTTCGCTGCAGTTCCGCCGCCTGACCTTGGCGCAGTGCCTCCGCGCGCTCCCGTTGCGCCGCGGTCTGTTGCCGCTCCGCTTCCAAGCGTTGCCGCTCGGCTTCCACGCGCTGCCGTTCCGCTTCAGCCCGCTCCGACTGGGCTTCGATGCGCTGTCCTTCGGCTCGAAAGTACAGGATGGTACTGGCAACCAGACCCAGGCACAGAGCCATTAGAATCGCGGCGGCAGCGGTGACCGGCCACCGGTTCTTGGACACGAACTTTCTCACTCGATAAAGGCGGCTGGGAGGACTGGCGATTACCGGCTCGTTGTTTAAGTAGCGCTCAACATCGCCTGCGAACTCCGCCGCCGAGCTGTAGCGGTGGCGGCGATCCTTCTCCATTGCCCGCATTGTGATCCAGTCGAGGTCGCCGCTGAGCTGGCGCCGGAGTGTACCCGGGTTGGAGTCTCGCCGCAGCGCGATCTCGTCCGCCCCCGGCAGCATCCGAAAACGGTTGGTAAGCGACACCGGATCGTCTTCCCGAATAATCCGCAGGATTTCCAGAAGCCCCTTCTTGCGAAGCTCCTTGGGATCGAACGGCAGCGCACCCACCAGCAATTCGTAGAGGAGGACCCCGAGCGAATACACGTCCGAGCTGGCATCAATATCGAGCGTGTCCAGTGCCGCCTGCTCCGGGCTCATGTACTCCGGCGTTCCGACCAGCATGCCCTTCTGTGTAAAAAGACTTTGGCTGGCCTGGTGTTGGTCGATGGCCTTGGCAATGCCGAAATCGATCACTTTCGGAACGGGTTCTCCATCCCGCTCCGTAACGAGCACGTTCGACGGCTTGATGTCACGATGGATCACGCCCTTCTGGTGCGCGTGATGAATCGCCAGGCAAACTTGGCGGAACAGCTTCAGTCTGTTTCGATTGGATAGGTTATGTTGATCGCAGTACTCCGTAATGGACGGACCTGGCACGTACTCCATCACGAAGTAGGGCTGACCGGCGTCGGTCGCGCCAGCGTCGTAGACATGAGCGATGTTGGGGTGCTCCATCACGGCCAGCGCCTGGCGCTCGCTTTCGAAACGGGCGACCGCCGCCGGCGACGCGATCCCGGGCTTGATGACCTTCAGAGCAACCTGCCGCTGAATAGGCTGTTCCTGCTCGGCCAGGTACACGATGCCCATTCCGCCTTCGCCGAGGATGCGCAACAGATGATAGCCGTCAATGCGATCGGTTACGCGAGGGGGCGCGCCCCGCTCGGGAAATCGCGCGCTCGGCGACGTTGGTTCCGTGACCATGGCATCGTCCGCTAGTCCGAGCCTAAGCAAGCATTGGAGACACGGCCGGCCGGCTTCAATCGGGGCCCCACATTTCAGACAGCGGTTTGGCGCATCTATCACGGCGTTCCCAGTGCCGATAGCAAAAATCGGATCTCATCGTCGACGTCCTCAGGAGTGAGCACGGTTTCGGCAATCGTCTGGCGCAATAGTTGGCGGTATCTCTTCCGAAGCCGGTGCACCGCCACCTTCACCGCTCCGGCACTGCCCTTCCACTGATAGGCGATATCGGCGTACGGCGGTCCATCCATTCCCGTCAGATACGGCGCCAGCTTTTCGAAGTGGTCCAAGCGTCCGTCGCGTGCGTATTCCTTACGTAAGCCCGTCATCACTTGATCGAGCAATGCCAAGGCCCATTGCCTTTCGTACAAACTCTCTGGCGTTTCCTGGCTCGCCGGTTCCGACGCATAGCGGCCTTCCGCTGTCTCCGGATCGAGTGCGAGGGTAAGCACACCGCCACCCCGCTTCTGTGTCTGCCCCCTGTTCCATTCATTCGCCAGGAAATTCCGGACGGCTCCCAGCAGGAAGGAACGAAAGCGGCCTCGCGCCGGATCGGCGTCCTTGAGATAGCTTTTCTCAAGCAGACGCGAAAAAAACTCCTGCGCCAAATCCCTGGCATCGTCCTGATTGTTGCCCCGCCGCCGAATGAACGCGTAAACCGGGTACCAATACAACTGGCAGAGCTTCGCCAGCGCCGTTTCGGCTGACTCCGTCGGCTGCTGGGCGGCGGCGATCACCAGACTCCAGGATGTTGTCTGGAAGTGACCCGCGCCCGCGGTTCCGCGAAAGAGCATTCTAGGCAACAATTCTAGTACATTACTCAACCAACTTCGGTGAGCTTGGGTTTGCCTGGAGTCCATTTATGCCTCCAAGAGCGGAGACTGAGAGCAGCAAAACACATCAAGATTAACGCGACTCAATTGAGGCTGAGAATGCTCTTGTCATCACTTGATAACCGGCGTTCGTGGGATGGATATTGAATCCGGCTCCCTTCTTTTCGATTAGGAGCAATCCGTTCCTTCCTTGAAAAGCCGCGAATACATCCACGAGAACCACGTTATTCGGGAACAGGCCAGCCACGTTGGCGATAACCTGGTTCAGCGCCGCAATCAAGAGCTCTTCTCCGGGCAGGGGCAGTTTCGGATCGTATAAATTTCCCACATAGATCTTTACATCTGGGAAGCTGCTAGCGAGAGACGCGAGGATGCCGCCTAAGTTGCTTCCGTATGTTGTCAATACGCCTGGTATTTGGCTCGGGTCAATTCCGTTCGGTCCAAGCAGCGCCAGTAAATCGTTGCCGCCAACGGTAAGAGTAACCACTTTACGGTAGCTCTTGCCGGTGTCCGCGAAGAATAAATGTACCTGTGGAATCTGGTAGTGCAGGACGTCTGCGCTGGCCGCGCCTGGCACCGCTTGGTTGCAGAATAGCAGGTTGTTCAATCCATCAATTGCGCCGTTCTGATAGAGCTGATACACAAAACCCTGGGTCACGGGTTTTGCTTCATACCCGGCTGAGAGACTGTCACCCAAGGCTAGGTAGCGCGTGTTGTCGTCGAATGAGACCCACGGCTGAGCAAAAACTGCAGGCGCGGCCGCGACGGCCAAGACAGCTAGCGTGGCTGTAACGATTGTCCGATGGACGTTAGTATTTCTCATGGTAATCCTGTTCCTTTCAATCTCGCTTGTGCGGCCAGAACGCTGCCGCGCGGAGAGCAAGTAAATTTCTTGCCTTCGACGCGTACTGAAAGAATTCCAGACCAAGGTTACAAAGCGTCACATGATCCGTCGGCTGCGGCAGGCGACGACGCTTCACGCGGCGACCCTGGCAGCGGCCGGCGCCAAATTGGTCGAGGCTGCTATTCAGCAAGAGCTAGGAAATGGAGCAGGGGAGTTGGAAGAAGAATTTAGGGCCGAGGATTACCCCAGT
>DOZZ01000228.1:1975-3786 GCA_003517725.1 Bryobacterales bacterium | reverse complement strand
CCCGCCGGTCACCAGGACGGCCCCAAGGACCCGCCGGCAGGCTCTCGGTGCGACTGCCGCCTAGTCGGTGCGAGCGCCGGCGCGGGTTCGCCCTGGCGCGCGTGCCGCGGCGACTAGCGGGTTACCCAGCCCGGGATACCGTCGAGCCCAACCCCCCAGCAGCGCTGACCAGTAGTGATGAGGCCAGCGCTGCCTTTGAACTCCGCCCGGCCCTGCGCGGACGTCCCTTTTTTAGCTACGCAACGGCCAAATTTTCACCCTACTTTTGCCCCACCGGCGGAGCCCGAGAGAACGAGTTCGTACCTGGCCATGTTCGGGGAGCCAAACCGTCTCCGCCCCAACTTCGAGGGCGCGGTTTGTTGACAGCAGCGCTTTTGCTCTTTCCGCCCGTATCCCCAACATTCCGCAGGTCCTTGCGCGTCGCTGGCTCTCTCTGGTTGGAAGAGAGGTTTCGCGGGGATACGAGATCAACCCCGGGGTTGAGGTCGAACCCCGCGTTTTTACTTGCGAACTCTCTGGTTTCTCCGGTTGACAGGAAGCGTTTGTTGACAGCCCCGTCCAATACGCTCCCCCAATTCGACAAAGTTGCGAAAGAAATAGTTGACGCCGGACACTCCGGGGTCCTGAATATAGTTGGCTGGCAGCCCGGGAGCAGCGTCCTTCCTGGTGAAGTACTCACTCCACTCGGGAAGCTGTGTGCGGTAGGCAGCTACCTCGCCTGGCGAGAACCGGAGAGTTCGCGAAGCTGGTTCATACCCGTTTTCCTTAAGCACCGTTATCGTCCGCGCAGATACGGCGCTCTGCTCAGCGGCATGCCGACATCGCAGATCTGGTATTCGCTATCCTTCAGAATAGATGTCTGGCATGAAGCAGTGCGCGTCTCCATCACCATTGATTGTCATGACCATCGGGCACTCTACCCGCTCGGCCAAGGAGTTCATACACCTTCTGAAGGCACACCAGGTGAATCGATTGGTTGATGTGCGCACCGTCCCACGTTCGCGGCACAATCCGCAGTTCAATCGAAGCGAATTGTCGCCTGCCCTGCATTCCGCCCGCCTTCATTACCGTTACATGCCCGGTCTGGGTGGCTTTCGGCATGCGCGCCGTGATTCCGTCAACACCGGATGGCATAACGCCAGCTTCCGTGGCTTTGCCGATTACATGCAGACGCCTGAGTTCCGGAAAAATCTGGACGATTTGATAGAACTTGCAAAGTCGGAGCGGATCGCAATTATGTGCGCCGAAGCCGTTCCCTGGCGCTGCCATCGCTCCCTGATCGCGGACGCGTTGTTGGCGCGGGGAATTGAAGTGCGGGAAATCACAAGCACTACTCGCACACAACCGCACACACTTACGCCCTGGGGCAAGATAACCCGAATGCAGGTCACCTACCCTGCCGAACACAAAGACTAGAGCAAAGGGAGATCACGCCATCGGCGCAGGCCCTCAAAGCCAATCCGCTGTGGGCCATATACTCGAACCATGCAAGGCTACAATGAGCTTCGCGGCGGCGCGGCGTGGCTGGACGTTTCCGGTCGCGGCAAGATCCGGGTGGCGGGCGAGGACCGGGCGCGTCTCCTGCACGCGATGACCACGAATCATATCCAGCAGCTCACTCCGGGAACGGGGTGCTACGCATTCTTCCTGACGGCGCAAGGACGAATTCTGGCGGATGTGAACGTTTTGTGCCGACAAGATTCGTTCCTTCTCGATACCGAGCCGGAAACGCTGCAGAAACTGGTGGAACATCTCGATAAGTTCATCATCGCGGACGACGTCACGCTGGAGGACCTCACACCGGCGCTCGC
>DOZZ01000228.1:0-1853 GCA_003517725.1 Bryobacterales bacterium | reverse complement strand
CGGCTCTGGTGGCCAGACTGAGCGTCACGGGGAGCCCAGGCTTTTTCATCATTGTGCCGGCGGCGGAGAAGGATGAAATCCTGTCAAAAATCGAAGCGGCGGGTGCGGTGCACGCGGATGAAGACGCGTTTCGAATAGTGCGTCTGGAACACGGCAAGCCACGCTATGGAGAAGATATCAGCGAGCGCTACCTCGCTCAGGAAGCGAACCAAACGGATGCGCTGCACTCTCATAAAGGTTGCTATCTGGGCCAGGAGATCGTTGAACGAGTCCGATCTCGCGGGCTGATTCATCGCGTGC
This sequence comes from Bryobacterales bacterium, assembly GCA_003517725.1. GTDB lineage: Bacteria > Acidobacteriota > Terriglobia > Bryobacterales > Bryobacteraceae > DOZZ01. The sequence goes on along the minus strand of DOZZ01000228.1, from coordinate 1,553 downwards.
TGAAGCCGCTTGAAATCGACGGACAGAGGCCGCCCGAACCCAGGACGAAGCTACAGATCGGCGGCGCGCCCGCCGCGGAGATCACCTCCGCCGCCTACTCTCCCGCTCTCGGAAAAGTGGTTGCGCTGGGCTACGTACGGGTGGAGCACGCCGAGCCGGGGACGGAGATGACGGCCGGAGACTTACGAGCCCGCGTGCGAACTCCATGATGACGGCTTGAGAGTCAGCAGGCTTAATCCATCCGATTTGGATTGCTTCAAGCTTACCCCATACTGTGATATGTCTTCGTAGGGCGAGCGCGGCGCCTGGGTGGGAGTCGAAGACGCGTTCCGAAGCGTGGGTCAGTTTTTAACTCACGTGCTCTCTTCTGATCCTTCGAGTTGCAGTTCCCGGAATCCGGGATGCCACAATGGAAATTCCAGATGAGGAGGAACACCTATGGACATTCTCGAAATGGTCGGAATTGAGATCCCATGCAGGAACTGCGGGGGGCGGTACGAGGTATCCCTCAAAAAGATCGCACTCTCACAGCAGATGCTCCATGAGGGATGCCCGGTTCGGGCAGAGACTGAGTGCCCCCTCTTTTCCTTTCCAGCTTCGTGGACCGGGAGTTAGCCCAGGATCTTCAAAGAATCTGGTCGCGCCTCGAAAAGGAAGCTCGCGGCGTCAACGGGGAAGTGAAGCTGCACTCCGCATAAGCCGGATGTGCGGCTGGAATCTAGTCGGCAAGAAGAGATGATGGCGCCGTTGGAGGTGGCCAAACATGAGCTCGCAGCAGGGACAGAATAAGGGCGAAATGCCCGTCGCGGAAGGCATCCGCCTGACAGACCTTGTGAATTATCAGGAAGGGTCCGTTGTCAGCCGGACGATAGTCAAGCGCGCAACGGGAACGGTCACGCTGTTCGCTTTCGACGAGGGCCAGGGCTTAAGCGAGCATACGGCCGCGTTCGACGCCGTGGCACATATACTGGAGGGCGAAGCGGAAATTACGGTCTCTGGCAAGGCGCTGCGGACGACGGCAGGCGAAGGGGTTCTCATGCCAGCAAACCAACCTCACTCTCTGAAAGCCCTCAGTAGATTCAAGATGCTGTTGACGATGATCCGCTCGTAAGCAATGCGGACTCAGGCATTCACCCGATAAAAGCGCTTTCGCCCGTGTAGTGCGGCGCGGCGGATGCAGTCCTGTTGCATTTGCCTCTGAGTTGAAGGAGTGGCGCAGCAGTGAGTGAGCGGTGACTGATGTCACCCGCAGGCACTAGCCCCAGGAGCACAAATAACGGCACCAGATGTTCCGGACAACATCGACCTCAGCGCAGAATCGCGATGACAGTTCCGCCGATGATGGCGAGATCGCAGTTTGCGCATTCACGCTGAACGGAGTGGTTGCGACCTTAACTTAGGCGCACATCCTCACCGCAACACGAAAGATATCGCGCACTTCTCCTCGCCGTTCGATCTTGAGATTGCCCGTTAATCCGTAGAAAGTAGCGACTCTCAAACTGGCGGCCATAATAGGCCGACGGTTGATTTTTCTGCCAAGAAAAAGGAGAGAG
>DOZZ01000006.1:27228-27394 GCA_003517725.1 Bryobacterales bacterium | reverse complement strand
AGCTGCGAGTTCATGTAATTGGCGCCGGCCTTGGCCAGAGCGGGCAGGGTATTGGGCGCGATGCGGGTCCAGCTGCTGATGCAGACGTCGACGCCGTCGGCCAGGGCCTCGTCGCCCAAGTACTTGCCCCATTCCCAACAGGCAATGTAGATCTCGACGGGATTCT
>DOZZ01000006.1:23133-27139 GCA_003517725.1 Bryobacterales bacterium | reverse complement strand
TCTTTACGCCATTGACGCCGATCTCCCCGTAGCCGCGCAGCGCCAGCGGCCGGATGTAGCAGGAGGGCAGGCCGTTGATCGAAACCAACTCGAGAATGGCCTGGGTCAGCTGCTCGCGCGTGAAGGCCGAGGTGTCCATGCGATAGATCTTGGCGGAGTCGACCATGCGGCGCACGTGCTCGGGAAGCCGGAACACGGCGGGTCCGTTGGCGGTGGCGTAGCAGCGGATGCCTTCAAACACCGAGCTGCCGTAGCTCACGACGTGGGAAAGGACGTGAATGCGGGCATCGTCCCAGGCAATGAATTTCCCGTTATGCCAGATCTTCTCGGTCGGCTTCAGCATATTTTCAGTATAAAGGCACCGGCGAAGCGGCCGCGCAGCACTACAAATTTGCCAGCCAATGGGATATTAGATAAATGGGATATTAGATAAATGGACCAAAGCGGAGGAGGGGAGAACCAGCGCGATTTCGAGCGGACACTGCCCGATTCCCTGGAGCCGGAGCGGAAATTATGGGAGTTTCTGGAGGACGTGCCGGTGGCGCTGCATTGGGCCGGCCCGGATGGACGAATCCTGTGGGCCAACCGCGCGGAGCTGGATTTACTGGGTTACAGCCAAGACGAGTACGTCGGACATCACATTGCGGAATTTCATGCGGACCGCGCCAAGATCGAGCTTCTATTTGAGCGGTTGCTGGCCGGCGAGACGATTCAGAATCAGGAATTACGGTTGCTTCGCAAAGACGGCTCGATCCGGCATGGGCTGATTAGTTCCAACGGGCTATGGGAAGGCGGCAAATTCGTCCACTCGCGAACGTTCACGCGCGACATCACGGGTTGGAAACAGGCGCAGGAGTCGCTGCGCGATGCGCATGAAACACTGTCCGCGCTAGTGCATGCGTCACCCGCGCCGATCGTGGCGTTGCGGCCGGATGGCAACGTCACGATTTGGAATCAGGCCGCTGAAAAATTGTTCGGGTGGAGCGCCGAGGAGGTGCTGGGCGGCCCGATTCCGTTTCTTCCGCCGGACAAACTGGACGAGCACCGCGCCATGCGGCAGCGCGATTTACAGAACCTGGGCGCTGGCGAATATGAGATCCAGCGGCGTCATCAGGATGGGTCGTATCTGGATCTGCGCGTCTCGACGGTGCCGCTACGCGATGCCGCGGGAGACGTGACGGCGCTGATGAGCGTGTACGTGGACATCACGGAGTCGAAACGCGCGCAACAGAGGCTGCTGGCTCAGTTCGGCGTGGCGCGGATTCTGGCGGAAGCAGGTTCGACGGCGGAAGCCGTGCCGCGGGTTTTGCGGACTCTTGGCGAAAACCTGGGCTGGGTGGCCGGTTTGTGGTGGCAGGTGGACGACGAGGCACAGGAGTTGCGCTGCGCGGCCAGCTGGGCGGCGGCTCCGGTGGATACCGCAAAAATGGCAAGCCGCAGGTTCGCGCCGGGCGAAGGCCTGGCCGCGCGGGTATTTGCGAACCGTGAGCCGGCGTGGATCAGCGACATCCAGCAAGATCCGGATTCCGCCGGCCGGCGTGGCGCGCAAGAAGCGGGATTGCGCTCCGCCTTCGGGTTTCCCATTCTGAGCGCGGGCGCCGTTTTCGGAGTGATGGAACTGTTCCACCAGAGCGTGCAACCGGCGGACCGGGATGTGCTGGAGATGGCCGCGGCACTGGGGTACCAGATCGGAGACTTTTTCGAGCGCCAGCGCGCGCAACAGAACCTGGTCGATAGCGAGGCGAGCTACCGGGCGCTGACCGAGACGGCATCGGACGGAATCATCGCGATCAGCGGGGACAGCGTCATCCAATTCGCCAACGGTGCGGCGTGCCACATGTTCGGGTATAGCGCGGAGGAGATGCTGGGCGCGGACCTGACCATGCTGATGCCGGAATATCTGCGGGAACTGCACAAAGCCGGCATCGCGCGTTACCAGCAGACGGGGCGGCGGCATCTGTCGTGGCGCGCGGTATCGGTGAATGGAAAGCATCGCGACGGTCACGAGATTCCACTCGAGATTTCGCTTGGGGAATATGAGCGGAACGAGCGCATCGTCTTCATTGGAATTGTGCGCGATGTGACTGAGCGCAAATACTTTGATGAAAAGCTGCGGCAGACAGCAAAGCTTGAGAGTTTGGGGCTGCTGGCCGGCGGAATCGCGCACGATTTCAACAATCTGCTGACCGGCATTCTGGGCAACACCAGCTTGGCGCTGGACATGATGCCCGAGACGCATCTAGCGGCCGGGCCGCTGCAGGATGCGATCGAAGCCAGCGAGCGGGCCGCGCATTTGACCAAGCAGCTGCTGGCGTACGCCGGTAAAGGACGCTTCGTGGTGCGGCCGCTGGACGTGTCGGACCTGGCGAGGGAGATTACCGCGCTGGTGAAGAGCACCATACCCAAAAACGTGCAGGTGAGGCTGGATCTGGACGACCGGCTGCCATGCATCGAGGGCGATGCGACCCAGCTGCAACAGCTGCTGATGAACCTGGTAATCAACGGCGCCGAGGCGATCGGCGAGGACCAAAGCGGCACGGTTTTGGTGACCACCGGCGCGCAGGACGTGGACCCCAGCTACATCGAACAGACCTTTGGCGAGAGCGACATTGCACCGGGCCGCTACGTCACGTTGGAAGTGCACGACACCGGCATGGGGATGGACGCGGCTACCAAGGCGAAGATCTTCGATCCTTTTTTCACTACCAAGTTTACGGGACGAGGATTGGGGTTGGCGGCGGTGCTGGGCATCGTGCGCGGACATAAAGGGGCGCTGAAGGTTTACAGCACGCCGGGCCGCGGCACTACCTTCAAAGTGCTGTTTCCGGCGACCGAGGAGGCAGCACCGGCGACCCGTCCTCCAGCGGCCGAGGATCAGTTCATGGGACGCGGCACGGTGCTGGTGGTGGACGATGACGCCGTTATCCGCAAAGTGGCGAAAGCCATTCTTGAGCGCTTCGGGTATCAGGTATTGCTGGCGGAAAACGGTCTGGAGGCGCTGGAGATCTTCGAGCAGATGCAGGAGCAGATCGCTTTGGTGATTTTGGACTTGACCATGCCAATGATGAATGGCGAAGAGGCGCTGCGACAGATCCAGGTGATGCGACCCGGGGTCCCGGTGCTGTTGTCCAGCGGGTACAACGAGATGGAAGCCGTCCAACGTTTTGCGGGCAAAGGGCTGGCCGGGTTCATCCAGAAGCCTTATAGTTCAACGCTGCTGGCGAGCAAGTTAAAGGAAGTGTTTGGACAGGACTTCCGATAACGGATATTATGTCAACTTACCTGAAAGGGTGATCTAAACATGCCGCCGTGGGGCCTTACCGGTTGTGTGGGCGGCCTTCGCTGCGGCTCGACGGGGCGCTTTGGCGGGCGGCCGGGGCTTGGTAGGCTCGCTGGGGAGGCGCGCTGTATTGGGGCCGGTACGATGGCGCTGGCGGATTGTAGCTGGGGCGGGCGGCCGGTTGCGGCCGGTAAGCCGGAGCGCTAAATGACTGGGGTGCCGGCCGGTAGGCTGGCGCGTTGTACATCTGAGGGCGATCGGCCTGCGGCGGCCGAGATTCAGGCGCGGGCCGGTACGCCGGAGCACTGTAGCTGGGCCGTGCGGCGGGCGCGGACCGATAGCTGGGTTGGTAAGCAGGTTGGGGGCGGTAGGCCGGCGCGGTGTAGGCCGGGGCGGCCGGGCGCGGCTGCACCATTGGCTGAGAAAGCTGCAAGCTGCGCGGCTGCTGGCGGTAATTGTCGGGCGGCCGGGTGAAACCGGGGCTGTTGTATTGAGGGCGAGCCTGATTTTGTGGATTGCGGCCAAAGGGCACGCCACGGTTGCTGTAAGCCGACCAGCCTGTGCCAGGGTCCGCCGCGCGGGGGGATGGCGTGTTCCCTGCCCCATTGGGCTGGCCGAAGCGGCTCCAGTCGCCTTGCGGAGCGCGTGGCGGGGACAGATTGCCATAAGCGGGCCGGGTGAACGGCTGGCTATTCGGCATTACGGGCCGGCCGTTGAACTGCTGCG
>DOZZ01000006.1:17484-22933 GCA_003517725.1 Bryobacterales bacterium | reverse complement strand
GGCATTCCGGGCCGGCCGTTGAACGGCTGTGGCGTGCGCTGGTTCCTCGGAGCGCCGCCGTTGTAACCAGGCCGCGTTAGGGATTGGTTGTTCTGAAGGCCAGGCTGGCCGAACTGTTGCGGCGAACGCTGGTTCATGGGAGCGCCATTGTAGCCGGGCCGCGCGTAAGGCTGGTTGTTCTGAGGGCCGGGCTGGCCGAACTGCCGCGGCGTGCTCTGGTTCATGGGCGCGCCGTTATAGCCTTGCCGCGTAAACGGCTGGTTGCCCTGAACGCCGCCGGCCTGACTTCCGTAGCGGATACCCGGGGCGCCGGATTGCCGGTTGAAGGCCTGCTGCGACCTCTGCACCATCTGTTGCTGCTGTTGGAACGGCACGCGTAGATTGTTCTGCTGCAAGCCCGGGCTGCGGGTGTAGAAGCGGGACGCCTGAAAGTTGGTCCGCGGGATTGCGATCGTCTGGCGATTGCTGAAGCGCAGGTTGTTGACCGTGGGAGTCAGCGGCAGCTGGCCGCGCAGCAGAGCCGCGTTCTGCAACTGGTCGCCCGCGACGCGCACGTAGCGCGTGCCGCCGTTCAGGAATTGACCGGCATTGACGGCCGTCGCCCCATACATGGCGTTGCGGTACACGCGGTTGATATTGGTGTTGTTCAGGATGTTGATGTTGGTGATATTGGTGTTGCCGTAGCCGCCATAGCCCCAGCCGCGGCCGTACCACGGGTGATAGGTTTCAAAGGGCGCCAGCGGGCACCAGCCTACGTTGCCGAACCCCGCGCTGAGATCGAAGTTATCACCACCGCCGTAACCGAAGAACCCGACCACGGCGGGACGCCAGAAATGACGCTCGCGGTAAGCCCCGGGATACCAGGCCCAGCCGAACGAGGCATGGTACCAGTTGCCATAGTGATAGGGCGCCCAGCCCCACGGTTCGGAGCTGACCCAGGTCCAGCCATAGTAGTCTTCCCATACCCAACGTCCTTCGCGATAGGGCGCCCAGTCGGCGGACACTTGCGGGACCCAGACTTCACCGTATTGCGGATCATTGTCCCAACTGCCGTAGGCGTCCAAATCTTCCGCGCCGGCGATGTCCTGGCTGACGTAGCGGTAGCTGACGGCGCGCTCCAGTTCGCGGTCGCGGCGGTCGTTCCATATATCCCACTCGTCGGCGCCAGCCGCGGCAATTACCTGGAATTCGGGATCCTGCGGAGTGCCGCGCACCAGCATGCTTTGGCCGCGATGGAGCTGTTGGGAACCGCGCGGGGTAAACACTTCGACGTCGCCGCTGCGCACCGTGATGGTGGTTTCGCCGTCATCGCGTACCCAGACCCGAAAGTTACCGCGGCCTAAGGGCCGAACCGCCACGGACGGGGTGCTGATCTCGGCCTGGGCCGGAGGGTTGCGGAGCACGCTGAAGCTAAGGAAGCCGCGGGAGAGCTGCAGCTGGTAACGATCAGCCTCGAGCGCGGAGATACGCATTTCGGCATCCGGGCCGAGGCGTGCGCGCTGGGCATAATCGAGCTGCACCTCGGCCCGGGCGCCCGGGGCAGTGGCGACGTTGTCTTCCACCATTAAAGGGGCGTTGAGAGCCGCGGCGAAGGTTTGCCCGGCGTCGCCGCGGCGCACCGAGACGTCACCCGCCATCCAGCTGATGCGTGCCACGCTGCGGCCGGCGACGTCGTTGGGATCCTGTTGGGCGTAATTAGGGTCGTAGTTTTGCGCTTGGTATTGAGGATCGCCCTGATACTGTGGCGCGCCCTGATAGTCGCCCTGGTATTGGCCGAAGGCGGAAACGCACGCCAGGGCCAGCGGGAAGAATTTCAGGACGGATTTAGGGAAATAAAGACGCATGCAAAGGCTCCTGCCTGGCCACTACAGAAGCACGGAGCGAGCCAAAGTCTAAGGTCTTGGGAAACAATCACTTGGGTGTTATGGGGATAACGGGTGGGTGGTTGAAAAGCACCGGGTTGGGTGTGGAGGACCGATGGGCCGCCACACGGAGGTGTAGTTCGAGCATCTAACGCAATCCACTAGAATACGAGCGTGCCTGCACTGAGCTTTTCCGAAGCGAGAGCGCGCGTGGTACACGAAGTTTCCAACGCGCGGCAGCTGCCGCCGGTGGAGTTTGTTGCGCTGCCTTCGGCGCTAAACCGCGTGCTGGCCGAAGACCTCCGTGCCGACCGCGATTTTCCCGCGCTGGACCGTTCGGTGCGCGACGGGTTCGCCGTTACCGCCGCCGAACATCCCCGTACTCTAAGGGTCGCCGGCGAAGTGCGCGCGGGCGGCGTGTACGAGGGCGTGTTGCCGCCCGATGCAGCCATCGAGATCATGACCGGCGCGCCCATGCCGCATGGCGCCGAAGCTGTCGTCATGGTGGAGCACGTGACCCGGCGCGATAACGTGATCGACGTGCCGGCGGCGGCGGCGGGCCAGTTTATCAGCAGGCGCGGCGAAGAAGCCCGTCAGGGTCAAGTGCTTATTCAAACGGGGCAGCCGCTGTATTTCGGCAGTGTCGCCGTGCTGGCGGCTGCAGGCCGCACCATGGTGCCGGTATACCGGCAGCCGCGCGTGGCAATTCTGGCAACTGGTGATGAGTTGGTGCCGGTCGAAGCCACGCCGCTGCCGCACCAGATCCGTAACTCCAACGCCCACGCGCTGGCGGCCCAGGTCTTGCGCGCCGGCGGTGTCCCGGAGATTCTGGATATCGCGCACGATACCCTGGAGCACACCGCTGCTCTGATTGAGCGCGGCCTGCAAGCCGACCTGTTACTGCTCTCGGGCGGAGTCTCGGCCGGCAAATACGACGTGGTCGAACCAGCCCTGGCCGCGCACGGAGCCCACTTCTTTTTCGATCGCGTGGCCATTCAACCCGGTCAACCGCTGGTCTTCGGCCGTGCCCGCGGCACGTTCTTCTTCGGTCTGCCGGGCAATCCCAATTCGACGCTGGTCACCTTCGAAATGTTCGCGCGCGCGGCGCTGGAGCTGCTGGGCGGACGCTCGGACGTTGCCCTTCCCTGGCTTACGGCAGAACTGGCCGAACCCTTCCAGCACAAGCCCGGGCTGACGCGGTTTCTGCCGGCGCGCGTGACCGAAGGCCGCTTGCACCCGGTTCGCTCGAAAGGTTCGGGCGACCTGCCGGCCCTGGCGCGCGCCAACGCGTGGATGATGGTAGACGCCGCGCGCGCCCAATGGGCCGCGGGCGACCACATGCCGGTTATCCTCTTATAAGGGATGAGCAAACTCTCGCATTACACGTCCAGCGGCTCGGCCCGCATGGTGGACGTCTCGGACAAGCCCGACACGCGGCGCAGCGCCAAGGCGCATGCGTTCGTGCGCATGAAGCCGGAGGTCTTGCGGGAATTGCCGCGCAACCCCAAGGGCAACCCGTTGGAGGTCGCGCGCATCGCCGGAATCTTAGCCGCCAAAAAGACTTCCGAGCTGATTCCGATGTGCCACGGGCTGCTGCTGAGCAAGGTGGATATCGAGGCCTCCATCGAGGCAGAGGGGGTCCGTTTGATCGCCACGGCTGTGACCACGGCGCCCACCGGTGTCGAAATGGAGGCACTGACGGCGGCCGCGGTGGCGGCGCTGACGCTCTACGACATGACCAAGGCGCTCGATCACTCGATCGAAATTCAGGACCTCTACTTGCTTGAGAAGAGCGGTGGCAAAAGCGGTGATTACCGGCGGGCAGGAGTAGCGTGATCTCAAAAATGCGAATGATTGGGTTGATGTTGATAAGCGCTCTGCTGGCGGCGCAGACTACGCCGCCGCTGCCGGTGGAAGCTCCCGACAAGCCTCTAATTTCAGTGCGCACCGAGCATGTCGTGGCGCCCGTGACGGTGCAGGATAAGGACGGCTCGATCGTCAACGGGCTGGAGCCCGGCCGCTTCCACCTCTACGACAACAACAAGGCCCAGGACATTCGCGTGGACGTGGCCTTTCAGCCCATGTCGATGGTGATCGCGATTCAGGCCAGCGACCGGGTGGACGCCGTACTGGGGCAGATCCGCAAAGTGGGCTCGTTGATCGAGCCGCTGGTGATCGGCGAACAGGGCGAGGCTTCGGTGATTGCGTTCGACAGCCGCATCCGCGAACTGCAGACGTTCACCAACGACGCCACCAAGATCAAGGAGGCGATTGCCAAGATCCACGCGGGCAGCACTTCGAGCCGCATGATCGATGCGGTGGACCGCGGCGTATTTCTGCTGCGCAACCGCGATCCGCAGCGGCGCCGCGTGGTCCTATTGATCAGCGAAAGGCAGGACATGGCCAGCGAGGGACGCCTGCGCGAGGCGCTGATCGACGCGCAACTGGCCAACGTGACTATCTATTGCGTGGACATTTCGCGGGTGGTGACGAACCTGACGGCCAAGGCGCAGCCGCCGCGGCCCGACCCGCTGCCGCCCGCCGCCCACGGTCCAATCGGCGGCTATCCCGAGACGCCCACCTCGCGCGCCAACATTACGGGCCTGGGCAGCCGCATCGAGTTCGTGCCGATGATGGTGCAAGTGTTCAAAGGCGTGAAGGGCGCGTTCATCGAGAGCCCGCCCGAGGCCTTCGCCAAAGCCACGGGAGGCACGCAGTTCAGCTTCGTGAAGCAGCGCGGCCTGGAAGACGCGATCCAGGCCATCAGCCAGGAAATTCACAGCCAGTACATGGTGAGCTATGCGCCCAACAATCGCGACGAAGGCGGCTGGCACGAGATCCGCGTGCAGGTGGATGAGCCGGGGCTGACCGTGAGGACGCGGCCGGGGTATTGGCTGGCGGCGGGCCAGGCGAAGTAGGATCTAAGGTTTGCAGCGGGTTCCGCTGTGGTCGACGGCATCGGTATTTCCAGGCTTCTGTACGCACACCCTCGTCAAAAAGTTGAACCTAGGGTCCCGAAAGGGTTCCGAAAGGGACGGTTCCGAAAGGGTTCCGAAAGGGTCCCGAAAGGGACAGCCTGATGTGGCACTTTCGCGGAAATTTGTTAGGGCGGCAAACCACCAAAAGCGCTTTCTGGTGGTAAGATTCGCGCTCGCCACGCACTTGTGCCGTATTTTTGGGCAGGAAGTTACCAGAATCGACGATTTTGGCCTCCCTTGCGACGATTCCGATTCTTGAAAGTGCCAGATCAGGCTGTCCCTTTCGGGGGACCTTCTTTCGGGACCCTTTCGGGACCAAGAAATGGGACAGCAGCACCGGGAGGGCTGGACCTGGGTCCTGTCGATGCTCGAGCAACGCTTCGCTGCTGCGGTTCAAGCATCGCAGTAAAGCCCGAAGGCTGAGTGCTACAAAAGGGGTATGGACTACGTCAATCTTGGATCGACAGGACTGAAAGTTTCCCGCCTCTGCCTCGGTACCATGACCTACGGGTCAAAGCGTTGGCGCGAGTGGGTGCTCGAAGACGAAGAGAGCCGCCCCTTCATCCGCCGCGCGCTGGAGCTGGGCATTAATTTTTTCGACACCGCCGA
>DOZZ01000006.1:13233-17291 GCA_003517725.1 Bryobacterales bacterium | reverse complement strand
ACCAAGGTGTTCAATCCGATGGGCGACGATCCGAATCAGCAGGGTCTGTCGCGCAAGCATATCCACCACGCCATTGACGACAGCCTGCGGCGGCTCGGCATGGACTATGTCGATCTCTACCAGATCCATCGCTTCGATTACCACACGCCCATCGAAGAGACGCTCGAAGCGCTGGACTCAATTGTGCGGCAGGGTAAAGCCCTGTACATCGGCGCCTCGTCTATGTTTGCCTGGCAGTTCGCCAGGATGCTCTACACCTCCGACCAGCTCGGGCTGGCGCGCTTCGTGACCATGCAGAACCACTACAATTTGGTCTATCGCGAAGAAGAGCGCGAGATGCTGCCGCTGTGCCGCCAGGAGAAGGTCGGCTTGATTCCGTGGAGCCCCCTCGCCCGCGGTTTCCTGGCGGGCAATCGCAGCCGGCAGGATTATGGCGAAACTGTCCGCGCCAAGACCGACGATTACGCGCAGAAGCTCTACTATCAGCCGTCCGATTTCACCGTGGTGGAGCGCGTCACCGCGATTGCCAAAAATCACGGCGTGTCGAACGCGCAAGTGGCGCTGGCCTGGGTGCTGGCGCAGCCCGGCATAACGTCACCCATCGTCGGCGCCAGCAAGATGCCGCAGCTGGAAGAGGCGGTGGCCGCCCTCAACGTGAAGTTGTCGGAAGAGGACCTCAAACAACTGGCCGAGCCGTATCAGCCGCACACCATTCTGGGCCACTCGTAGGCCGCGCCGTGTCTCTGCTGGTTCTGAATTCCGGAAGTTCGAGTTTGAAGTACCACCTGTTCGACGGGGTGCCGCTGTCCGGCGTGATCGACACGCGGGATAGCGCCGGCGCGGTGCGCGAACTGATGGAACGGCTGCCACACGGGGTCGAACTGGTGGGGCATCGCGTCGTGAACGGCTATCATCTGTTCGGCGACGCCGTGGTTTTGGACGACAGCCACATGACGCAGCTGCGGGACTTTGCGCGGAGTTCCGGCATTACCACGCACTACGAGCTCGACAATATTGCGGTGGCGCGCCAGGCCCTGCCGCGGGCCACGCATGTGGCAGTGTTCGACTCGGCCTTTCACCGCACGCTGCCGCGCGAGGCGTTTCTGTATGCCCTGCCCTGGGACCAATATGAGGCGCACGGCATACGGCGCTGGGGCTTCCACGGGCTATCGCATGAATCGGTCTCGGAAGCCTTTGCGCCGCGCCGCGTGGTGAGCTGCCACCTGGGTAACGGGGCGTCGATCTGCGCGATTCGCGATGGCATGTCGGTCGACACGTCGATGGGCTTCACGACGCTCGAAGGGCTGGCCATGGGCTCGCGCGCGGGCGATGTGGACGCCGGCGTGGTGTTCGATCTGCTGATCCGGCAGGGGCTGGCGCCGACGGTTGTCGCGGAGATGCTGACCAAGCGCAGCGGGTTGCTGGGGTTGTCGGGCGTCTCGGCGGATTTCCGCGAGGTGGCGCGGGCGGCGGCGGAAGGGCACGAGCGGGCGCGCATCGCGATCGCCGTCTATTGTTACCGCGTGCGCAAGTACATCGGCGCGTACGCGGCGGCGCTGGGCGGCATCGACGTGCTGGTGTTTACCGGCGGCATAGGCGAGCATTCGGGCGAGGTGCGGCGGGGGGCGACGGCGGAGCTCGGTTTTTTAGGCATCACGGTGGATGCCGCGCGCAACGCGGCGGCCGAGGGCCGTTGCCGCATCAGCCCCGACGGCGCGAAGGCGGAGGTGTGGGTGGCGCCCGCCAACGAGGAACGCATTATTTCTCGGGAAGCCCGGCGCGTCGCCCTAGCCACGCCCGGCACGTCATAATTGCGGGATGGACCGTAGAGAGTTCCTGGGCGCCACGGCCGCGGCGACCCTGAAGACCGCGCGGCCCGCGCGGTTTGAGCTTGAAGAAATTACCATCGACGAGCTTGCCAGGGGCCTCGACAACGGGAACCACACGGCGCGCTCGCTGACGTCGGCCTACCTCGAACGCATCCAGGCCATGGATAAGCGCGGCCCGGCGGTCAACGCGGTGATTGAATTGAACCGCGATGCGCTGAAGATCGCGGCGGAGTTGGATCGCCTACCGCGAGATAAGCGCGGGCGGCTGCACGGGATCCCGGTCCTGCTCAAAGACAACATCGACACGGCCGATGCGATGCACACCACCGCAGGCTCACTGGCACTGGTGGAGGCGCCGGCGCCGGCGGATGCCACGGTCACCAAGCGGCTGCGCGAAGCAGGCGCCGTGATCCTGGGCAAGACCAATTTGAGCGAGTGGGCCAACTTCCGCTCGACGCACGCATCGAGCGGCTGGAGCGGGCGCGGTGGGCAGACGCGCAATCCGTATGTGCTGAGCCGCAACCCGTGCGGTTCCAGTTCGGGGTCAGCCGTGGCGGTGACGGCTAATTTTTGCGCAATCGCGGTGGGCACGGAGACGGATGGCTCGATCGTCTGCCCTGCTTCCATGAACGGCATTGTAGGGATCAAACCGACGCTGGGGCTAGTCAGCCGCGCGGGCATTATCCCGATAGCGCACAGCCAGGACACCGCGGGACCGATGGCGCGCACCGTGCGGGACGCGGCTGTTTTGCTGGGCGTGCTGGCCGGAATCGATCCACGCGACCCGGCGACGGCCGACGCCAACCTGAACATCGCGGTCGACTATACCAAGCACCTGGACCTGAATGGACTGCGCGGCGCGCGGCTGGGCGTCGCGCGCAAGTTTTTCACCATGGGCATGGCGGTCGACCGGCTGATGACCGGCGTGCTCGATAAGTTGAAGCAGTTGGGAGCCGAGATAGTGGACCCGGTGGAACTGCCCTCGCACGGGCAGTACGACGCCACCGAGCTGGAGGTGCTGCTGTACGAGTTCAAGGCCGATCTGGGTGAGTATTTGCGCGGCCGCGGCGGACCGATGAAGTCGCTGGCCGACGTGATGGCCTTCAATACGCAGAGCACAGTCGAGATGCAGTGGTTCGGGCAGGAACTGATGGAGCAGGCGCAGCAGAAAGGTCCGTTGACGGAGAAGGCGTATCTGGAAGCGCTCGAGAAAAACCATCGGCTGTCGCGTAAAGAAGGCATTGACGCAGTGCTGGCGCAGCACAAACTCGACGCCGTAATTGCGCCGACGGCGGGACCGGCGTGGCTCACCGACCTGGTGACCGGCGACCACGATACAGGCGGCTGCTCGACCCCGGCGGCAGTCGCGGGCTATCCGCACATCACGGTACCGGCGGGGTTCGTGCACGGGCTGCCGGTTGGGCTAAGTTTCTTCGGAACAGCGTGGTCGGAGCCGGTGTTGCTGCGCCTGGCGTATGCGTTCGAGCAAGGATCGAAGGCGCGGCGAATCCCGGGGTTTCTGCGGACGTGACGCCATTATTTCATGGCATAATAAATGCCAGGGGAGATGATGAAAAATTTTCACCTGCCGCTCCCGGAGCAGACGTACAAAGAACTCAGGGCCGAAGCCGAGCGTGCGCAGGTGCCGGCGACCACATTGGCGCGCGAAGCCATCGATATTTGGCTGCGCCAACAATGGAAGAAAACCCGGCATGATGCTATCGCCAGCTATGCCCGGCAAATGGCGGGCACGGAATTTGACCTCGACCCTGCTTTGGAGGCGGCTGGTGTCGAGCACTTGCTGAAGAGCGGCAAGGCCCGTAAGTGAGACGCGGCGATATTTTCTGGGCCGATCTTGTTCCGCGGTCGGGCTCCGAACAAACTGGCCGCCGTCCGGTGGTCGTGGTATCCCACGATGGATTCAACCGCATTCCGGCGTGGCAATCGATGATCGTTGTCCCCATCACAACCTCGGCAGCGCAAGGCAATCGCGGACCCACCGTTGTCGGATTACCTGATGGCTCTGGCGGCCTGTCAAAAACGAGCTTTGCTGTATGTCATCAGGTGACCACGCTGGACCGTGCCAAGCTGACCAGGAGGCTTGGCTCGTTGTCGCCGGAGATTCTTCGAGAAATCGAAGAAGGTCTCAAGGCAGCTCTGGATCTGGACTAGCCTATCTTCTCGCTTTTCGGCACTCCTGCTACGATCACGTTATACTCATCCCATGAG
>DOZZ01000006.1:10962-12991 GCA_003517725.1 Bryobacterales bacterium | reverse complement strand
TCGATTCCAATATTCCGATGTACCTGGTGGGAGCCGCGCACCCGCATAAGACGGAGTCGCAAGTGCTTCTGGAGCGGCTGATCGCAGCGGGGCGGCGGCTCGTAACCGATGCCGAAGTGCTGCAGGAAATTCTTCATCGGTACACGTCGATCGAGAAGCGGGAAGCTATCGGCCCGGCGCTCGAAGTGACTTTAGGCATCGTTGACGAAGTGTTTCCTATTGAGAAAGCAGATGTTTTGCGCGCCTCGGAAATTGCCCGCAATCGTGCGTTGATTTCAGCCCGCGATGCGGTTCACATTGCGGTAATGGAGCGCTATGGGATCCGTTCAATTCTCAGCTTCGACCGTGATTTCGACCGTTGGCCGGGTTTGCAGCGGATTCATGAAATATGAAATTCTTAACCCTCGCTTTAGCGTTGTCCTTTACTCTTTTTGCCCAAAGGCCGGCCGATTGGACCGCGCCCTTTCCACCCCACAAGGTGATCGGGAACCTTTATTACGTCGGCTCCGAAGGACTCGCCTCGTACCTGATCACCACGCCGCAAGGCCACATCCTGATCAACAGCAGTCTTGAGTCTTCCGTGCCGCTGATTCGCCAGAGTGTAGAGAAGCTCGGCTTCCGATGGAGTGACGTCAAGATTCTCCTGATCAGCCATGCGCACTGGGACCACTGCGCCGGGAGCGCGAAAATCCTGGCATCAACCGGCGCCAAATACATGGTGATGGATGCCGATGTGCCGGTAATCGAATCCGGCGGCAAAGTCGATTTCCAATACGGTGACTCTGCGTCATCGCATTTCACGCCCGCAAAGGTGGATCGCGTGCTGCACGACGGCGACGAAGTGCGGCTGGGGGATGCCATGCTGGTCGCGCACCTCACGCCGGGCCACACCAAAGGCTGCACTACCTGGACCATGAAGGTTCGGCAAAACGGTACGGCCTACAACGTGGTCATCGTTGGCAGTCCCAACGTGAATCCCGGATATCGGCTCGTGCATAATGCCCGTTATCCGCAGATCGCCCAGGATTACGAGCGCACTTTTCGCACGCTGAAGTCTCTGCCGTGCGACATATTTCTCGGAGCGCATGGCTCGTACTATGGCCTTGCCGAGAAGTTTCCGCGTCTGACCAAAGATGGTCCGAACCCGTTCATCGACCCCGACGGCTTTCGGCGATACGTGGCCGATCGCGAGCAGGCCTTTCGCGCGGAGCTGAAAAAACAGTCCGAAAGCCGCTGACGGGGGCTGCACACGCTTGGACCTCGACAAACGCAGTGTCGAAAAAACTCGGCCCCCAACGGCCTCCGTGTCTCATGAAAAAACTTTGCCTGCAGTTCCAAGCGAGTTGGATCACGCTTGCCAACTTCGTGCGGCCCATCGGTCCGTGGGCCGAGGGCTCGTCGTGGAGTTCCGGTACGCTACATTGGTCATGCGGATGACGTTGTACGAGCTGGCGGAAAAACTGAGCTGCTCCGTGGTCGGCGATGGCTCGATCGAGATTGACGGCGTGGCCGGCATGGAACAGGCCGGGCCGCGTCAACTCACCTTTCTGGCCAATCCCAAATATGCGGCGAAGGTGAAGCAGACTCGGGCCGCCGCAGTGTTGTTGCAGCAGCCCGTCGAAGGCGTGGTCAGCGTCGTTTCAAACGATCCCTACCTCGATTTCGCGCGCGCCCTGGCGCTGTTCTACCAGCCGCCGCGGCCGGCGCCCGGCATCCACCCGCTGGCCTCCATCGCGGCCAGTGCGACGGTCGGCGAGCACTGCTCGATCGGCCCGTTCGCCGTGGTGGGCGAGCACGTTACGCTGGGCCGCAACGTTGTGCTGTACCCGCACGTCGTGATTTATGAAGGAGCTTCGATTGGCGACGATTTTCTGGCCCACTCGCACAGCACGGTGCGCGAATTCTGCCGCATTGGCAATCGCGTGACGCTGCAGAACAGCGTCGTGGTGGGCGGCGATGGCTTCGGCTTTGCCAAGGCCGCCGATGGCACGCATCACAAGATTGTGCAGTCCGGCATCACCGTGATCGA
>DOZZ01000006.1:2601-10782 GCA_003517725.1 Bryobacterales bacterium | reverse complement strand
TCCATCCTCGAAAAAGACGTGCTGCTGGCCGGGCAGGTGGGCATTTCGGGACATCTCACCATCCACGAAGGCGCCATCATTTATGCGCAGAGCGGCATCGGCGGCGACGTGCCGGCGGGCAGCCGCATGTCGGGCTCGCCGGCATTCGCGGCCGGCGATTGGCTGCGCGCTATCACCACCTTTCCGAAACTGCCGGAGCTTTGGAAACTGATCCGAGATCTTAAGAAGAGAGTCGAAACACTGGAACGCCCATGACCGATCGCACTGCGCACGCGCCCCGTCCGCCGCTCGCTTATCAAAATGAAGGTTTTCTGAAAGGCGCCGACGCGCGCCCGCTGCGCATTCTGTCGGAGTATCTGGAGCCGCTCAGCCATTTTCGCCACCAGAAGATTCAGGACACCGTGGTCTTCTTCGGCTCGGCGCGGCTGCAAGAGGACGGGCCGTTGGGCCAGTATTATCGCGACGCGCGCGAACTGGCGCGCTTGGTTACGGCCTGGGCCGCCCAGTTCAACGGACAAACCTGCCGTTTCGTCGTGACCAGCGGCGGCGGTCCTGGCATCATGGAAGCCGCCAATCGCGGGGCCATGGATGCCGGCGGCAAAACCGTCGGCCTCAACATCGGGCTGCCCTTCGAACAGTTTCCGAACGACTACATCACGCCAGACCTGAGCTTCGAGTTCCATTACTTCTTCATGCGCAAGTTCTGGTTCGCTTACCTGGCCAAGGCCATGGTGGTGTTCCCTGGCGGTTTCGGCACGCTGGATGAAATGTTCGAGTTGCTGACCCTGGTGCAGACGCAGAAGCTCGCCAAGAAAATTTCCATCGTGCTCTACGGCAAGAGGTATTGGACCGAGATCATCAACTTCGAAGCGCTGGTGCGCCACGGCGTGATCGCGCGCGAGGATTTGGACCTGTTCACTTTCGCGGACACGCCGCAGGAGGCGATGCAGTTCCTCGAAACGGCGCTCACACCACACGTCGATACCGCGGCACGCGAAACGCCGGCCATCGCGCATTCCGTCAAGCCGGAATAGCTGGCGGCGCCAGCATCGCGATCAGTGCGTCGTCGATCTCGCCGGTGACCGGAAGACCGCGCTGCTGCTGGAATTGCGAGACGGCGCAGCGCGTCAGGTGACCGGGCACGCCATCCACCGGGCCCGGCGAGAAGCCGCGGTAGCGCAGGTAGAGTTGCGCCGTGCGCGCCCGCAGATCCGGCGTGGGGCCGTTGCAGAACTTCTGAAATTCGCCGCGCAGCCGGATGTCGTACTGATTTTTGGCATAAGCCGGGCCGTTGTAGCCACGCGCGAAAGTAGACCAGTCCTGGGCGCGCAACGCGGACGCGAAACCGCGCGCGCTGATGAAAGCCGCGACCGCGGCCAGTTGCGCGTCTTCGGAATCGCTCATGGCCGAGACCATGTCTTCCACCGAAGCGAAGCCGGCCTCGCGGAAATTCTCGCCCATAATCTGTCCCAGACCCCAACTGGCGCTCTGGAGCGCGGCATTGGAGTCGAGCGCGATGGCGCGGTTTAAGCGATCGTACTGATGGCCGCCGAACGCGCCATACCCGCCGCATACCGGGCTGCTGATGTCGCCGTCGTCAAAGCGGCCGCCGGTCAGGCGATGGAAAATATGCCGCTCGTAGAGAATGGTGGGCCGGCGGTCTTCCAGGAAGCCGCAGCCGGAGGTTTCGACTTCGAGCACGGCCCAGATCGAGGCTGCTCCGACGGACAGGGTCTGCGCCACGTCCGCAAGTCCCTCCGGACTTAATGCGAGGGATCGTCGTACGAAGTCCATTTCGTCTGATGATAGAACGGATTAAAACCAGATTCGAAGACGGCGGCTGAAGGCGCCGGCAGCTTGAAAGCCGCACTACAGAAGAAGAGGCTTGCAGCTTTTGAGATGAAGCCAATCCTTGTGGGCTTGGCGGCGCTGTTTGGCGCACCGTCTGAGCCACTCTGCGCCAAACGCCGCAGGTGTAGATAATGGGCTAGAGGCTAAACTTGCCAACCCAACATCCGGCCGAATTCCTGCGCGCATTGCTCGATGCTTCACCCTTTGGCGTCATAGCGCTGGATGCGGCTGGCAGGGTACGGCTCTGGAGCCGCGGCGCGCAAACCATTCTGGGATGGGCCGAGGACGAGTTGGTTGGCGGCGCTCTGCCTTGGGCTATGGAATTGCCTCACGAGTACAACGGTGAGACTGAAGTACGGCTCACGAGAAATGACGGTACGGCGATCGATGCAGCGATTTGGGCGGCGTCATGGCAGGAAGGAAGGGTCATTATCTTCGCCGACGATAGCCGCCGTCGCACCAAGGACCGCGAGATCCAGGAACTGATGCAACGAGAACAGGTAGCCTTGGCGCAGGCTCGGGCGGAGCGCCGTTTCCGTGATCTGCTCGAGGCGGCGCCGGATGCCATCATCGAAGTCGATGGCGAAGGCCGCATCCTGCTGAT
Organism: Bryobacterales bacterium; assembly: GCA_003517725.1. GTDB lineage: Bacteria > Acidobacteriota > Terriglobia > Bryobacterales > Bryobacteraceae > DOZZ01. The sequence goes on along the minus strand of DOZZ01000006.1, from coordinate 8,327 downwards.
CAACGCCGTCACCGAGCAGTTGTTCGGCTATAGCCGCGACGAACTGGTGGGACAGAACGTGGAGTCGCTGGTGCCCGATGGCGTCCGGGCGAACCATGTCGCGCACCGCGCCCGTTACCGGGCCCATCCGGTCACGCGTCCCATGGGAAACGGGCTCGATCTCCGGGCACGGCGCAAGAACGGATCCACTTTTCCGGTCGAAATCAGTCTCAGTCCGGTGAAGTCGGAGGAGGGCTTTCGCGTGACCGCCGTCATTCGCGACATCACCGACCGTAAGCAGGCCGACGAGCGCCTGCGGTCAGTCCAGACGAAGTACACTCGCGAGCTCGAACTGCGCAATCAGGAGATTGAGCGCGCCAACCGCCACAAGAGCGAGTTCCTGGCCAATATGAGCCACGAGCTGCGAACACCTTTGCACACGGTGATCGGATTCTCCGAGCTTCTGGCGGAAGAGACGAAGGGACCGCTGAACTCCGACCAGAAACGCTTCATCCACCACATTCACAAAGATTCACAGCACCTGCTGGCGCTCATCAATGAGATTCTCGATCTCAGCAAGATTGAGGCTGGGAAACTTCAACTGAGCCGGGAGGCAATCGACCTTGGCGCGCTCTTGAAGGACGTGCTCTCTTCTATCCGGCCCCAGGCAACGGCGAAATCGATTGAGATTAAAACTGACCTCCCGATTCCCGTGGCCGTCAGCGGCGATCGCATCCGCGTTAAGCAGATCCTTTATAACCTGTTGAGCAACGCGGTCAAATTCACACCGAACGGTGGTGTTATCCGGGTAGAAGCAGGGGCCGCGGATGGATTCGCGTGGATCTCGGTGAGCGATACCGGTATCGGTATCTCGCCGGAAGAGCATGAGTCGATCTTCGACAAGTTCCACCAGGCGGGTACCACGGCGGGCGGGTTGCGTGACGGAACGGGTCTCGGATTGCCCATAACCAGGCGGCTGGTCGAAGGGCATGGGGGCCGCCTCTGGCTCGAAAGCGCGCCCGCCAAAGGTAGCCGCTTCACTTTCACGCTCCCGTTAGCGGACTCATGAAGAAAGTATTGATAACGGATGACAAGGCGACCAGCCGGGAGCTGATCCGGACCGTGCTAGAAACCTGCGGTTATGCCATCAAGGAAGCTAGCGATGGAATCGAGGCGCTGCGATACGCGCACGAGTTTGAACCGGACCTGATCATCCTCGACCTTTATATGCCAGGCGTGGACGGCTTCGGAGTGCTCGCGGAGCTGCGCAGCGACGAGAAGTTCTCGAAGACGCCGATCATGGCGCTCACCGCGAGCGCCATGCATGGCGATCGTGAGAGGGCGCTGGCCGCCGGCTTTGACAGCTATATCAGCAAGCCCGTTCCATTGCCGTGGCTGAGAGAGGAGGTCGAGCGCTTGCTCGATAGGCCTCGCAGCGATCGACGACTGGGGTTGGGCCTCAGATAAGAAACCCGGCCGGCAAACTTTGACTGGCTCTGAGGCCGAAGGTGGCTTCCGTCGGCCTCAGTCAGCACATCCTGTCTGAACTTAAGGTGTGGCGGCTTTCCCGCTGGGCGGCGCGTCGAGCCCGTGCTTCTTCATTTTGTAGCGCAGCGCATCGCGGCCGATGCGCAGGGCTCGTGCCGCCTCGGATTGGTTCCCGTTGGCTCGCGCTAGCGCCTCAGCTATCAGTCGCTTCTCATGGTCTTCGAAGGTAAAATCGGCGGCATCGGCCCGCGACGGCGCAGCCGGATTGCGCTCCGGGAAACGCAGGTACTCCGGAAGGTCCTGGGCGTCGATCGTCTCGCTGACAGCCATCATGCACCCATGCCCAAGGGCGTTCTCAAGCTCCCTCACGTTGCCTGGCCAGTTGTGGCGCGCCAGCATAATTTGCGCTCGCTGCGTCAGGCCGCGAATCTCTTTGCGAAACTGCTTTGAAAACTTATCAACCAGGTACCGCGTCAGCAGCGGCAAGTCTTCCTTGCGATCCGCCAGTGCCGGCGTTCGAATCTCGATCATCGACAAGCGGTAGTACAGATCCTCGCGAAATCTCTTCTCCGCAACCGCGGCTCGCAAATCGTGGTTGGTCGCGGCGATGACGCGAACGTCGATCTTGCGCGGCGTCAGCGAACCCACGCGCAGCACCTCCTGATTCTGCAGCGTCCGGAGCAGTTTGGCCTGGGTAGAAAAGGGCATATCGCCGATCTCATCCAGAAAAATGGTGCCCTTGTCGGCAAATTCGAAAAGGCCCATTTTGTCCCTGTCCGCGCCGGTAAAAGATCCGCGGACATGTCCGAAGAGCTCGCTCTCAAACAGCGTTTCGACTACCGCGGAGCAATTCAACACCACAAAACGCCCGGTCGAAGCAGGACTCAGATTGTGCAGGGCGTGGGCCGCAAGGTCCTTTCCGGTACCCGTTGGGCCCGTAATTAGCGCGGTCCTGTAGTACGGGGCGACGCGGCGGATGCGCGACTGCATCTCGCAGAGCGCCGCACCGCGGCCCACCATGCCTTCGAAGTTTGCCGTCTCCAGGATCTGATTTTCCAGAGCGTCGCCCCGATTGCGGCGGCGCGCCTCACTCACCAGCGTAGCGACCCGTTCTCGCAGCAAGGCAAGCGGCACGGGCTTTTGCAGGTAGTCGGAGGCGCCCTTCCGGATGGCTTCAACGGCGGACTCGGTCGTCGAATGCGCGGTCATCAAAATCACGTCGATGGCAGGGTCGAACTCGACGATTCGGTCGAGGACCTCCAATCCGCTAAGGTTGGGCATCACGAGATCGGTCAAGACAATCTGCGGGTGTTCCCGGAATACGATATCCAGCCCGTCCTCGGGGTTCGATGCGGTGTAGATGAGAAGGTCGTCTGCCTCAAGAGCCGCTGAGAGGAGTTCAAGACTGCCTGTGTTATCGTCGATGATGACGATAGAAAGGGGAGAAGCCATCGGCCGCTTGTGTTGGGAACTATTTTGAGCATAGCACCGCGAATCGCGACCCTTTACTCCAGTCTTCTGAGCGAGGGGACGCAGCTTAGTTCCGCCGGATGCGCGATGTGGCGCATGTGGCGCGACACCATAGGGATTAAGAGTTGAGTTTATTGGCGTTAGTTGAACTGACACCGCGGCACCCAAGGTGCTGTTTCTGTATTGACCGGCGGAATCCGCCCTCGAGTCAACGCTTATGGGGAACGTGCAAACATACGCAAAGCTAGTCTTGTTGGCCGTGGCATCGTCGTTGATGGGACGGACCGTTGGAATTAAAAATAGCCTGGTTACGCCCGTCCAAGGCGAAAGCTGGCTGAGCCATCTCGGACGTCCATTCAACGAGAGTAATATGGGCAGGACCGGGGAACTGGGACCGCCTCCGCCTGTACCGGGGCAAGTAGCGCCTCCTACTCAACCGAAGCCGTCGCCGGGTTTCACGACACCCTTCGTGACTCTTCGTGGTTCAGACCTGTTTCGAATGAATTGCCAGGGATGTCACCGCGAGTCCGGCCGCGGAGCTCCCCCGGAGATAAACTCCGTCATCGACCCGGTCCGGGCGACGTCGGTCGCGGTCATCACGGAACGCATGAAGAAGTCCGGCGGGGAAATGAATAAGGCGGATGTGATCGAGCTCGCCAAACAGTCCAAGGCGCTCTTATTGCTTCGGCTTCATAAAGGCGGCCAGGATATGCCGCCTCCGGTCCTGCGCGAAGCAGAGATAGCCGCGGTCTTCGACTATCTGGAACAGCTGTCGGGTGTGCCTGGCGCCGAAAAGAAACAGCTCGCGGTCAAAGAGCCGATCTACCGTGTGGGCGAACAGATCGTAAAAGCCACCTGTCACACCTGCCATGACGCGGCAGGCCCCAACCCCAGCCCTCAGACGATTTTAGACGGGGCGATTCCGCCGCTCAGCAGCTTAACGGCGCGAGTGAGTCTGGCAGAGTTTGTTCGCAAAGTGACGAAAGGCGCTCCGATCACCATGGGCACACCGCCGATGTCCTACCGCGGCAGAATGCCTGTGTTTGGCCAATTGAGCGAAGATGAAGCAGCGGCCGCGTACCAATATCTGGGGGCCTATCCGCCGATTAGCCGGCGTTAAGCGTTTCATACTGCGCCATTCGCCTTCAAAGTGCGCTATTTCGCGCACCGCCAGTTCAACTAGGGCTCCGGTTATCGCCAAATCGCTAACTTAGGAATGGCGGTAAAGATGCTTTGTAGATAGCCACCACGTGAAATAAACGAAGAAAGGTTATTCTTGTGCAACTTAGAAGATCACTGACAGTTCTGTATCCCGCTGTCGCACTGCTCGCGCCGCTGAGCCTGTTATTCGTGCCTGCCACGGCTTACGCCATACCAGCGTTCTCACGGCAGTACCAGACATCCTGCATGACCTGTCATGTCGACTATCCGAAACTGAACGACTTCGGCAAGGCTTTCAAGGAAGCCGGGTTTAAGTTCCCCAAAGACGACGCCGATTTTCTGAAAGTAGCACCCACGCTCCTGGGGGCCGAGGCGCAAAAGCAGGTGTGGCCCAAGAGCGTGTGGCCCGGCACCATCCCGGGCATGCCGCCGATTGGCCTCCGCATGAACAACTTCTTCCAGTGGACCGGCAAGAATCGAAGTCTTTACAGCCAGGCGGCCGCGCCCGGAACATTGCCACAAGTGATTCCGAAAACCGATTTTGAGACCGGCCTCTTCAGCATCTTCACCGCCGGCAACTTCGGCAGCGATATCGCCTTTTGGGTGGACGACGATATCAGCGTCGGGGGCGCCAACGCCAACGGAGGTCTGGGCGACGCCTATCTAAAATTCGTCAACATCGGCCGCTTTCTCAAGCTGCCCAAAGACGCATTATCACTGCGCGCGGGCCAGTTCGAACTCGATCTACCGGTGACCCAGGCGCGAAATATCAACCTTAGCCCATACGACATCTTTTCGGAAAGCAACATTGGAGCGATCAACTCCATGGTGTCGCTATCTCAAAATGTGAACAATTCGTTCACTTTCGCCGGGGCCGCCAAGGGAGCTGAGTTAAGCGGCGGACACACGTATGGTGGTTACCACTACTCGGTCGCGATTCTCAATCAAAACACCAGCGGGCTGGATCAGACGAATAGCCCGTTTGTGCCGTCGGCCACGGGCGGGGCCAATGAGGGCGTGGGGTTCGCATCGGACTCAACACTGAAGGATGTGTACGCGCGCTTCTCTTACCGTTTCAATCTGGAACGCGACGCCGAGAGCCGCAACTCAATTCAGGCGGCAGGATCCACGGGCCCTCGCGACCACACGTCGCTGTCGTTGGGCGGCTTCTATCTACGCGGCAAATCGCAGCAGAGTTTCCTGGGCGCAACGGCCGGCGGGAACACGGTCCTGTACGCCCGCGAGCCGTATCACAGGATCGGTGGGGACTTCAACTTCAACTATCGGACCTTTAACCTTTTCGGAGTTTACTTGTACGGCCAGGATAGTAACCTGTTGCCCGTGGATGCCGACGGCCTATTGATTCCGCTGCCGCCAGGTTCCACTAGCGCGGTTCCGGTGGGGTTCCTATCCAGCGTGCCGGCGAAGTTCAATGGCGGTTTCGTTGAGGCGGACTACATGCCTTTGCCATGGCTGATGACCATCGCACGGTGGGATGGGGTGCATTCCAGCGCGGACCGCATTAATGGTCTGATGCTGGCGTCGAACACGCCATTTTTCGGCCCACTTCGGTCCGAGCGCAACCGGTTTACTCCTGGAGTTCAGTTTCTGATTCATCCTAACGTCAA
>DOZZ01000006.1:526-2409 GCA_003517725.1 Bryobacterales bacterium | reverse complement strand
ATTATACGGCCGCGTCCGCCAGTACCCTGGCAGGCAAGGTGACCGGGCCGAAAGGAGTCTCGGTGGTTTATGTGGAGGCAATTGCGGGCAAAACGTTTCCAGCGCCCGTCGACAAAATTGTCATCGACCAAAAAGGAATGACATTTCAGCCGCACGTGGCAGCCGTACCAGTAGGTTCCACGGTTGAGTTTCTCAACAGCGATAAGGTTGCCCACAATATCTTCTGGCCGGCCGTAGGCGCCAATAAGAGTCTAAAACATAACCTGGGGACCTGGCCTACAGGGCAGAAGCGGGAATTCAAGTTCACTACGCCGGGCGTCGTACCGCTGCTGTGCAACGTTCATTCCGAGATGTCTGGTTACCTTGTGGTGACGCCGACGCCGTATTTCGTCCTGACCGACGCGGATGGTAATTATAAAATTGCGAACTTGCCCGACGGGCAATATAGCGTTGCGGCATGGCACGAAGGCGGGAAGCCGCAACCAAAGCAGGTCAAGGTAGCGGGTGATAGTAAAGCGGACTTCACTCTTTCCAGGTAATCTCATCTTGTCGAAAGGTCTGATGTATGCCAAGAACTAGAAACTATGTCGCGGTCGTGGGGCTGATTGCGGCCGGTTCCGCTTTTGGCCAGGTGCTCTCACCACCCGAGATCCGGGATCCGCGCCTGCGCGAACTGCAGCAGAAGCACCTGCCGGATTTGGAGCGAGTGGCTGCCGAGATTGCGGCCCACTCCTTCCCGTATCGGCTCTACTTCAGCCGCACGCTGGATCTCAATGAGGACCAGCAGCGTCGGAGCGATCAGCGCTCGATTCGCTTCGATACGTTTCATGATCAGACGGTACTCGAGATCACGGCGAACTATTATGCGTCGTATTCGGCGGAGCTGATGCCGCGGGAGGAGAGGGCCAGCCGCACGCTAGCGGATGTCATCACGCCCATGCTGAAGGCAGCTATTCCGGCTTTGGCGAACGAGGTCAAGGTGCAGTCGTTCGCGGTCGAGATTTCGCATCACGTTCGCCGCAAAGTGTTGGGCGTAAGCCACGAGAGCCCCGAAAATATAGCATTCGTTCTTTCTTCGCGCGGTGCCAGACAACTGATGGCCGCCACGACGCCCGGTGAGCAAGAGGCGGCGCTGATGCAGGGGCAGCTGTTTGTGAATCGGCAGCTAATAGCCGGCTGGGGCGAAAATGACCTTTCGTCGACCGCGGAGAGGAGCGCGACGCTAGCCGCGGCGAAGGTGGCGGGTCCATGGAATGGAACACTTCCGCCCGCGCTGGGGGAGATGCGGAGAGCCGCGGTCACGGCGTTGCCCACGAAAACTCCGGCTCGCGTAGCGACGCAAGCGCATCCGGAAATTTCATCAGACGCCCTGCGGAGCCTGCAAGGAGCGCACCAAGCGGACCTGGATCGTTTGGTGCGCGAGTTGGACCAGCAAGCTCACTTCATTGCTTACGCCGCGCCGACCTTCATAGCATTCCGCAACGGTGTATATCTGCAGCTTTCCATGAAGACCATGCTCTCGGAGGCGGCGACGGTTTCTCAATACCAGGCGGCGGCGCTGGCATTCGACGAGCACATCGCGCATCTGATTCGTCCGGTGCTGGCGGCGCTGAAGGGACGTCCTGATTTCGATGGAATTGACTTTAGCACCAGTGTAAGAGTTGCAGGAGCGCCGGAAGGCAGTGGTACGGCAGTAGAATTCATCTTTACGGCGGATAATTTAAGCAACTATCGGAACTTCGACTTGACGGGGCAGGAGCTGATCAAGACGGGGGTGGTGCTGATTAACGGCGAACGCGTGGGGCTGGAGCTCCAATATGCCGAGGACGGTTTGGCCCGGCCACATTGAGCGGTCTTGGTGGACCGATGAGCCATCCCGTCAC
>DOZZ01000006.1:0-330 GCA_003517725.1 Bryobacterales bacterium | reverse complement strand
CTTTCTAAATAAACAGCGGCGCCGCTACCAGCGTGATAGTACTGAGCAATTTAATCAGCACGTGCAGTGACGGGCCCGCCGTATCCTTAAACGGATCGCCCACGGTGTCGCCCACCACCGCCGCGCGATGCGCCTCCGAACCCTTGCCGCCGTAGTTGCCCATCTCGATATATTTCTTGGCGTTGTCCCAGGCGCCGCCGGCGTTGTTCATGAGCGTGGCGAGCAGAATGCCCGCAATCGTCCCGACCATTAGGAACGCCGCCACCGCGTAAGCGCCAACGTTGAACGTGCGGAAAACCATGCCCACGGCCACAGGGCTAGCCACGGCCA
>DOZZ01000113.1:621-6757 GCA_003517725.1 Bryobacterales bacterium | reverse complement strand
TGGCGGACGCGAGCGACCAGATCGCCAATGCCATACCCGTGAACGGAATACCGGAGCGAGATCTGCGCGTTCACCTTGTTGCCTTCGGTGACCGCGACGTTCCGCATGTTGTCGCCGAAGCGCGCTACCTTCAAATGCTGCGCTTCGTGCCAGGCACACGCGGCCCGGGTCCACACGTCAAGGTCGTGTTGAACCTGACGATCCTGCCAGAAGCCCACCACCACTTTGCGGTTCAGATGCAAGCGCGTGCAGATGAACCCGAACTCGCGGTCGCCGTGGGCGGACTGGTTCAGATTCATGAAGTCCATGTCGATACTTCGCCAGGGCAGGGCAGCGTTGAACTGCGTGTGCAGATGAACGAACGGCTTACGCAGTGCCATCAGACCCGCGATCCACATTTTGGACGGAGAAAAAGTGTGCATCCAAAGAATGAGGCCGATGCACGCTTTCGACGAGTTAGCCTCCAGGGCCAGCTGTTCGATGGACTCCGAGGTTGTCATGACGGGCTTGACGACCACGCGCACCGGAACTTTCAAGCCCTCCGCGATCCCGCGCGCATGTTCAGCCACCTGCTGCAGGGTCTCTTCGCCATAAAGGTGCTGGCTGCCCGTAACAAACCAGAGTTCAAGAGCGGAATTGTCGATTTTCATTTTTGTCCGTAATAGGCGTCGGGGCCGTGTTTTCTGAGAAAGTGCTTGTTGCGGAGGGCGTCGGAAAGTTCAGTCGCATCGGCGCGAAGGTTCACCGTGAGATACGCCATATGGGCCAACTCTTCCACAATGATCGCAGTGTGAGCGGCGTCGGCCGGCGTGGCGCCCCAGCAAAACGGCGCGTGCCCCGCTACCAGCACGGCCTTGTTTCGAAGCGGATCGCGCCCCCCAAACTCACGGATGATCACTTGGCCGGTATTCCACTCGTACTCGGATTCAATCTCCGCCGGCAGCATGTGAGGCGTCACTGGAATCGGGCCAGGAAAGTAGTCGGCGTGCGTCGTGCCGAGGCACGGAATCGCCCGGCCTGCCTGAGCCCACGCGGTGGCATAGCGCGAATGCGTATGCACCACGCCGCGGATACCTGTGAAGGCCTGATATAGAGCAACATGCGTTGGCAGGTCGGACGATGGGCGCAGCGCGCCTTCGACAATGGTTCCGTGGAGATCGGTCACGACCAGATCCTCCGGCTTTAACTTGTCATAAGGAACGCCGCTCGGCTTAATAACGACACGCCCGGATTCGGGATCGTAGCCGCTGGCATTGCCGAATGTGAATACGACCAGGTTCTGACGGACGAGTTCCAGATTGGCTTCGAGTACTTCCTCGCGCAGATGTTTAAGACTCATGTGCTTTGCCTCACCTGGGCGGCAATGCGGCGCAGTTCGGGCAAAACACGGCCGAGCGCGCGTGGGGAGGCATTCCGGTCGCCCAGTGCGAAATAGAGATCGCGATACAACGGATAAAGCTCTTCATAGATCGCCACATTCCCGGCGTTCGGTGTGAAGACTCGGTGCGGCGGGCAGAGTGCCTGCTGTGCCGCGGCTATCGACGGGAATGCTTTGGCTGCTAGAAACGCAAAGATAGCCGATCCCAGGCTGGTTACGTCGTCCTGCGGCACCAGGATGGGCCGGTTCAGCACGTCGGCGTAGATTTGATTGAGAACGTCGTTCTTCTTCGGGATGCCGCCGCCGTTGATGATGCGTTGAATCCCGGCGCCATGCTCGGCCATGCGGTCTAAGATCACGCGCGTGTGAAAGGCGGTGCCCTCGATGGCCGCGAAGAGTTCGTCCGCCGCCGTGCTGGTGAGATGCCAGCCCAGTGTCACGCCGCCCAGCTCGGGGTTAACCAGCACGGTGCGGTCGCCGTTATCCCAGGTGAGCCGCAGCAAGCCAGTCTGTCCGGCGCGGTAGTGCGCCAGCTCCGCCGAAAGTTGCGCGACCGAAGTTTTTGCGCGTCCCGCGATGGCGTTGAAGAGGTCGCCCACAGCCGACAACCCCGCTTCGATGCCGGTCCACGCGGGATCCACCGAGCCGGGCACAACGCCGCAAACTCCAGGCACAAGCGTGCTCTTGGAACTCAGGCCGATGATGCAGGTGGAGGTGCCGATGACGTTGACCGCATCGCCCAGTTGCACGCCGGCGCCGATGGCGTCCCAATGCGCGTCGAACGCGCCCACGGGGATCACCACGTCGGTGGTCAGGCCCAGTTTCTCGGCCCATTCACGCGACAGGCTTCCGGCGATCGCCTCCGACGTGGCGTAACGCCCCCCGAGCTTAGCGCGCACGCCCGCCAGCAGTGGATCGACAGAAACCCAAAACTCCTCCGGCGGGAGCCCGCCCAGCGAGGCATTCCACATCCACTTGTGTCCCATGGCGCAAACACTGCGCGGAGCCCGATCCACCTCGCGGATACCGCACAGGACAGCGGCGATGTAGTCGCAGTGCTCGAACGCGGAGACGAACCGGCTGCGTTTCTCGGGGTTGTGCCGCAGCCAGTGGAGTAGCTTCGAAAATCCCCATTCGGACGAGTACACGCCACCGCACCATGCAATGGCCTCCAGGTGTTGCTCGTGCGCCTTCGCCGTGATCTCCGCCGCTTCACGCCATGCGCGGTGATCCGCCCAGAGATAATACTCGTCCAGCGGCTCGAGGCCCGGGCCTACTGGAATCACGCTGGAACCAGTCGTGTCGATCGCCAGAGCTTTCACTGCGCTGCCCGGAATTGCGGCTTCCGCGAGCGCACCATGCATGGCCAGCACCACAGCGTTCAGGTGATCGGAGTGGCTCTGTGTTGCGTAGTCCGGATCGTCGCGCTTGCGGTGCAGTGGATACTCCGCGATCCCCGACCCGAGACGGCCCTTCTCGCTGTCGAATAGCGACACCCGTACGCTCAGAGTCCCGAAGTCTATACCGGCAACGACCGTGCTGTTCATCGATTCCTACCAGAAAAGGGTCATGAAACTGAGGGCGCTTCGAAGCCTTGATGAACATCGGCTGGGGCCGGGCCGTACTGCCAACAGGTGTTCATGGGCTTGAGCAGAGGATAGCAAAGTGGCCTCATCCACTGGACGGGCATCATCCTTGGACTCGGTTGGGTGATCTCGTTCGGCTTGGACCACCGGCTTTTTAGTGGCGCAGCGCGTGGCGCAAGGACCGAGTTTTAGGGCCGTAAGTTACTGCAATTAAGACATGGAGCGGGAGACGGGGTTCGAACCCGCGACGTCCAGCTTGGGAAGCTGGCATTCTACCACTGAATTACTCCCGCTTTTCGGCTACTCGAATTCTACCAGATTGGGTTCGCGATCCTCACTTCGTCGCCGGTTGGGGCGCCGCCGCGGGAGCGTCCCGCAGTTCCTGCAATTCACGTTGCAGCTTCTCCCAATCTTGCGGGCTCCGCTTGAGGTCGGTGGGCGTTTTCACATCGTGATAAAAGCCGAGAACATTATCCCGCAGATCGGGTTGCATCCCGGCGAATTTGTTCTTCTCCAGGTCGTCCACCAGCTTGGCGTACGCCTCGTCCGCCAGGCGGTAAGTGCCCGCTACTACCGGCTTGCCGGTATCGAAGTTCGAATCCGCCAGCGCCAATTGGTCCTGCGCCGTCGCTCGCAAAAGCTGGCGGTACTGGTCCAGCGTGGTGTTGAAGCTCTTCATGAAGAGGGCTTCGGTCTGCGGCGTGGGGGCCTTGAACGCCAGCGCTTTGAAAGGTCCTATCTTGGGCACAATGCGCAGCAGGAATGCCACAAAACGCTCCTTCAAAGATGGCTTCTGATAGCCCGCGCCCCACTCCTTCTCATAGCTCGAGCGCGAAAGGTTGTAGACAAACTTGCGCCGCCCCAGGCCCGGCGTCTGCTTTTGCAAATCCTTCTTCTTGATGGCCCACGCCACCCTGGTCATCTCTGGAATTAGAGCGCCGACCGTGTGCCGGTAAGTATTCAGTGACGTGTCCTCGCTGTGGAACACGTCCTTCATCTCTATGCCGTAGGTCTCCTGAAAAGCGCGGTCCAGCAGTTCTTTGGAAACCTGAAAGCCGATGAAGTCGTGATACGCTTTCGACGCATAGTGGCCGCGCGCCACTTGCACCACGTCGAACGAGAATTCCGTGCGTATATGCGCCGTGGGATCGTCTTCGTACGTCACGGTCGGGCCAAACTCCTGCCTCAGTTTCGGGAACAGTAATCCAACCGACGGATTGGTTGCGATGGGATGGCCCTGATTATCCGCCGCGTAATGCGCCAGCGCGCCCAACGCAAAGGCAAATTCGTTCACATCCTTCGCATCCTTCAGCAGGTTCATCACGAAGCTTCCGCTGCGCACGTAATGCGCTAAATCGCTAAATTGGTGGCTTCCGAAAGGATAGTATCCAAGGTCCTGGATAATGCACCCGCCGTACGCATAGGCATGCGCGTTTACCAAATCATCCGGCGTAGCCTGCGGAAAACGCTTCAGCAGTACTGGTTTGATGGAATCGTCCCACGCAGCGTCGATAATCGCTTCGTGAGTCAACACCGAGAAGGAAGGAGCAATCGACGGGATCAATAAAAGCAGCAGTAAAAGCCAAATTCGCACATCCTTAGCCTACTGCGCTTTCGATCCCGCGCGCACTACCCCTAGCTGTTAACACCCGATGCCAGGAACCCGCCGTCCACCGCCAGGCACTGGCCGGTGATGAAGCTGGCCGCATCCGATGCCAGCAAAATGGCGGCGCCCACCAGCTCGTCGGGAGTTCCGAAGCGGCCCATCGGCGTGCGCATCAGCAGTTCGTTGCCGCGCGGCGTGCCGGTGATCAGGTGCTCGTTCAACGGCGTTTTGAAGACGCCCGGCGCAATCGCGTTCACGTTGATGCCGTCTTTGGCCCACTCGCAGCCCAGGCTTTGGGTCAGGGACAGCACCGCCGCCTTCGAGGCCGAGTAGGCCGCGACTTCATGGAACGCCACGTAGGACGTGAGCGACGCAATGTTGATGATGCGTCCACGCCGGTTTTTTCTGAGCGGCTCGTAGAATGACTGGCACGCGCGCAGCATGCCCGTAACGTTGGCGTCGAAAATCGATTGCCACTCCTGTTCGGGAAAATCTTTACTCGGGATGCGCTTGGTTTTCCCCGCCGCATTCAGCAAAATGTCGATCTCGCCGAAAGTCCCGAGCACCACGTCCCGCAGACGATCGATGGACGCTCGATCCGAGACGTCCACCCCGTGGACCAGCGAGCGCCGCCCCAGGGCTTCAATCTCGGAGGCGACCTCGCCCGCCAGGCCTTCGCGGCGTCCCGTGGCCACTACGTCGGCGCCGGCCCTGGCAAGACCTTTAGCCAACGCCCGCCCTAAGCCTGACGTGCCGCCGACCACCACGGCCACGCGGCCCGAAAGATCTAATGGATGAGTATGCATGGTTGTCATTTCGTTTCCGGTGTCTTCACGGCATCCAGCTTTTCAACGCTGGCATGCTGGATGAAGTCCAGGTTCGGGAACTCTTTTTGAAGATACTCGTTGCCTTCTTCTTCGATGCGGCTCTGGTCCGGCGTTTCGCCGTATTCGCTGTTCAACACATCCACGTTTTCCATGCCGGCCGTCACCAGCCCGAACGGCGCAAATCCCATGGCATCCAGGCGCGCGTTGTCTCCCAGGTTCACAAAAATCTGCGCCGTGCGGGAATTCTTGCCGCTCATGGCGAACGACACATAGCCGCGCGTGTTGCTCTGCTTCACCGGCTCGTCGACGATCGGTTGGCTCCATTTTTTTGTAGCCTTCGGATCGCCCGCCAAGCCGATTTGCACTACGAACCCCGGCACAATCCGGAAGAAGCGCGCGCCGTCGTAATAGCCGCTCTTCACCAATTGATAGAAGCGGTCGGCTCCGAGCGGCGACCACTCCCGCGTGACGTCAATCACCACCGGACCCTTCGATGTGTCGAGCGTGACGCGATATGCGGCGGGCGCCCGCACCGGCGCGGCCCTACGCGCGGGCATTGCTTTTCTGGGCGGAGCGGCTAGCGCGAACGTCCCCAGCGTAACGATTAATAATGGAAGGAATCGATGCGTGCTCATTGGATCGTCGCGGTCTTGATGTAATCCAGTTTAGGGAATTCCTTCTTCAAGTAAGAATTTCCCTCACGCTCAATGCGTGTCTGGTTGGGCTCCTCGCGATAGCC
>DOZZ01000113.1:0-406 GCA_003517725.1 Bryobacterales bacterium | reverse complement strand
TGTGCTTCACTGGCTCGTCCGCAATCTCGCTGCCGGCCCACTGGGCGGTCACGCGCGGATCGGCCGCGATTCCGAATTGCACCACAAACCCCGGCATAACGCGAAAAAATGCGTTGCCATCGAAAAATTTGGAGCGCACCAGCGTGTAGAAACGGTCGGCCCCGATAGGCGCCCAATCGCGATGCACTTCCACCACGAACGGTCCTTTGGTAGTGTCGAACTTCACGCGAAAATTCGCCGGCGCCGTTTCGTTGGGAAACGGCTTCTTCGCGGTTTTTGTGCCGCACCCGCCGCACACCACCAGCAGGGCCATCGCCAAAACGGAAATGCGCGGCATCGCGAGCTACGCCACCCCATGCTGCTGGAACCAGGCCAGCATCTTCTTCCAGCCATCTTCCGCCGCGGC
>DOZZ01000056.1:21831-22026 GCA_003517725.1 Bryobacterales bacterium | reverse complement strand
AGCCGAATCACGGGCGCCGTTTTGCGATTGACCGTGGGCGGAATGGGCATGTTCTTGATACCCAGCTTGTCGTAGGTAAAGCCGAAGTCCTGGTCGCCATTAGGGAAGATGGACGTGAAGCGCGAGAACGAGCCGCGGATATCCAGCACCGCGGTCGGTGAAAGAACGCGGGTGTAATCCGCGATGTAGTTTTGG
>DOZZ01000056.1:21147-21525 GCA_003517725.1 Bryobacterales bacterium | reverse complement strand
GGCGGGAATCTGGTTGTTCGGGAATTGGTCCCGGACGTACTGCACGCCGCCGGGGCACTTGTCCGCGGCGGTGCAGGGCCGGGTGCTCAGCGGATCGTACACCTTCACGCCGTAGTTGCTGAAGTGCTGTCCGTCGCGAATATCCAGCGGCGGCACGCTGGTGACTAGCGGGAACGGCACCACTTCACGCCAGCTCTCCTGGCTGAAGAAGAAAAAGTCTTTTTCTTTGCGGATCGGCCCGCCCACCACGCCGCCGAACTGGTGCTGGTTATGGAAGCCGCGCGGCTTTCCCCCGGCGTTGTTCTGAAACGTGTTGGCATCCAGAATGCGATTGCGCCAGTAATCGAAGACGTCGCCGTGCCAGTCCTTGCCGCCCGA
>DOZZ01000056.1:20338-20939 GCA_003517725.1 Bryobacterales bacterium | reverse complement strand
TAGCTGCCATTGGTGTCCCAGCCGCGGGTGCCGGAGAAGCCGTTCGCGCCAAACTGCTCCTGCGTGAAAATGACGCCCGGCGTCAGCGCCATCAGCATGTAGGCCTGGCGCCCGTTGAGCGGATACTCCTGCGTTTTGATGGGGTCGAATACCATGCCGCGATCGGCGTTGGTGGTTTGAATGATCTCCTGTTGGCCGACGACCGTAACTTGCTGGGTCATCTGCCCGATCTGCATACTGATGGGAAGGTTTTGCTTGTCGGCCACGCGCAGGATGATGCCTTCGCGCTCGATGGTTTGAAAGCCCGCGGCGCTGACTTCAATGTTGTACGTGCCGGGCTGCAGATACGGAATCGTATAGGAGCCGGAACCATTGGTCTTGACCTCGGTCGTTTCATTGGTGCCGACGTTGGTCGCCTTGACGCTCGCGTTGGGAACCGCCGCGCCGGCGGCATCCGAAACCTGGCCGAGCAAAGTGGCTCGGAAATCCTGTGCGGCTGCGCACGCGCAGAACAATAGAAAGATCGTTATAAGCCTCAAAGAATCCCCACCCCCGTAGAAAACTCAGGGCAAATAGAGACGCTTTTCGCCCCGTGATTTCA
>DOZZ01000056.1:8683-20234 GCA_003517725.1 Bryobacterales bacterium | reverse complement strand
CAGGGTCGCGTTAGCGGGCCTGGGGTCGGAGCGTGATCGCGTTGCAACTCGGTGATAGAGTAGCTCCTGAACATCTGATCCGTGGCGACCCGAGTTACGAAACTCGAAAAAAACACTGGAAATCGGCTAACCGAAATCGACCCTTGCGGCGTCTAACTTACGATCGTGCCCGGTAGAAATATTCGCGCCGTCTTCCTGCTAACCGTTCCATTGGCTTTTTGGTCGTGTTCGCATTCAAGAGCGGCTGCTCCGGCGGAGCCCGAAAAGTTTGCTCCGGTAGCAGCGGCGGCCCCAGCTCAAGGTCGGCGCATCCGGACCACCGGAACCGTGGAGGCGCTGCGCTCCTTCACCATTTCGGTTCCCCGCATCAGCGGGCAGCAGCAGGGGAACCTCACTCTGACGAAGCTCGCGCTGAACGGCACCAAAGTTCAGCCGGGCGACATTATTGCGGAGTTCGACCACACCTCGCAGATCAAGTCGGCGCGGGATGCGGAGGCGAAGTTCGATGACTTGTCCCATCAGGTAGAGCAGAAGGCCGCCGAGCACCAGAGCAACGCGGCCAAACGCGCGGCTGATTTAGCTCAAGCCGAGGCCGACCTGGGCAAGGCGCGGCTGGAGATCCGTAAAGGGCCCGTGCTGAGCGAACTGGAGCATTTGAAGGCGGACGAAGTTTTGAAAAACGCCGAGCTTCACGTAGCCAGCCTGAAGATCTCGATACCGGCGCATGAAAGGGCCGAGGCGGCGGAACTGCAGGTGCTGAAGTTGCAGGCCGAGCGGCAGAAGCTTACGCTCATGCGTTTGCAGGGTGACGCCGACAAGCTGGTGCTGCGCGCCACGATACCCGGCATGATCGCGCTGCAGAACGTCTGGCGCAACAACTCCATGGGGCACGCGCAGGAGGGTGACCAGCTGTGGCCGGGCAATCCGCTCTTGCGCATCTTCGACCCTTCGAGCATGCTGCTGCAGCTTGCGGTGAGCGAGACCGATGGCGCAATTTTACGCCCCGGTGCCAAGGCCGTGGTGCACCTGGATGCGTACCCGTCCCTGACTTTTTCCGCGCACTTCGATTCCGCCAGTCCGGTCGCGTCTTCCGCGTTAGGCAGCCCGCTGAAGACATTCACCGCACGCTTCATTTTGGAGCAGAACGATCCGCATCTGCTGCCCGATTTATCGGCCGCGGCAGACGTGGACCCGGGGAATTGATGAAGAGATCGAGAGTCTACTTCGCCGCAGTCTGCGCGGTAGCGGCGCTAGCGGGTGTAGGACTGTTTCGGCTGCGGAGCGTGCACGCTTCGGCTAACCTGCCCACCGCCAATGCGCGCCAAGGCGAGTTCCTGGTCCTGGTGCGGTGCCGCGGCGAGTTGAGCGCGCGGCGGTCCGTCCAGATTACGGCCCCGGTGAATGTTCCGGATCTGCAGATTGTGTGGCTGGCGCCGGCGAGCAGCGACGTCACGCCCGGCCAGGTGGTGATCCGTTTCGACCCAAGCGCGGCCAGACAGCAAATTAACGAACACACGGCCGCCATGCGCGCGGCGCAAGCCAACCTGGATCAGGCGCTGGCGCAGGCTCGCATCACCGCGGAAAAGGACAAGCTGGACCTGGCCACCGCGCAATATGACCTCGAAAAGGCCCGCCTGGAAGCTTCGAAGCTGGCCATTGTGAGCGTGATCCAGGGCGAAGAGAGCAAGATCGATTCGGGCCTGGCGGAAAAGAAGGTGAAGGTTCAGGAGGCGACCAATCATCTGCATTTCAAGTCGGATGAAGCCAAGCTGGCTTCCCTGACGCGATTGCGCGAGCAGGAGCGGCGCGAACTTGAGATCACCAACAATCAACTCGCGGCGATGGAAGTGAAGAGCCCCGGCAAAGGCATCATCACCTACCTGAGCAACTACTCGCAGGGCTGGATGAACGCGCAGGCCTACAAGGTGGGCGACCACGCGCCGCCGGGCGCCGGACTGGCGGAGATTCCGGATCTCTCCACCATCGAGATGGAGAGCAAGGTGGAGGAAGTGGACCGCGGTCGAATCACGATTGACGACGCGGTACTGGTGCATATCGACGCGTTTCCCGAGAAGACGTGGACCGCCAAACTGGTTGGAATTTCGCCGCTGACCGAACAGAACTTCGAGTGGCCGCCCACCCGCAATTTCAAGAGCTACGCGGCCCTGGATCATCCGGATAAGCGCTTGCGGCCCGGCATGAACGCGAGCTCGGACGTAGTGATCGCGCGCATTCCGGACGCCATCAGCATTCCGGCCAAGGCGCTTTTTACGGAGCAGGGCAAGCCCATTGTTTACGTCAAGGGCGAGAAGGGGTTTGCCGCCCGGCGCGTGGAGGTGCAGGCGCGCAATCCCGACGATGTCGCGATCAGGGGCATTGCGGGCGGCACCCCGGTAGCTTTGGTAGAACCGGTGCAGGAAAGCAAGAAAAAATGAGCACTGCGCCGCATGTGCAAGGTTTGCCTGCGCCCGCTACCACGGTACCCGTGCCGGCGCGGCCACACGCGGGCCGAAAAGGCATTCGGAAACCGATCCTGGCGGCCGGCGTCGTGGGACTCGCGCTGGCGGCCGCCGGCTGGGAAGCGGTTCACATCTACCGAACGGTTGCCCCGCGCGCCGCGGCCACCGTTCCCACGACACGGGTGAAGCGCAGCGATCTGACGCTGACGGTGGCGGCCCGCGGAGCCTTGCGTGGCGGCAACTCCGAGATGCTGACCGCGCCGCTTACCGGTGGCGGAGAGATGCATATCACGTCCCTTCGGAAGACCGGGGATCTGGTGAAAGTGGGCGACACGGTGGTGGAGTTCGACCCCACCGACCAGGAATACAAGCTGAAAGAGGCGCAAGCGGACCTGGCCGAGAACAAGCTCAAAGTGGAACAGGCGAACGCTCAATCCGCAGCCGATACGGAGGAGGCGCGCTACGCGCTGGAGAAGGCTGAATCCGACCTCCGCGTGGCCCAGTTCGATGTTCGCAAGAACGCCATCCTGCCGTCGATCACGGCGCGCCAGAACGATCTTGCGCTGGAAGCGGCAAAGGCTCGCTCGGAGCAGCTTCGCAAAGATCTGGAGAATCGCGGCGCGACCAATGCGGCGGCCCTCGCGGTGCAGAAGGCGGCCGTGGCGAAGGCCGAGATCCAGGTGAGCATGGCGCAAAAAAATATCGATTCATTGGTGGTCAAGGCCGCCCATGAGGGCTACGTGGCGCTGCGGCCCAACCAATCGGGTAACTTCTTTTTCGGCGGCATGAAACTGCCCGATTTTCAGTTGGGCGACACAGTGCGCGGCGGCATGGCCGTGGCGGAGATTCCCGACTTGAAGAACTGGGAGATTGCCGCCAATTTCGGGGAACTGGACCGAGGCCACCTCACGCCAGGCCAGACCGTGGCGATTGAGGTAGTGGCCATTCCCGACAAAAAGTTTAGCGGCAAGGTCGCCGATCTCGGCAGCACCATCGGGCCTCCTTGGAACCGCCATTTCGAGACCAAAATCCATCTGGACAATCCGTCGCCGGAGCTTCGTCCGGGGATGAGCGTGCGCATTGTGGTGACCACGGACGTGCTGCCCAACGCGCTCTGGCTGCCCTCGCAGGCAGTCTTCGAAAGCGGCAGCCGGACCTATGTTTACGTGCCGAATGCCGGGGACTTCGTGGCGCGTGACGTGAAGCTGCTGCGGCGCAGCGAGAGCCAGGTGGTAGTCGGCGGTCTGGCCGAAGGCCAGGTGGTGGCTCTGTCGGATCCCGAGCAGGAAAGCAAGAAGAAAGAAGGCGGCGCGAGAGGCCCGGCACTTCCCAAGTGAGAGCTTATCTTTCAGATTTGGCGCTGGCGGTTCAGAACCTGCTGAGCCAGAAGACACGCACGGTGCTCACGGCGCTCGGCATCATCTTCGGAGTCGGCGCCGTGATCGGGATGCTGGCGATTGGGGCGGGCGCGCGCGATGAATCGCTTCGCTTTATCGAGCAGCTGGGGGTTCGCAACATTCTGATCGAATCGCGCGCGGCTACCAGTGATGCCGAACTGCAACAGAGACGGCGCTCTTCACCGGGGCTGAACGAACGCGATGTCCGGATCATTCAGGCCAACCTGGACACGCTCAGCCTGATCTCAGCGCGCAACCGGCTGCATCCGGCCAAAGTTTTGCCGAAGCCCGCGCGCGAACTGCCGGAGCTCTACGGCGTGCGGCCCTCCTACGCGCGGATCCATAACTGGAAGCTGGACGAGGGCGCGTTCTTTACGGACGATGACGACAGGCGCACCGCCGCGGTCTGCGTGCTGGGCGAGACAGCGAAGGTGGGGCTGCTCGGCTACGGCCCCGCGACTGGCAAGTTCATCAAGATCAACGACACGTGGCTCCGCGTGACGGGCGTTCTGCAAAACCAGTTCTCCTCCGGCTCGCAGAACATGGCAGCTGTAGCAAGCGACGTGAACAACCTTGTCTATATCCCGATCAACACCTTTCAATACCGTTTCTGGGACGTGGGCAGCAATCTGAAGGATGAGCTTGACGGCGTGGACATCCAATTGAAGCTGGGCGCGGACAGCGTGTCCGCCGCGAAGGTGGTGGTGGCGATCCTGAATTCGACACATCACAATTTGCAGGATTTCTCGGTGACGATTCCGGCCGAGCTGCTGGCGCAACAGCAGCGCAGCCAAATCATCTTCACCTACGTGATGGTGGCGATCGCGGCAATTTCGCTGCTGGTGGGCGGGATCGGGATCATGAACATCGTGCTCGCCACAGTTTTGGAGCGCACCAGGGAAATCGGTATCCGCCGCGCGATCGGGGCTCGCCGCGCGGATATCGTGCGGCAGTTCCTGATGGAATCGGTGCTGATTTCGGTAGCCGGAGGAGTCGCGGGCATCGCGTTCGGCTATTTCCTGAGCTGGCTTATTGCGGCGGCCGCTGACTGGAAGACGATTGTGACGACCTCCTCGATCGTGATCGCGTTTGGCGTCTCGGTGGTGGTTGGCGTGGTTTTCGGAATTTATCCAGCCATGAAAGCATCGAGAATCGATCCGATCGAGGCGCTCCGCTATGAATAAGAGAATTCTGATGTTGCTGCTCATCGCGCAGTTGTGTAGCGTGACGGGCGGCCGAGCCACCTCGTACTCCGTCGCGGGTTACCTGCGGCAGCGCTTCCATCCGGACGTGGTGCACGAGACGGATGTGGAGGGCATCGAAAGCCACATCGTTGATGGGAAATTGATTCTTCGAGTGGACGATTTTGTGGCTCTCCTGCTGAAGAACTCCACCGACATTCGGCTGACGCAGCTGGATATCTACACGGCGCGCGATGCCGTGACCGCCGCCAAAGCACCTTTCGATCCGAACCTGCTGCTGGGCTTCACGGCGGTCAGGACTGAACAGCCGCAAGCGAGCCAGATAGGCGGCGCCGGAACGTTGAACAGCCTGGTGCAAAATTCGCAGGCGGGCTATTCGCAGGTGCTGGGCGAAGGCCCGCTGCTGACATCCAGTTTCAACGCGGTGCGTTCTTCGAACAACAGCATCTTCAGCAGCTTCAACCCGAGCCTGTTCGACAGTCTGAATTTTCAACTGACGCAACCGCTACTGGCTGGCCGCGGCAACCTGCAGCTTCGCGCGCCGCTCTTGATCGCACGCACGGAGCTCGTCATTGTTTCCGCGCAGAGCGAAGCCCGCATCGCGGACACCATCTCGGCGGCTTCGCGGCAGTACTGGGACGCGGTGGGCGCGCGCGATTTCGTGCGCGTGCAACAGCAGTCGCTCGACCTGGCGCAGAAATCTTACGAGCACGACAAGCTGGCGCTCGATCTTGGCGCGATTGCCAAGCTCGACATTTTTCAATCGGAATCGCAGGTCGCGCAGCGCAAACTAGCGCTGATTCAGTCGCAGTACAGCTACAAGGAATCGCTCGACGGGATCCGGCGCTTGATCGGCGCCGATCTGAAACCACCGACGCGTTATATTCCGATCGAGTTGGAAGACGACCCCGCGCTGCAATCGCCGGCGTCCATTCTGCAGGCCGTGGAAGACGGGGTTTCAAAGGCGTTGCGGGACCGTCCGGAATTAAACGCGGCGAACACCCGGATTTCAATCGACGATCTGAATGAAAGAGTCGCGCAAAACTCCCTGCTGCCGCGCCTGGACTTGAGCCTGCAAGGCGGATCCAGCGGCTTGGGCGGGACGCAGTTCGCTTCGAGCGGCATCCTGGGCACGTCTGCAATCCCGTTGGGCTCGCTCGGGCTGGGTGACTCGCTGAGCCAGATCTTCGGATTCAGAACTCCCTATTACGGCTTCGGTCTGACGCTGGGCATTCCGTTTCGCGGCAGCGCGGCGAAGGCGAGCCTGGCGGACGCGTTGGTCAACCGCACGCGGGACAAGTACAACGTGCGCCAGATCCAGCAGCAGGTAATTCTGGAAGTGAAGACCGCCACCAACGAACTGGAACTGGCGAAGGAAGCCGTCAATGCGGCCCTGGTGGCGCGGGACCTGGCGCGGCAGAACGTGGACGCCGAGCAGCAAAAATACGAGGTCGGAACCATCACGGCGTTCGAACTGCTGGACGCGCAGACGCGATTGACGCAGGTAGAGAGCTCCTTGGTGGGCGCCAACATCGGCTACCAGAAGGCGCTCATCTCCTACGAGCGGGCAACCTGGACCCTGCCGTACACCATAGCGGCGCTGACGAACTGAGGACGTGGGTTAAGATGCAAACTTCCGTTTTCACCGTTCCGCGATAGAATCTGTGGCAAGAATCACCGGCGGTAAAAGGCTTAAGTCGGTCCTCCAAAGAGGGAGCGCTGCTTGGAACCTCTGGAGGTCAAAATGTTTTTTCGTTATATCCGGCTCGCTTTTTTTCCTCTCCTCACGGCTGTTCCAATCTGCGCGCAAATTTCCGCACCGGCGACTCCACACTCGCGCGAGGTCGCGCTGGTGGTCCCGGCGGGAACGCCGCTGCGCGTGGCATTAATATCGAAGGTCCCGGTCAAATCTGCCGGCACGCCCGTCAGCGGGCGTCTGGTGGAGTCGGTGTACGCGTTCGACAAAGAAGTGATTCCCGCGGGCAGCACCGTTTCGGGCCGGATCAAAGCTCTGAAGCCGATGTCCGGCCGCAAGCGCGCGCGGGCCATCATAGCGGGCGATTTCACGCCCATTCGCGAGCCCCAGGTGGAGTTCGATATCGTGACGCTCAAAAATGGCACGCGCCTGCCGATCCACACTGAAGTCTCGCTGGGCGCGCGCTACCCGGTGCAGATTCAAAGCGCCGCGGCGAAGGTGCGGAAGAAGCGAGGACGGGCCGCTAGCGTGGCGATCGCGCGCGCCAAACAGGAGATCAGCACGCGAACGCACGGCGCCATCGACATCGTCAAAGGACCGGGAAAATGGGAGCGGCTGAAGGAGATGGCGTGGTCGCGGTCGCCCTATCGGCCGCAGTTCCTGCCCGCCGGCGCGCGTTTCAATGCAGACTTGCAGCAGCCGCTGACGTTTGGCTCCGAATCTGTTTCGAGCGCTGACCTGGCGCAGGTAGGCTCACTACCGGCCGCCGGCAGCGTGGTGCACGCGAACCTGCTGACGCGGCTCGACTCGGCCACGGTGCAGAAGAACACGCCCATCGAGGCAGTGCTGAGCGAACCGCTGTTCACGGCCAACCACCACCTGGTTTTCCCGCAGGGCAGCCGTTTGAGGGGCACCGTCGTCAAGACGCAGCCCGCGCGATTTCTGCATCGCAATGGCCAGCTCCGTTTCAACTTTCAGCGCATTGAACCGCCGCCCAGCGCGCTGCCGGAGCCGGAGGTGATGGCCGCGCCGGCCGCCGCGGCAACAGCACCGCCGCCGCACGATGCACAAATGGCGCTCAAGACCCGATCCGAGGCAGCAACCCGGATCGAAGGCAGTCTGGAGGGCGCGGAAATGAATCGCAATGCACATCTTAAGATCGATTCCGAAGGCGGCACGCAGGTATCGGAATCGAAGTGGCGTTATGTCACGCCGGCGCTCTCGGTATTGCTAGCCACCTCCGCTCTGCATCAGGAACACGAAAGGAACGGAGATATCGAGAACAACACCACGGCCGAGGCCGCGTCGGGGGGCGTCAGCTTCGGAGTCCTGGGCACAGGGCTCGGATTGACGTCGCGTTACGTAGGCGCGGGCCTGGGGTTCTATAGTGCGGGCTGGTCAATCTACACGCGCTTCATCGCGCGCGGCCAGGATATAGTGTTTCCGAAAGACGCGTCGGTGGTGATTCGTTTTGGGCGGAATTGAGACTGCGGGAGCGGAGTGCAGCGCCAGTACAATTGGGCGCTTATATGGCATTAACAACTCCGAAGCAGCCTCGACGGGCATTCCGGCAAGGTCGAGGCCGCCGCAATGGAAGTAGATGGCGGTGATGAAATTGGTTTGGCTGCGGAAGCCGCGGGCCGTGTACTTCACCCATTGAATCTTGGAGTCGATCGATTCGCTGGCGGCGTTCGTAATCCGGTGCCGAAGGTACGTGACGCCAGTAATAGCCATCAGCCAGATCGGCGATAAGCTGAAGACTCGCCTTTGCTCAATGCCCGACTCCGCCACCGCCCCGCCGGAAGCCCTTCCCGCCCAGCGCCTCGTCTCGCTCGACGCATTTCGCGGCGCCATCATCGCGCTCATGGTCCTGGTCAACGATCCGGGCGACGGCGCCCACGTCTACCCTCCGCTCGAGCACGCGGCGTGGAATGGCTGGACCCCCACTGATGTCGTCTTCCCGTCCTTCCTGTGGATCGTCGGCATCGCCATCACGCTCTCCCTGGGGCGCAGGCTCGCCGCCGGCGTGTCGCGCTCGGCTCTCTTCGCGCCAGTAGCGCGCCGCGCCGCCGTGCTCTATCTGCTAGGCTGCGCGATCTACGTCTACCCACAATTCGATCTCTCCACGCAGCGTCTGATGGGCGTGCTGCAGCGCATCGCGATCTGCTATTTGATCGCATCCGCCATCTACCTCACGACCCGCATCCGGACGCAAGTCATCTGGATCGCTGGACTGCTGGCCTCGTACTGGCTGATGATGAAGCTGATTCCGGTGCCGGGCTTTGGCGCCGGTCGTCTCGACGTGGAAGGCAACCTCGCACACTATGTCGACCGCGTCGTGCTGGGCCGTCACAACTATGGGCCCACACAGACATGGGACCCGGAAGGCATCGTCAGTACTCTGCCGGCCATCGCCACGGCGCTGTTAGGCATCATGGCGGGCCATATCCTGCGCGTCTGCCGGTCCCTCGCGGAACGCTGCACCTGGCTCTTTCTGATGGGCAACCTGCTGCTGGCCGCCGGCCTGCTGTGCGATATCTGGCTGCCCATCAACAAGAAGCTTTGGACCAGTTCCTTCGCGCTCTTCATGGCCGGCCTCGACTGCATCCTGTTCGCCATGTGTCTCTGGTTGATCGACGGCCTGGGCTGGAAGCGCATCGCCAAGCCCTTCGTCGTAATCGGCATGAACGCCATCGCCGTCTACCTGGCCTCGGAATTCCTGAACGAGGCTCTGGGCGCTATCCGCTGGAGCACTGCGGGCCGCGTCGTCTCGCTCTACTCGTGGCTCAACAGCCACGCCTTCGGCTGGGTCGGCTCGCCCTATAACGCCTCTCTGTTATTCGCCCTCACCTACACGCTGCTCATGTACTTACTGGCCGTTCTGATGTATCGCCGCGGCTGGTTCTGGCGCGTGTAAAGCTCAATACTGCGCGTGCTCAATGGCGTGCTTGACGGTCTGCAGCACTGCATCCGATTCGTTCAGCGGAGGCAGCACCGGGATGCCCGAGTGCGGTCCCGACATCACCCGCAGCAGGCGCGGATCGTAGTCCGGCCACCATAGGAAGCGGATGTCGTGTCCCAGACTTTGCAGTGAATTCACCAGGTCCACGCCGCGCATACCTTGCAAGGCAAACTCCGAGATCACCAGATGCACTCGGATTTTCAGGCGGCACAACTCGATGGCTTCTTCCTCGGAGTCGACCGCCAGCACGATGTAGCCATAGCCGGCCAGAATCGCCCGCAGCTTCGAAACCTTGTCGGCCTGGTGGTGCACCAGCAGAATTGTCTCGCGCGCCGAAAGTCCCCTTTGCTCGGTCATTCCACTAAAAATGGTACGCCCCTTGGCGCGAGTCAGGATGGCTCTTCGGGCGAATTGTCGGCGGTGGGCGGCGCCGGTTCGGCCTCGGCCTCGGCGGTCGCGCCCGACGCTCCCGATTCGGACAGCGAGGCTTGTTGCAGCGCGGCTTTGCGCGCGTCCACTTTGGGCGGGGGCGCCTGTTCGTGGCGATAGTCGTGATCGCTGTAGCAGGTGCGGCAGCGCACTTTGGCCGGGTCGTCCTGCAGCATCGAGACCACCGCGTGGTTCATGATGCGCTTGCACTTGACGCAGTAGTCGTCAATGATGTCGCCCAGGCGGACCCGCATACTAGGCCTGCGCCGGCTGCAGCTCCGGCACGATCCAGCGCGCCGCTTCGAACCCCACGTATTTGCAGATGCGCAGTTCGCCGGCCTCGTTCTCGAGCATGTCGCCCACGGCCAGCGGCCGCTCGGAGGCGCGCAGCTGAGCCCATGCGGCATATTCGTTTTCGGCTTCCAGCGTGTCGGCCGCTTCGTAGTCTTTGAACTTTACGTCGGCGCTGCCCGACACGTGAGGCGCCCAGCGAAAGCTCTGGCGCGCCGACTCCTTCATCCGGTGGATCCGAAATTGGGGCATCCAAGCCATTGTATTTCAAATCAGCGAAGCCGCGTCGCGTTCTCCGAGCTCGATCCAGCGCGCGACATTGTCGCGCTTCCAGAACAGGATGTCGCTGAGGCCGCCGAGCGGCTGGCTCGGGCGCAAAATGGTCACCTCCAGATCCGGCGCGGCCGGGCGATCCGGCACCAACATGCCCGCCGGCCAGCGGTACCAGCCCTGCCATCCCACCGGCAGGCAGTCCACCGCCAGCACGCGCGTGGCGCCCATTTGCGCGGCGGCCCAGACCGGCAGCGTGCTGCGCACCCCGCCATCAGCCAGGCGCAGGCCATTGATACGCACGGCGGGAAACCACAGCGGGATGGAGCAACTGGCCAACAGGTGGCGCGGCGTGATCTCGTTGACCAGTCCCGTGTTTTGAAACAGGCGCAGCCGCAGCGACGGCAGTTCGAGCGCGATCATGCCGAAAGGGATGCGCGGCGTGTACGCGCGATGCAGTTCTTCAATGCGGCGCATCAGCTGGGTCTGGCGCCTGAAGCGCAGCAGCCGGCCGGTCTCCGCGTCCAGCCACAGCCGCTCCAGCTCCTCCGGCGCGCAGCCGCTGGCCATGACCCAGCCGCTCAGCACGCCTACCGACGAGCCCACGATCAGGTCCGGCTGAAAACGCCCGGCCAAGCCCTTCCAGACACCCGCGTGATACGCGCCGAACATAGCGCCGGCCGAAAGCACCAGCGCGGTTTTGGCCTTTTCCCCCATGTTGACGAAACCCTTCTGTTGGACGCCGATCTGTATATGCTAAGTAAGAGACGATGTTTTTCCAGAGCGCCCATTATTCACCGGAGGTCGCCGCGCTGCTGGCCCGGCACGGCGGCGGCCGGGGACCG
>DOZZ01000056.1:1582-8581 GCA_003517725.1 Bryobacterales bacterium | reverse complement strand
CTGCCTCTGGTGCGTGCCTCGTCATCCACCCCGGCCATAAGCTTACCCGCGAATCGAGAGTTGTTCCCCGAGGCGCTGGCTCCCGAGGCCGCGCTGGCGGGCCTGCACCTTTATTTGGGCGATTGGGACGGCGCGCACCAATTGGCGCAGGCCATCGAGAGCTCCGAAGGCCGCTACTGGCACGCCATCGCGCATCGCATGGAGCCCGACCCTGGCAACGCCGGCTATTGGTTTCGCGCGCTCGGCCCGCACCCGGTGTTCGTCGCGTTGCAGCGCGAAGCCCGCGTTATTGCCGACTTGCACGGCCTGCCGCTGGCAGCCGGCCCGGCCTGGGACCCGTTCGACTTCATCAGAATCTGCGGTGACGCTGCCGCGCGCCCGGGCTCCGTGCTCGAACGCACCGCGCGCGAAGTGCAACTGGTGGAGTGGCAACTGTTGTTCGATTACTGCGCGAGCGCCGGCCGGCGGAGCGTGAAGGCTTGAGCGCGGCAGTTCGCGCGGCGGTACTCGAGCGCTTCGAACAGCCGCTCGCGATACGGGAATTTCCAGAGCCGGAGGGCGTCGGGCCCGGCGAGGCGCTGGTGCGCGTGGAGATTGCCGGCATCTGCGGCACCGACGTGCATCTGTGGCTGGGGCAACTGCCCATCGCGCTGCCGGTGATTCTGGGCCACGAATCCGCCGGCCGCGTGGAACGCCTGGGCCCCGGCCTGGAGCGCGACTGGCGCGGCCAAACGCTGGCCGTGGGCGACCGCGTCACCTGGGCCAGCAGCATCAGCTGCGGCCAGTGCTACTATTGCCGCCTGAAGCGCCAGCCGACGCGCTGCCTGGAGCGCAAGGCTTACGGCATTTCGTACACCGCGTCCGAAGCCCCGCACCTGCGCGGCGGCTATGCCGAAAAGATTCTGCTGCGCGCCGGCACTGCCATTTTTCGCATCCCGGATAACCTGCCTTCCGATGCCGTAGTGGGCGCGGGCTGCGCTTTGACCACCGCGCTGCACGGCCTGGAGCGCGCCCCGCTCCAGCACGGCGACATCGTCGTGATCCAGGGCACCGGCCCCGTGGGTCTGGCGGCGCTGGCCGTTGCGCGCGAAAGCGGCGCGTCCAAAATCGTGGCGGTAGGCGGCCCGCCGCATCGGCTGCAACTGGCGCGTGACTTCGGCGCCGACGCCACTATCGACATAGCACTCTATCCCGAGCGTGCCGAACGCCTGGCCGCCGTGCTGGCCGAAACCAGTCCGTATGGCGCCGACTATGTTATCGAGTGCACCGGCATACCGGAGGTGGTCAACGAAGGCCTGGACTATTGCCGCGACGGCGCGCACTACCTGGTATTGGGTCAGTATGCCAATGCCGGCAACATCTCCTTCAACCCGCACACTATCACGCGCAAGCAGCTGCGGCTGTCCGGTTCATGGGGCTTCGAGCCGCGCCACGTGCACGCCGCGCTGGAACTGCTGTCGCGCGGGCAATGGGCGCGGCGCTTTGCCGGCGGCATCACCCACCGCTTCGCTTTGGGGGACGCGGACCAGGCGCTGCAGCATGTGCGCCACTGGTCCGGAGGAAAGACGGTAATCACGCCTTGAGAAAACGCTGGCTCCTGCTCCTGATCGCGGTAGTCGCGCTGATCCTCTACTTCATCCTGCGGCGCCCGTCGGCGCCCACGGTGTCGTTCGCCAGAACGCATCGCGAGACGCTGGTCAGCACGCTGCCCACCAACGGCAAAGTGGAGCCGCTCGAATGGCAAGCGGTGCGCGTCGCAACCCCCGGCGTGGTGGTGAAAGTTCCGGTGCACGAAGGGCAGGATGTGCGCCGCGGCGTAGTACTGGCGCAACTCAGCGCGCCCGGCATGGCGGACACGCTGCATGCCGCCGAAGCGCGCCAGGCCGAAGCGCAAAGCCAGTTGCAGGGCCTGCAAGCCGGGGGCCGCACGTCCGACCTGACCGATATTGCCAGCAGCCTCGATCGCGCCCGCGTCACGCATGACGAGGCCGTGCGCGAGTACAACTCGCTCAAGCGCCTGCTCGACAAACAGGCCGCCACGGCCATTGAAGTCGAAATCGCCGCGCAGAAGGTGCGCGCCGCGGAGCTCCAGATTCAGTCGCTTCAAGCCCGCCGCAAAAGCCTGGTCGGCAGCACCGACCTTAGCGCCGCCGACGCGCGCCTGCGCGAGGCGGCCGCCAATGTGCAACAGGCGCGCGAGCATTTGGGCGAAGGCCGCATCGTATCGCCGGTGGCCGGCAGCATCTACTCGCTGCCCGCGCGCGTCGGCATGTACCTGAACGCGGGCGACCTGGTGGCCAACGTGGGCACGCTCGACCGCTTGCGCGTGCGCGTCTACGTCGATGAGCCGGAGCTCGGCCGCGTGCAAGTCAGCCAGCCCGTGCGCATCACCTGGGATGCTCTGCCGGGCCATGAATGGCAAGGCACGGTGGAGCGCAAACCGACCGAGGTGATGCCGCTCGGCACGCGCCAGGTGGGCGAGGTGCAGTGCTCCATCGAGAACCCCGAGCGGCTGCTGGTGCCCGGCACCAACATCAACGCCGAGATCCGCACCAGCGTCGCCGAGCATGCCCTGACCATTCCGAAAACCGCCATTCGGCGCGATGCCGCGGGCTTCTGGGTGTTCCTCTTAAAGGACGGCCGTGTGCAGCGCCGCAACGTGCGCCCGGGCCCTTCGAACGTCACTCGCGCGTCGATCCTCGACGGCTTGAAAGACGGCGATGCCGTGGCGCTCCCCAATGACCAGCCGCTCAAAGACGGCGACCGGGTCACGCCGGTTTTCCCCTAAACGAAAGGCGATACAATCCTTTCAACTATGAATCGCTCGTTTCGCGGATGGTGGATGGTCTTCGCCACCTTCTGTACCTTTGGCATCTCGGTAGGCCTGCCCTACTACAACAACCCGTTTTTCTACGACTATTACCAGAAGACCTTCGGCTGGAAGATGCACAGCATCACGCTGGGCTTCCCCATCGCCGCGCTGCTGACGTTGTGGATCGGCCCGGTGCTGATTCCGCGCTTCAGCCCGCGTAAGCTGGTAGTCGCGGGCACCTTCTGCACCTTCCTGGCATTTTTTGGCTGGAGCCGCATGTCGGGCAACCTCAACGTCTATTACGCGCTGTGGTTCCTCTACACCGTCGGCTACATCCTGTCCGGCCCAATCCCGCACCAGATCATCATTTCGCAGTGGTTTCGCAAGAAGCGCGGCCTGGCCATGGGCATGCTCTACGTGGGCGTGGGGCTGGTCGGCGCGTTCGGGTCGTACATGGTTAAGCCGCTGGCCGAGAACTACGGCTTCCGCACCGCGCTGCTGGTGATCGGGCTGATCATGTTCCTCTCCTGGCCGCTGGCGTTGTTCGTGCTTAAGGACAAGCCCGCGGACGCCGGTCAGTTCCCCGATGGCGACGCCGCGCCGCCCGCCGAGTCGCACATTGCGCCACACAGCTTCCGCTATCTATTCAGCCGCCCGGCGTTCTGGCTGCTGCTGCTGGGCAGCCTGTGCTCCATCGGGGCGATCGGCGCCATTAACGTGCATATGAAGCTGGTGTTTCGCGATGCCGGTTTTGTGGACCAGGCCACGCTCAACTCCGTCTGGCGCGTGGCCTCCATCTGCATTCTGATTTCGAGCATCGCCGGCCGCCTGCTGATTGGCTTCAGCGCCGACAAGCTGCCCATGAAGAACGTCATGACCGTGACCTACTTCATTGTCGCGGCCACCATTCCGCTGCTGCTGATGGTGCATCCCGGCAGTTCCCCCGTGCCGTTCGCCGTGATCTTCGGCTTCGCCATGGGCGCCGATTACATGCTGATCCCGCTGATGGCCGCGCGCCAGTTCGGGGTCAACTCGCTGGCCCGCGCCATGGCCATAATTCTGCCCGTCAACACGATCGGACAGACCTGGGTGCCGGAGCTAGTGTCGGTGCTGCGCGAGCATTTCGGCGGTTACGCCGGGGCGCTCAACGTGGTACTGGCGCTGGCCATCATCGGCGCTATTTCGATTCTGCTGCTGCCAAAACACACTGCCGCCGATGCGATACTTCCGCTACCAGACGCTGCCCGAGCTCCAGCAGGAAGCTGAGCACATCGGCGCGCGCCACGTGGCGTTCGAGCCCGACGCCGATAAACTGAAGGCCGCGCTGGCACGGCCCGTGCGCGTGGGCCGCCACCAGGTCGGCAACTCCATCGCGATCCATCCGATGGAGGGCTGCGACGGCACGGCGGACGGCCGCCCCGGCGAACTGACCGTGCGCCGCTACCAGCGCTTTGCCGCCGGCGGCGCGAAACTGCTGTGGTTCGAGGCCACGGCGGTGTGCGAAGAGGGCCGGGCTAATACGCGCCAACTGTGGATCACGGAAGACAACCGCGACGACTTCGCGCGGCTCCTGGACCAGATCCACGCCGCGGCCGGCGACGGCGTGCTAGTTCCGATGCAGTTGACGCACTCGGGCCGCTACAG
The DNA here is from genome assembly GCA_003517725.1 of Bryobacterales bacterium. Lineage (GTDB taxonomy): Bacteria > Acidobacteriota > Terriglobia > Bryobacterales > Bryobacteraceae > DOZZ01. The sequence goes on along the minus strand of DOZZ01000056.1, from coordinate 4,125 downwards.
CGTGCCGAAGCGAATTTTGGGCGACCACAACCCTTACGTCGACGCCCGTTTCGGCACGCCGCCCGACACGCCGCTGATCACGGATGACGAGCTCGAGCGCCTGGAAGACGACTACGTGCGCACGGCCGGACTAGCGCTGCAGGCGGGCTTCGAAGCTGTTGATCTTAAGATGACGCACGGCTACCTGCTGAGCGAATTGCTGGGCGCGCGCACGCGGCCGGGACGCTATGGCGGCGCACTCGAAAACCGCCTGCGCTTTCCGCTCAACGCGATCGGCAAGCTGCGCGCGGCGTATGGCAGCCGCTTGCTAATAGCCGCGCGGCTGGGCTGCTTCGATAGCGTGCCCTACGCGCGCGATGCAGCTTCGGGCAGCGGCGTACCGGCGCAGTTCAGCACGCCTTATCCTCACGGCTTCGGCGTGAACCCGCTGAACCCGCTCGAAGAAGATTTGACCGAAGTCTTCGCGGCTGTCGCGGCGCTGCGGCAGGCCGGCGTCGAACTGCTCAACGTTTCGCTTGGCTGCCCTTACTACAACCCGCACGTGACGCGGCCGTTTGAGAAGCCCGACGAGGGCAACTACGAAGAACCCGAGCATCCGCTGCTGGGCGTCGATCGCCACTTCCGCATCGCCGGCGCGCTGCAACGCAGATTTCCGGATCTGCCCATGGTGGGCAGCGGCTATTCCTGGCTGCAGCGCTTCGCGATTCACGCCGGCGCGGCCAATCTGCTGGCCGGCAACATCAGCTTTCTGGGCATCGGGCGCGGCGCGCTGGCCTATCCCGATTTCGCGCGCGATGCGTTGGAGCACGGCGAACTGCAGGAGCGGCGGGTGTGCAAGACACTCACGTTCTGCACTTACCTGATGCGCCAGAAGCATCATCCCTCGGGGCAGTTTCCGACGGGCTGCCCGCCCTTCGACAAAGAGGTCTATGGCGAAATTATCAAGATCGCCCGCGCCACCAAAAAGTAAGCCATAATGGGCGGAGCACCCCGTTACGAAGGGGACCAGGAAGTCACGAGAATAAGGTTAAATGTTTTCGACGCTGAGGGGCGCGCTGCCGAAAGGTATGCGCGCCCTTCTCGTTTCCGGTCAGGCTCGTGAGCTGCGCGTGCGGGCTGCTTCCGCCGGGACCGCCCCGATCTGCTGCATCAGGGCCAGCGTGTCCCACGTGACGTATTCGGAGACGACTTTGCCGTTCGCGATGCGCAGCATGGCCGCTCCCGGAACGCTGACGTGCTTGCCGCTCGGCGCAACCTCGCCGAATTTTCCCGAGTGCGTGCCGGTGGCTATAAAGCGGGCGCCCACCTGGTCGCCCTCGCAAATCAAGTCTTCGATCTGGATATGACAGTCAGGGAACGCCGAGACATAGGTGTCGTAGTCCCGACGCAAGCCTTGCGCGCCTTGCAAGGTGCCGGTCGGGGAGAATCTGGTGTAGTCCTCGGTGACGAAATAGTTGATGCGTTCGGGCTTCTTCTGATTCCAGATCTCTTCCACGAAGCGCCGGGCGATGGCTTTGTTGGTTTTCGAATCGCTCTGGCCGAAGCCCAGTTGATCGCGGAGCGCCTGCGAATTCCAGTCGGCCCAAAGCTCGCTGATTTTGCCGCCTTCAACACGGTGGATCGAAGTGCCCGAAACCATCACGGCGCGGTTGGTCGGTTCGAGGCCCAAAAAGTTGCCTTTGTGGGTGCCGCGGACAGTCCAGTGGATGACGACTTCATTCCGCTCGGCGAGGATGTCGTCGGCGGAACAGGAGAGATCCGGGAAGGCACCCCGGCACATATGGATGTGTTGTTTGTAGCTCTCGGCGCCCGGCGCCAGCGAGGGAAAGGCGGGGTCATGGAAGCGGCAATCCGACGCCACGGTTTCGTCGACTGTATGCAAGGAGCCCAGGGTCCAGGCTTCTTCCATCAGCCGCCGGCAAATTTGTTTGTTCTCCTCAAGATTCATGGAGACTCCTTTCCTGGCGACGACTCTACACCAAAGCGAGCGCGACCGGAAGCGGGGGGAATTGCTGGCTGCCCGCAAAGCCAATTTCAGCAGCGAGGAAACACGGGTTGTCCCTTTGTTTTGTTCATGGGCTGCCCGCGAAGGGCACCGAAAACCGAGGTGATTTTGCGGTCCAAACCCAATTGCCCGGCGATTTCCGACATACCGCGCGACGAGCGTATCGGCCTTGGGGACGCTGAAGATACGAAAGCATGGGCACACTTACTTGGCTCCTGTACATAAGCTGATGAGCGGAGCGGGCCGGTTCAGACAGGCGGGCGCCGAGCAGGTGCTCCGTGACAGTTCTTACTGGTTGGACAGTAGCACGCGACCGTCGTAAGGAAGATCCATGCTTATTTCGAAGCTATTTAGATTGAGCGAGATAACTATTTCGAACCGAAGCGAATGGCTCACGGCGGGGCGTCACAACGTGGGATGAAAACGCTCTCAGAGAGATTTGGGCGAAGGAATTGCGCCGGCCGCTGTTGCGCTGCAAACAGGACACGGTAGCGGATTTTGGATCGGCGTCACCGCTGTCGGGCTCGGTGGGGAGGGG
>DOZZ01000056.1:0-1489 GCA_003517725.1 Bryobacterales bacterium | reverse complement strand
AGGGGACGCAGCTCTTTTTTCACGTCAAAGCCGCGAAAAAAAACCGCGACGTCCCCGAAGGGGCTTTACCGCGAGTCAAATGTCGAGAGCGCAAGTACATCGAAAAGCATGCATGTGTTAGTCGAAATATCTTCGCAGACGTTGAAACTCGACCCGAAAACTACACCACGGCTTTCGCTGCGTGGATCTGCTGCAAACTCCAAACTCGGATCGGATCGCGGCGTCTGGATGTCAGCGCTTCGGCTGCAGCTCGGGCGCCGCTCATGGTCGTGATGCAGGGGACGCGATACAGCACGGCGCTGCGGCGGATGGCCTTTTCGTCGCTGAAACTGAGCGCGCCGGCGGCCGTGTAGATGATCAGCTGGACCGCGCCGGCCTTCAGCAGATCGACGGCGTTGGGGCGGCCTTCGTTCACCTTGAAGACCGTCCGGCAGGGCACGCCGACGGCTTCGATAGCCGCCGCGGTGCCGCGCGTGGCTACCAAATCGAAGCCCAGGTCGGCCAGGCGGCGGGCCACTTGCGCGGCCTCGGCTTTGTGGCGTTCGTTGACGCTGATGAAGACCGTGCCGCCGTCTGGCAGCGGCGTGCCGGCGCTGAGTTGGGCTTTGGCGAAGGCTTCGCCGAAGTTTTCGCCGACGCCCATGACTTCGCCGGTCGACCGCATCTCCGGCCCTAGCACCGGGTCGACCCCGGGAAATTTGTTGAACGGGAACACCGGGGATTTCACGAAGCTCTGCGGCACTGGCAGCCGCCCGTTGTTGGGAAACACGTCGCGCAGTTTTTTGCCGAGCATCAGGTTGACCGCAATACGCGGCAGCGGCACGCCGGTGGCCTTGCTGACATAGGGCGCGGTGCGCGAGGCGCGCGGGTTCACTTCGAGCACATACACCACGCCGTCCTTAATCGCGTACTGCACGTTCATCAGTCCGATCACGTTGAGCGCCTTGGCCAGGCGGACGGTGTAATCTTCGATGGTCTTCAGGTCGGCCGCGGGCAGCGAGTAGGCCGGCAGCACGCAGGAGCTGTCGCCCGAGTGCACGCCGGCTTCTTCGATGTGCTCCATGATGCCGGCAATTAAGACGTCTTCGCCGTCCGAGAGCGCGTCGACATCCACCTCGATGGCTTCTTCGAGGAAGCGGTCGATCAGCACCGGGCGGTCCTGCGAGAACTGCACGGCCTCGCGCATGTAGCGGCGCACGGTCTCTTCTTCGTAGGCGATGACCATGGCGCGGCCACCCAGCACGTAGCTGGGCCGGACCAGCACCGGATAGCCCAGGCGCCCGGCGGCGGCGCAGGCTTCTTCCACGCTGGTGGCGCTGGCATTGGCCGGCGAGGGAATGTTCAGATCTTCTAAAAGTTTTCCGAAGAGCTTGCGGTCTTCCGCGAGATCGATGTTCTTAGGATCGGTGCCGATGATCGGGATGCCCAGCCGCTGCAGCGGCAGCGCCAGATTCAGCGGAGTCTGGCCGCCGAACTGCACGATCACGCC
>DOZZ01000136.1:559-2605 GCA_003517725.1 Bryobacterales bacterium | reverse complement strand
GTGCAGGCGGTCGCGCTCCTGCTGTTCAGCCTGACGCGTGGCCTCGGACCATGGATTGTCGCGGCCGTGCTCCTGGGCCTTGGCACGGCGGCGGTCTATCCAACGCTTCTCGCCGCGGTAGCCGATGCCGTCTCGCCGGCCGAGCGCGCGCCGGCGGTCGGAACGTACCGGCTGTGGCGTGATCTGGGATACGTGGTGGGAGCGCTCATCGCCGGCCCGCTCGCCGACCGGATGGGTTATCGGGCGGCAATCGCCGTGACGGCACTGCTCACCGCGTTGTCTGGCGCTGCCGCGGCGGTGCTGCTGCGGCCGGCGACGGGGGCGCGTCGTGCGCGATGATTTGCAAGTGGCTGCGCATTCGCGTCAGCTACGGAACGTCCGGTCCGCGAGAAACGGTCTGGTAGTAGATCTGGCCGCAGCTCGCCGCGGCTTTCGGCGTCGACTCCGGCAATGCTGCCCTTCCCTCCTTTCATCTCACCGCCTTGGACGGGCGCGCCAGATGGGGTGGAGCGGTTTCTGGCTGATCACGGGATCACCTATTCCGTCGCAATTGCGGCGCACCCGGTGGCGACCCGTGAGTGACGCCTCCTCGTCGCGCCGCCAGGGGCGGTGATGATCGCGTACATGTTGTCGGCGGCGCAATCGCTTAACAAGTAATCTACGATATAGTAGTATATTGAAACGGCTCGGTTGTTGCTCTCGGACAATCGTCTCAAACCCCGGCATTTTCCCTCCTCCTCCGGGCTATCGGGAGCCATAATAATGGAAAGATCGGACTCATACTATCAGAAGCGCACCGTCGCGCTGCCATTCGACCAGGCGATCGCCAGAGCGCGGGAAGCCTTGGCTGTTGAAGGCTTCGGAATTCTTTCCGAGATCGATGTGAGGGCAACACTGCAGAAGAAGTTGCAGGTGGAGTTCCGCCCCTACACGATACTCGGCGCCTGCAATCCCCCGCTCGCGCACAAGGCATTAACGGCGGAGCGCGACATCGGCGTCTTGCTTCCCTGCAACGTCGTGGTATACCAAGGAGACGATCCAGGCGAGTCTGTAATCGCGGCGGTTGATCCGGAAGTCTCACTCGGACGAGTGGGCAACACGGAGTTGGCGCCGATCGCCAGGGAAGTCAGACAGCGTCTCGGGCGGGTGCTCGACGCGGTCGGTGCCAATCGTCCGGCGGGCAAAGTCGGGTGACGGCACGCGCATTTTTTTAACCGAGGGGATCAAATCATGGCATTCCAGACTTCAGGTTTTGCGCGCTTCATGGTCTCCGCAGCAGGGCGCTGGCTCCGTATCATCGCGGGGGCCGCACTCATCTTCTGGGGATGGTCGATGCACTCAGGCGCTGGAATGATCGTCATGGTGGTCGGTCTCGTCCCGGTTGCGGCCGGGGTCTTCGACTTCTGCCTTATCGCGCCCATTCTACGCGCACCTTTCTGGGGCCGGCAAATCCGGGCCAACGAAAATGCGGCCAGTTAAGATGGTCATGGGGAGAGGGCTTCGAAGCACTGGTCGGCCGTGCCTGACCGCCGCGGTGCTCGTGCTGGCGTTCGCGTCAGCTGTCTCTGCGCAAGTTGCACCCGGTCCTCCGCGCGATACCCTTGATATATATGGACCCGGCGGACCGCTTCCAGCGATGAAGGAAGCGGCCGCCGAATTCTCCCGGCTTCGCGGTGTTCAGCTGGAAGTCGTTGGCGGACCTACTCCGCAGTGGATCGAGAAGGCCAAGTCGGACGCTGACATCATTTTCAGCGGGGCCGAGCACATGATGACGGATTTCATAGCGCAACTGAAGGATGCGCCTGCCGGCAAGATCGATGTCGCAACTGTAGATCCGCTTTACATTCGACCGGCGGCGATCCTGGTTCGCCCCGGCAATCCGAAGCATGTCCGCCGGTTTGAGGATCTGCTCAGGCCAGGGCTAAAAATTCTAGCTGTCCAGGGAGCCGGACAAACCGGAATGTGGGAGGACATGGCCGGCCGCACTGGAGACATTTCCATTGTGCGTGCCCTGCGCCGAAACATTGGCGCTGTCGCGCCGAACAG
>DOZZ01000136.1:0-309 GCA_003517725.1 Bryobacterales bacterium | reverse complement strand
GGTCGCGCCGAAGTGGAGGATATACCGGGACTGCGGAACCGCTCTCACAATTCGCGGCCGCGACAAAGCTTCCGCGCGGGAATTCCTCCAGTTCCTCCGATCGCGCGAAGGGGCCCGAATTTTCGCCAAATGGGGGTGGATAACACCTGCTAGGAAGCGCGCGCCGACCTGAAGGGGGAATCGATCGCGGGAGCCGATGTTGCAGCCGGTGGCGCCAGCGAAGCCTCTGACGCAATCGGAAGCGTGAGCGTGAAGGTGGAACCGACTCCCTCCACGCTTTGGAGGGTCAGATCGCCGCGCATCCCGCGG
>DOZZ01000279.1:51878-52009 GCA_003517725.1 Bryobacterales bacterium | reverse complement strand
CACGGCACCTACCCGTTCGTCACGTCGTCGAGCGCTTCGGCCGGCGGCGCCTGTACCGGTACCGGCGTCCCGCCCACCCGCATCGACGGGATCATCGGCGTTTCAAAAGCGTATATCACGCGCGTTGGCGG
>DOZZ01000279.1:47821-51604 GCA_003517725.1 Bryobacterales bacterium | reverse complement strand
CGCTGCGGCTGGTTCGATGTGCCGCTGTTGAAATACACGGCTGACATCAACGGCTTCGATTCGCTGGTGATCACCAAGCTCGATGTGCTTGACGGTCTGAAGCGCATTCCCGTGTGCGTGCGTTACAAGCTGGGTACGCGGGAACTGACAGAAATGCCGGCCAGCGTCGAGGAGCTCTCGGCGGTGGAACCGGTTTACGAATATCTTCCAGGCTGGGCCGAGAATACGGAAGGTATTGCGGACTTCGACAAGTTACCGGCGGCGGCGCGCGACTATCTCTTATTCTTGGAGCGACACACGGGCGTGGAAGCTGGTTGCATCTCTACCGGTCCGGAACGTACTCAAACGATCATTCGTGAGGGTTCCGTGCTGGCCCGTTTGGTATAACCATACGGAATGGCACGTCTGTTGCTCTTTGTAGGGGCATGAGACGGCTTACTCCTCTCCTGATCATCACCGCCGCGGGGCTGGCGGTTGCCGCGGATGCGCCCCGAAATGATGTGGGTCAAGAGGTGCATCCAAGCGATGCACGCCGCATTGTGGCGCAATCGATAACCAACTACGAAAAGGACTACCATGCCGCGCTGAAGTACAACTACATGCAGCGCGACGTCGAGAAGACCCCCGAGGGGCAGAAAGTCACGGTTTCGCAGGTTACGGCGGTGGCGGGCATGCCGTTTGAGAAGGTGCTGACGAGGAATGGCCAGCCGCTGCCGCCAAGTGAACAGCGCCGTGAAGAGGATAAGTACAAGAAATTTCTGGCCGAGCGCGCCACGCCCGACGCGCAGCAAAAGAAGATCGCCGAATATGAGAACGCCCGCCGCTTTCTGCGCGAGGTGCCGGAAGCTTTCGATTTCGAACTGCTGCCCGAAGAGACCATCAATGGCCGCGCCAACTATGTTGTCAAGTGCACGCCCAAGCCCGGCTATGTAGCCCGGGATTCCAAGGCCAGGATGTTCAGTAAGATCAACGCCACCTTGTGGGTCGATAAGCAGGACATGCGTTGGACCAAGGCCCGCGCCAACGTGATCGATTCAGTCTCGATAGGCTGGATCATGGCGCGCATCAATCAGGGCGCGAAGATCGGCATCGAGCAAACGCGTATTGCCGACAACCTGTGGCTGCCGTCCGAGATTGATGTTAATGGGATGGTGAAGATCCTGCTGGTGAAGAATCATCCGGTCGGCGAACAGGTTTACTTTTCCGAGTACCGCCTGGCCGGCGATGGAGCCCGGGAACAGACCGCCCAGCTTGAAAGGGAGACGCGCTAATTAGACGCCGCGGCGGTTTCCGTAAAGGTCCACGTGCAGACGCGGGCTGAAACGGAAACCGGTCTGCTTGCAGATCTCCGCCAGCCACAATCCGCGTTCCCGCAGCGTGTCGCGATCAATGCCCTCGGGCATTAGGATCACGTGTTCCTTTCCCGCGCCCAGTGCTTGCACCAGTTGATTGATTTCGGACATGTCGTCTGGATCACGCACCACAAACTTTAATTGATAAGAGCAGCGCGACGTTAGCTGCGACAGTACGTCAACCTGTAGCCGCAAGCGCTCGTGCTGCTGTGCGAAGGGGCCCTCGGGCGTGGAGTTGGCCAGCTTGGGGCTGATGCTCATCAGATCGCAGGCGACGTCCGCCAGCACCGTGCCGGCGGTTTCGATGGTGATATGGAAGCCGGCCGCGCGCAGAGCCTGCGTTAGTTCTCTAATGCCCGGCGCGATCATCGGCTCGCCGCCAGTCACTACGGCGTGCCGCGCGCCGAACGATTGGGCTACGGTCATGATCGCCGGCACCTCCATCATTTCGCCTTCGGGATGCCAGGAGGTGTACGGCGTGTCGCACCAGCTGCAGCGCAGGTTGCAGCCGCTGGTCCGGATGAACACCGACGGGACGCCCACCAGCGAGCCTTCGCCCTGGACCGAGTAAAAAATCTCGGCGATTTTCACGGCCTCAACACACTGCCGGGTCGACCATGCCGGCATCCGCGAAGCCCTTGCGCCGCAGCAGGCACGAGTCGCACAGACCGCAGGCGCGCCCGTTGGGATCGGGATCGTAACAGCTATGGGTCAGCGCGAAGTTGACGCCCAGCTCGCGGCCCAGCTTCACGATTTTGGCCTTCGAGAGATGCAGCAACGGCGCTTGAATGCGCAGTTTCGTCGCGCCCTCGACGCCCGCCCGCGTGGCCAGGTTGGCCATGGCCTCAAACGCGTGGAGGAACTCCGGGCGGCAATCCGGATAGCCCGAATAATCGAGCGCGTTGACGCCGATAAAGATGTCGGCGGCGCCCAGCACCTCGGCCCAGGCGGTGGCGAGCGCCAGAAACACGGTGTTGCGGGCGGGCACATAAGTGATCGGAATACCTTCTGCGATTTCTCCCGCGGCGCGGCCCTTGGGCACGTCGATCTCGTCGGTCAGGGCGGAGGCGCCAAAGCCGCGCAGGTCGACCGCCACGACGCGATGTTCGGCCGCGCCCAGGCTGACCGCGACGCGCGCGGCGGCTTCGAGTTCGATGCGATGGCGCTGGCCATAATCGAACGACAGCGCGTAAGTTTCAAAGCCCTCGCGCAGGGCATACGCGAGGGTGGTCGCGGAATCCAGCCCCCCGCTGAGAAGGCACACGGCACGCTTCGGATTTCCGGCGTTAGCAGGCATCGGGGGAAGATTTCTAATTATACTTCCGCCCGCCTTCTTTCGCGCTCAACCAGCGGGGCAGGTTCGCACGGCTAGGCCAAGGTTGAAAAAAATAGTTTGAATGGATGTAGCTGCATGTATACTCAATGGCCGCCAGGAAGCAACAAACGCAATCCTGGCCTAACAAGGAGGGGACCCGTGAAGCACTGGACAGTTTGTCTCATCGTCTCACTCGGCATGTTTGCGAATATGCTGGCGGCTCAGGATCAACTCACCGGCTACCACTCGGTAGCTTGTATCAAAATACAGCCTGGAAAGGGCGCTGAATACCGTCAGTTCGTCCAAGATTTCAGCAGCAAGGTAATGCAGGCGAGCGTGGACAACGGTGACTTGGCGGCCGCTTACCTCTTGCGGACCGTGATACCCAGCGGCCAAGATGCCCGCTGTGATTATGTGGCGGTTTCGGTCTATAAAGGCGCGCCTACCGCTCCAACCGGCATCGCGGGACTGACCAAAATACTGCAGAGAGCCGGGCTGAGCATTAGCGCCGCGGACTATATTGCCAAGCGCGGAACCATGACGCAACTGGTCTCCGCCGAACTGTGGCGCAATGCCTTGCAGGTCGGTTCTCTCGAGAAAGGCGATTACCTGTATGTGAACTTCATGAAGGTGCACAACGCGACGGACTGGATAAACCTGGAACAGAAAATCTGGAAGCCGATGGCTGAAGCGTGGGTGAAAGACGGCAGCATGCATGGCTGGAACGTCAATCAACTGGTGCTGCCTGCCGGGACGGACCTGAAGTATCAGGGGGTAAGCATTGACGTATTTCCCTCCTGGGACGCCGCCATGAAAGCGCAGCCGGTGGCGGACACGTTTAAGAAGCTGCACCCCGGCATGAGCCTCGACGCGACGTTTGACAACCTGGCAAAAGCGCGCGACCTCGCCCGGCGGGAACTTTTGGTGGTTGAAGAGAAGGTCGCGATGAAGATGACGGCATCTCAGCGCTAACTTTGCGGTTCGCTCCCGGCGCCCTGCGATAGACTCTGAATCGTGACGAAACGGTGGGCCCCGATGGTCCTGTTCCTGGCCATCTGCCTGCTCTTTCTGATCCTTAACCGGGGCGCCTACCAAGGCTTTTTTCAGGATGACGAG
>DOZZ01000279.1:46914-47629 GCA_003517725.1 Bryobacterales bacterium | reverse complement strand
TGCTGCTGTTACTGGCTCGGGAACTGAAGATCCCGTGGCGCGGCGCGCTGTTCGCCGCCGCTTTCTTCGCGCTTAATGTCGCCATCTTCGACGCCGTCTGGAAGCCGATGTATGTGTTCGACGTGCTGTGCGGCCTGTGGTGCGTGGCCAGCATTCTGTTCTATGCGCGGCGCCGCTGGGTGCTGAGTTTCGTTTGCTTCTGGCTGGCCTACAAGAGCAAGGAACTGGCCGTGATGCTGCCGGCCGTGCTGGCACTCTATGAATATCTGCTGGGAGAACGCCGCTGGCCGCGCCTGCTGCCGTTCTTTGCGGTGTCGCTGAGTTTCGGGCTGCAGGGTCTGCTGCTGAACCCCAATCACGATAACGACTATACCTTCCGCTTCACGCTGGCCGCGCTGCGCAAAACAGTCCCGTTCTACTCCTCGCGCGTGCTGCTAGCGCCGTACGCCGGCCTCGCTTTTCTCACGCTGCCGTTTTTGACGCGCGACCGGCGCGTCTGGTGGGGCGTCGCGGCATGCGCCGTGTTCTTTCTACCGCTGCTGTTTCTGCCGGGCCGCTTGTTCGCCGCGTATTGCTATGTGCCGTTGACCGCCGCCGCATTGGCCGCCGGAGCCTTCGCTGCTCATTTCCGGGCTGTGTGGCTGCTGCCGTTGCTGGCGATTTGGGTGCCCTGGAATATTCGGGAGCTGCGCATCGACCGGCGCGCCACGCTGGC
>DOZZ01000279.1:45955-46757 GCA_003517725.1 Bryobacterales bacterium | reverse complement strand
CATTTCGCGCACTGGGGCGTGGAGGCCGCGGTCAACATCGTCTATCACCGCATGGATCTCGAACCGTATCCGGTTGACTCGCCCCAGTCCGCGACGCTGTGGGGCCGCGATCCTCTGTCCTATCTTTATTGGAATGCGCCGAATCAGCAGCTCTACGTTTTCGATCAATCCGCGCGGGCGCCGCTACCCGCCCACCTCAAACTGAAAGACTCGCGCGATCACCGCGCGCTGCTCGGCGGCTGGTTTGGGCTCAGCCAGGTCTGGCGCTGGAGCGAGCCGCAAGCCGCCGTGCGTGTGAACCAACCCGCTTCGGCCTCACGTTTTGAACTGACCGTCAACGTTCCCGAGACGCAGATCCGCGCCAACCGCCATGTGCACCTGGCGGTGCGTTTAAATCAAGCTCCGCTGGGCGAGGCCGATTTCACCACGGCGGGCTTCCATACCGTAAGCTGGAGTGCGCCGCATGGCTCCGGGACGGCGCGCATCGATCTGACGGCGGATCCGCCGTACGCGACGGCCGGCGAAACCCGGCCGTATGGCGTGGCGGTGGTGGCATTGGGTTTCGTGCCTGGGAAAGCTGGAGGTCCATGAAGATCCCGAAAATGTTGTGGGTGGTCGCCGCGCTGCTGTTTCTGGCGACGGCGATCAACTATACCGACCGCAACGCGCTCTCGATCGTCTCGCCCGCGCTGCGCCGCGAATTCGGGATGAGCGAGCAGGATTACTCCTACGTGGTGACCGGCTTCCTGCTGGCCTACGCCATCATGTACGCGGTCTCGGGCTACGTGGTCGACCGGCTCGG
>DOZZ01000279.1:44131-45819 GCA_003517725.1 Bryobacterales bacterium | reverse complement strand
GTGTGGCTGATTGCCTGGCTCATCTTGTATGAAGTGCCCGCCCGGAACCGCTGGCTGCGCCCGTCCGAATACCAGGCCATGTGCGCCCTGCTGCCGCCGCCGTCGCAGACCACGCCGGCCACCGCGCAACAGGTGCATGCCTGGCAGGTAATCACCTCGCGCCCCTGCTCCACGCTGATGCTGGCGCGCTTCTTCACCGACCCCGTGATCTACTTCGCCATCTTCTGGCTGCCCGAATACCTGCACAAAGAACGCGGCTTCGATACCAAAATGATCGGCCAGTATGCCTGGGTGCCGTTCGTCTTTGGCGGCATCGGCTACGTCTTCGGCGGCTATTTATCGGGGCGTCTGATGCACGCCGGGTGGCTGCTGCCGCGCGCCCGCAAAGCCGTGATGGCCATCGGCGCGGCGCTGATGCCGGTGGTGATTCTGGCGCCGCATGCCTCCAACGCCGCGCTGGCCATCGCCGCCGTGTGCTTCCTCACCGCCGGCCATGGCCTGTGGACCTCCAACCTGCAGGCGCTGCCCACCGATTTGTTTCCGGGCCATGAAGTGGGCACCGCCACCGGCTTTTCCGGCATGGGAGGCTCGGTCGGCGGTATGCTGGCTAATCTCGGCACGGGTTACGTGGTGGCTCACTTTTCCTATTCGCCGGTGTTTCTGGTGGCCGGGCTGATGCACCCGTTGTCGATGGCGCTGGTCTGGTGGCTGCTGCCCGACCGCCAGTTCATCATCAGGACGTAAGTGCCGGATATGCGTAACTTCGAACCCGACCAGATCCAGCCGGCGACCAATGAGACGCCGCGCGAAATCAACCGCCGCATCCTGCTGAACTTAGTGCGGCTGCGGCAGGAGGTTTCGCGCGCCGACCTGGCGCGCCTGACCGGCTTGCAGCGCAGCACCGTTTCGCTGATCACCGAAGAACTCATCGGCGAGCGCTGGCTAATCGAGGGCCCGCCCCAGCGGCTGCCCCGCGGGCGTCACCCGCGGCACGTCAGCCTGAACCCGCAGCGCGCCATCATCGGAATCGATCTGCGCCCCACCGTCACCACCCTGGCCCTGGCCGACCTGCACGGCAACCTGCTATGGCGCGAAACTTTTCCGACGGCCGGCGAGCCGCAGGCGGCCATTGCCGAAATGATCACGCGGCTGCAAGGCATGATGCGGACGCGCCCCGACGTGGTCTTCGACGGCATCGGCGTCAGCCTGCCGGGCCGGGTCAGCCTGACCACCGAGCATCTGGTGTTCACGCCCAACCTGCATTGGCCCGCCTTCGATCTGAAGCGCCCGATCGAGAATGCTACCGGCCTCCATGTGCAACTCGAGAACGCGGCCAACATCTGCGTGCTGGCGGAAGTCTGGTTTGGGCAATGGGTCCGCGTCCGCGACTTGGCCATTGTGACGGTCTCGGAAGGCATCGGGAGCGGGCTGTACGCCAACGGCCAACTGGTGCGTGGCGGCAGCGGCATGGCCGGCGAATTCGGGCACGTGACGCTCGATCCAGAAGGTCCACTGTGCTCCTGCGGCCGCCACGGCTGCTGGGAGGCGTTCGCCAGCCAGGGCGCCGCGCTGCGCTATTATCACGAGCTCTCGGGCCGCGCGGCCCCGCCCTTTCCGCGCCTGCTGACCATGGCAGGGGAAGGCGACGCTCACGCCATCGCGGCGCTCTCCAAAATGGCGGACTACCT
>DOZZ01000279.1:43461-43899 GCA_003517725.1 Bryobacterales bacterium | reverse complement strand
GCCTGGCACCTCTTCGAGCCGGCCCTGCAGGCGCAAACCGCGCGCCAGAGCCTGAGCGGTCCGCCCCCGCGCATCCTGCCCGGCGGCGAAGGCAGCACCACACGCCTGCGCGGCACGGTGGCCCTGGTACTGCAAAAACATTTCGACGTGTCGCCGCTGCTGCTGAACTCGCAGGTTTAAGTCAGCGGCACGCGGTATATACTGATCCCGTGATCCATGCCAACCAACTGGCGTTCGGGCTTTTGTTCGGCTGCGCGTTGATCCTCTTCGGCTTGGTACCGGACCTCTTCAACCGCTTCGTCGAAGGGGTGCGGAGCCTTCAACAATTTGCGGACCCGCCTCGCACCAGCCATACACCACTCCCTCAACCGACGTGGCTCGCGGGAGTCGGCGCGCTTCTGATTACCGCGGCGCTGCTGGCCTATTTTTCGAAGTAAG
>DOZZ01000279.1:42720-43271 GCA_003517725.1 Bryobacterales bacterium | reverse complement strand
GGAGCATGACAGCCGGAGCTTGGGCGCAACCAGCAGCGCCATCGGAATATTAATTTCGATTAACCGGACGGCCGGGCGAATCGAATTTGCCGCGGTCCGACGTCGAATAGACAGGAGCATTTATGCGTAAACTACTTGCAGTACCGGTGCTGATGGCTGCCGCGTTGGTTACCTTGATTGGAGCCGCTCCGGCGGCAGCGGCCCAGCATTCCGGTGGCCGGTCATTCTCGGGCGGTAGAGGTGGCGGCGGCGGTGGGTCGTTTTCGGGCGGTAGAGGCGGCGGCAGTGGGTCGTTTTCGGGCGGGAGAGGCGTTGGTGGTGGCGGATCCTTCTCGGGCGGTAGAGGCGTTGGTAGTGGCGGATCCTACTCGGGCGGGAGAAACTTTAGCGGCGGCGGGTCATACTCGGGCGGCAGAAACTACGGCGGTGGCGGCTTCAGCTATAACGGCGGAAACACCCGCGGCTATGCCCAACATCGAGGCAACTTTGGCTTCGCGCGAGGCCGCGACTGGGACGATCACCGGGGCCGTGGATGGGGTCGCGGGTGGGGC
>DOZZ01000279.1:40636-42534 GCA_003517725.1 Bryobacterales bacterium | reverse complement strand
TGGGGCAACAGCTTTAGCCTCGGATTTTATTCCGCGCCGCAGGCTTATTACTATGACCCGGCGCCCTACTATGGCTACGGTTCGAGCTACTATGTGCAGCCGACATACTGCGACCCAAATGGCTTCTATGACAGTTGGGGAGAATGGCACCCGGACCCGGCCTGCGCTGTCGATCCGTACGGCTACTAAGACTCGCGCCAGCCTAAGACAGAAAAGGCCAAGCTCGTAAGCTTGGCCTTTCTTTTTTTACCCTCTTCTTTCGTAACCGCCGCCACCGCCCCCAGCTCCGCCACGGCTACCACCACCACCACCGCGTCCGCCGCCACCACCGGGGCCCCGGCCTCCGCCACCCCCGCCTCCGTAGCCTCCGCCACTCCCGCCTCCGGATTTGGTCATCGGGCGAGCTTCGTTAATAACCAGGGCGCGGCCCATCATTTCTTTTCCATTGCAGGCTTCCACAGCGCGATCAGCTTCCGCGTCATCATTGATTTCGGCAAAGCCGAAGCCGCGGGGCTCATTCGAAAATTTATCGCGGATCAGGGTGACTACGTCGACGTTGACACCCTGTTGATGGAACCAATCCGATACGTCCGATTCGCTGATGCGATACGGCAGGTTACCAAGGTATAGCCTCTTCAAAGCCGCTCTCCTTTCGCTCCCGATACAGCTACCGGCTGAAGGCAAAACACCTCGACTGCTTGGGACGGGGACTCTGGCGCTCCAGCTTTCGGCTTCTATGGTGCCTGCAATACAAGATCAAGTCAACGTACTTGATCGCACAGTGTGTACATTCAACCACTAAACCGATTTCAAATGCTCCCGGTACGGTAGCAACACGCACGCTTGAACCAAAATGGCGGGGTGCCCGTATAATTGGGGCCATGGCATTTGACGGGTTGCGGGTGGTGGCTCTCGAGAGCCGGCGGGCGGCCGAAATGGCAACTTTGATCCGCAACCAGAAGGGCGACCCGTTTGTGGCGCCTTCGATGCGCGAGGTGCCGATTGAGCAGAATGCCGCCGCGTTCGCCTTCGCCGAGTGGCTTTTTGCGGGCGAATTCGACATGGTCATTTTCCTGACCGGAGTGGGCCTGCGCTACCTGGACCGGGTGCTGGCCACGCGCTTCCCGGCGGGGCAGTTTGCCGAAGCGCTACGCAAGGTGACGGTGGTGGCGCGTGGTCCGAAACCGGCCGGGGCGCTGCGCGAGCTGCAGGTGCCGATCACGGTGCACGTGCCGGAGCCCAACACCTGGCACGAACTGGTGCACGCCATCGAAGGACGCACCGAAAAGCGCATTGCGGTGCAGGAATACGGCAAGCCCAACGACGAGCTGTTGCAGGCGCTGCGGCGGCGCGGCGCGCAGGTTACGCGCGTGCCGGTATATCTGTGGGATTTGCCTGAAGATACCGGGCCGCTGCGGGAGGCCGCGCGGCGCCTGGCCGATGGAGAAGTGGACGTGATCCTGTTCACCACGTCGGTGCAGATTCCGCACCTGTTCCGGATCGCCGCCCAGGAGGGCATCGACGCCGAGCGTCTGCGCGCCGCGCTCGAAGGCGTGGTGGTGGCGTCGATCGGGCCGACCACGTCGGAGGCGCTGCGCGAGTACGACGTGGAACCCGACCTGGAACCATCGCACCCCAAAATGGGTTTCCTGCTGAACGAGACCGCCGCGCGCGCCGCCGCGTTGTTGGCCGCCAAGCGCCGATGAACGACTGGGGCCGCTACGTGGGGCTGGGCATGCTGCCGCCCGCCGGCGTGGTGGTGGGCTACTTCTCGGGACGCGGCCTGGATCAACTGTTTCAAACCCACTTCCTGACCGTCACGTGCCTGCTGCTGGGGGCCGCCGGGGGGCTCTATGCGCTGGTCCGCGAGGTCCAGAAATAACATGGAGCTCGACTTC
>DOZZ01000279.1:35651-40433 GCA_003517725.1 Bryobacterales bacterium | reverse complement strand
CCGGCTGCGGCTTTCCTGATCGGGGCCATTGGCTCGTATTGGAATTTCCGCAGCTGGCAAAGGTTAGTCGGGCGCATTGCGGACTCCGTGACGAACCCCGCCGTGGCGCCCGGGTTTGGCTCCGCGCTGCTGATTCTGTTGCGTTTGTCGCTGCTGGGGGTGGGCGCTTTTGTTATACTCAGATATTCCAGAGAGAGCTTGGTGGCGCTGTTGATGGGGCTATTTGTGTCCTTCGCCGCGGTTCTGGTGGAAATCCTGGTCGCTTTCCTATATGCAAGAACATGAGATCTGGCTGACACGCCAGTTCAACGAACACCTCGCCGGTCTCGGCAACTTTCTCCTGGGTCTAGCCGGCCAGCACGCCGAGGCGCCCGGCCATCCGTGGAAGAACTTCATTGTCATGCAACTGGTGGTGGTGCTGCTGATGATGGTGCTGTTCGCCATCCTGCGATCGCGGCTTTCGGTGGAGCGGCCCGGCAAAATGCAGCATCTGTTCGAGACCATCTATCTGTTTCTGCAGGAGACGGCCAGCCAGAACATCGATGACCACCCGGCGGACCACGTCTTCATCTTCGGAACGCTCTTCATCTTTATTCTGTTCTCGAACCTGATCGGCATTGTGCCGGGCCTGGAATCGCCCACGCAGGTGCCTTATGTGCCGGCGGGCTGCGCCATGCTGGCCTTCGTTTACTACAACTACATCGGCCTGAAAACTCACAAATTTGCCTACATCAAGCATTTCGCGGGGCCGGTGTGGTGGCTGACGCCGCTGATGATTCCGATCGAGATCGCGAGCCATCTGGCGCGGCCGCTGTCGCTGACGGTTCGTCTTTTCGCCAACATGTTTGCGGGCGAGAAGCTGACGCTGGTGTTTCTAAGCCTTACTTACTTTATGGTGCCGGCCGTATTTATGGGCCTGCACGCCTTCGTGGCGCTGATTCAGGCCTACGTCTTCGCGTTGTTGACCACGCTCTACATCGCGGGGGCCAGCGCGCACGAACACTAAAACGGCATTATCCGCCGTCCGCGTGAGCCCGCCAGCACGGTGAGCGGGGACCACCTCCGGACGGCGATTTTATACAAGGAGCAACACACGATGAAGTTCAAGACGATTCTGCTGATGCTGGCGCTATTCGCGCTGGCGTGCCCCATTTTTGCGCAGACTGGCGCCCCCGCCGCGGCTCCGGCCTCGAGCGTTAACTGGATTGCGCTGACGGCCGGCTTCGCGATGGCCATCGCCTCGGGGCTGTGCGCCCTGGGCCAGGGACGCGCGGTAGGCAGCGCGGTGGAAGGCATGGCGCGCAACCCCGGGGCAACGAAAGCCATTCAGGCGGCCATGATTCTGGGTCTGGCGTTCATCGAATCGCTGGCGCTGTTCACGCTGGTGATCATTTTCGTCAAGGTAGTTTAAGTTTGCAGAGGGGTGGCCGGGGGTTCCTGGCCACTCTTTCCCTCCAGGCTTCATCAATTTCCGCATTTCGCATCAATTCCCCCTCGAGCGCTGCGCTGTCGCTTCCGATGACACCGATTTTATGGTAGGCTCGATTCCGATTTGCGCCTTCAAGGAGGTGCTATGCCGTTTGATGCCATTGTCGTTGGCACGGGCTTCGGCGGAACCATTGCGGCCGTGCAACTGGTTGCGCAAGGTAAGAAAGTGTTGCTCCTGGAGCGCGGCACTTTTTGGAGATCGTTCGATCCGATTGCTTTGAATAAGGGCGACCCCTTTGGGGACTGGACCGCGCAGAATAACATGCCGGTGCAATACTGGCCGCGGCCGGACCACCGCAAAGGCCTGCATGATTTCTTAGCCGCACTGCGGAACCTGCACAAGGAAGGCCTCTACCAGTACTCGCTGTTTCACCAGGCCGACGTATTGACTGCCAGCGGAGTCGGCGGGGGATCGCTGATTTACTCTAACGTGACCATCCGGCCGAAGGACGGCGCGCTACAGCGAATAGGCCTGAATCTCGGAGATGCCGAATATGCGGCGGCGCGCCTGTGGATGGAAGGGCCGCATGGCGATCGCAAGAGCGCGAATCGCGGATGGCTGAACTATGTAGTCACGAAGATTCCCATGGGAAAGGACATGACCGAGCAGGACTTCGTGCAGTTCGGCGTAGACCCCAACGACCCCACGAAAGATACGGACGGCTCCTACATTCTGTTGGATCGAAGCCGCGTTTTGCGCGCGGCGGCTCGGGATGTCTCCACTAAGCTCGGCGTGAAGATGGATTGGGCTCCGCTGGAACTGTCGATCTTCGAGTACGACGCCCACAGAGGGGCGGACAGCGACTCGGTTCCGGCGCACACGCACTGCGAGCGGCAGGGACGCTGCATGCTGGGCTGCCTGCCTCAGGCGCGTCACACGCTCAACAAGACGTTATTCAAAAAAGTGCTGCAACACCCCGGCGTGACGCTGATCCCGAAAGCCAAGGTGCTGCAGCTTGAGCAAAAACCGGGTGGCTACGACGTGATCTTTGAAGATGACTTCACCGGTCAAGGCACGCGGCGGGAGTTTGCTCCCGCGGTCTTTCTGGCTGGCGGCGTGCTCGGGACGACGGAGATTCTGCTGCGCTCCGCGCGAGAGAAGAGACTCCCGCTGAGCGCGGCACTTGGGTCGAAGTTCTCCACCAATGGAGATTTCGGCGCGTTTGCCTACAAAACAACCAATCATGCCGATGGACGTCCGTTGCCCGTCTACTCCACACGAGGGCCAATCAATACGTCGCACGTGACGATGAACTTCAACGGGCGATTCATCAAGATTGAAGATTGCGCCATTCCGGCCATGTTCGCGGAGTTCGTCAGCAAGGGGCTTGAACTGATGGACGATGCCGGGGCGAGCCCGAATTTTTTCAATCTGATTCAGGCGGCATGGCAGTCGAACCTGCTGGAGAACGTAGTCGGTCTGCCGGATACCAGGGATCCCAAAAGCTTTCAGACCGAAGCGGAGATGCTGGCCGATACGTTCTTCTTCAACGTAATGAGCCAGGATGACGCCACCGGCAAACTGACGCTGGGCGGTATTGACGGGAACCAGATCGATCTCGGCTGGGAGCAACCGGTTGCGCAACAGACTCTCTGGCAAGACATCGAGACGCTCCTGCGCGAATTCTCGTCGGCCATGGGAGGCCGGTATCTGGCACTGCCGGGCTGGCAAGGACTGCTCGGGAACAAAAAATTGGTAATCACGCATCCCCTGGGCGGCTGCCCCATCGGCGGCACGCACGAAAATGGCGTCATTGACGAGTTCGGACAAGTATTCGACGCCTCCCAAGCGGCCGATTCGAAAGCAGTCCTGAATGGGTTGTATGTGGTCGATGGTTCGGCGATTCCGGGAGCGCTGGCGGCTAATCCATCCTTAACGATCGCGGCTCAGGCGCTGAAGTCGGTGACCCATGCTCTCGCGCCGTAGCCCCTATTCAGAGAGGGAACGCCATGGCAAAGACGACTTTGCAACTAGATCTTGAGGACGTCCTTGGTAATCCACTTGATGACCACAGCGTAAGGATGGACGTGTTCAGCCTGGATAACATGAGGCACTTTCAGGCCGTCATCCCGCTTAGTGGACAGCAGCAGGTGAACGTTGCGCTGGCAGATTGTCCTGGCGGGGTTTACCGCATTGAGTTAACCGCCACAAATTACCGGATGCTTCAGTTCTTTTTGCGGCTTGAGGAAGGCGAAACGGCTCGGCGGGATCCCCTGAAGTTTCCTGTGAATCCGGCATTGGTGACAGGGATTGATGCCCCCGCGTTTTCGGCGCTCGACGACGGACTCCAGCGTTTGTTGAACAGCTCCGCGTTTCATAACGAAGCAGGCAGCAACTTGTATGACTCGCTGCCCGATCTGCTCAAGGCGTGCTTGTTGAATATATTCGTGAAGGCGTCCGCGACGACGCTCGACGATGGCTCGAACACATTCCACCACTTCGACGAGATTACGAATTTCGTCCAAGATCGCCTTTTCATCCGCACAACGTCGGCGCTCTTTGAGGAGACGGCCGTCTCGGGTAAATTCCATCGAGTTCCGTTTGCGCTTCACACCGTTCCGCTTCCGTTCCAGATGTTCGATAGTTTCAAGACAAGAGACGCGCACGGCAATCTGCAGCTGACGTTTGCGCGCACACCCGACAATCAGTACCTGGTGGACGTTGATATCGACGAGGCTCAGGGAATCGAACACGTCTTCGAAGTGGTTCGGAACAGCGTGGCGGGGCTGACCAATCCCTACAATGTGCGTGAAATTCTCTGCGAGGCGCAAGGATTGAGTCCTCTTTACAGCTTCGCTTTCGCCGAGAGAGGCATTGCCGTGGTGGCGGCGGGAGCCAGCCAGTAGATTGGGCCGGAGCGTGGGCGCCTCAGCGGGTTACTTCGAGGAGTGCCAGGCTCTTCGGCGCTAGGGTGAAGGGCTTCCGCAGGTCTACCGGCACGTCGGCGGGCAGCGCGCCGGCCTGGCGCAGGGTGGCGATTTGGGCGCGTGTCGGGCTGGGCGGGCTGCCCATTTTTTTGAAGGCGGTGAACGCATCGCCGTGCTCCGCATCGAGTACGGTCATGCGCGCTTTTCCCGGCGCGCCGGTTACGCGGAACTCGCGGGGCGCACCGGTCTCTTCGGGCTCGGCGTAATTCCACACGGCGATGGCTAGCGAGCCGTCCGAACGTTTGGTGACCAGCGCGTTTTCGCTGGCGACGGGCAGCAGGCGGTCGCCCAGGCGGTGCAGCATCGCGAAGACGTTGAACGACGCTTTAGGAATGCCGCGCTCGGCGATCATGCCGAAGCCGCCGT
>DOZZ01000279.1:26034-35504 GCA_003517725.1 Bryobacterales bacterium | reverse complement strand
GTACGACATCAGCGTGGTCATGCCTTGCGACTGGCGGATGTTGTTGGCGAGCCACGGGCCCATGAACGATGTATCCGTGACCTCCACTTCATTCTTATAGCTGGCGTTGTATTCGCTCCAGTGGATGGTCAGATCGGGGCGCGCCGAATGCCTGACCTGGTCGAACACCTTCTTCACGGAACGGCCGACCATGTCGTGGCGCGGAATATTTTCATTCGTCCCGAAGACGTCTTTGGCCGAATCGTTGGCATAGACGTGGGTCGACACGAAATCGACCCGCACCTTCTGCTCGACGCAGTGCTGGATGAAGCGGTCGATCCAGGCGGCTTGTGCCGTGGCGGGGCCGCCGACGCGCAGCCGCGGGCTCACCTGTTTTATCGCCCGGGCGGTCGCGTCGTAGAGCTGGAAGTAGGTGGACTGTTTGGGCCGCCGGTCCAGAAATCGATGTTGGGTTCGTTCCAGACTTCGAAATACCATTGCGCGACTTCATCGATGCCGTAGCGCTCCACCAGATGGCGGGTGAAGGTGTCGATTAACGCAGTCCACTTGTTCATGTCGGCGGGCGGGGAGGGCAGGGGCTTGTACCAGAAAGCATGTGGCGTCTGGGAAGCGGCGAGTTTGGCGGGCATGAAGCTAAGCTCGACATAGGGACGCACACCGGCGTCGAGCAGCCCATCGTAGATCTGGTCGACGTAGGAGAAGTTGTAGACCGGACGGCCCTGCGGGTCGGTATCGTAGACGCCATTCTCGTCATCCAGAATGGCGTGGAAGCGGACGTAGCGGATGCTGGTAATCTGGCGCACCTGGCGCAGATCGTCGCGATAACTCTGGCGCAGCGAAAGCACGGCGCGCCCGGAGCCTACGACCTGCTCCCAGAAATGCGGGAATGGCGTGGCGTCCGCGCCGGGGTTCACGGTAATTACTTCTTCGGCCAGCAGGCCGGAGGCAGACAAAGCGGCGCAAATTAATGCGGTCCGAATCAATGTAAGTGGGGCCATTACGCCCATTCTGCGCCTGTTGCCTGGGCGGCGCGCCGCCGATTAGGCACTCGCAATGCCGCGGTTGTAGGAATCATCACACGCCACGGTGAAGTTGTGTAAGCTTTTCCAAGTATGAGAATCCTGATCATCGCGGCATTCACGATTTGCTGCATTTCGGCGGCGCAGGATCTTGACCGGCGCATTAACTCGGAGGTGGACAACTTCAACGGCGCCGTCAGTCTATTCGCGAAAAATCTGAATACGGGGGGGACTTTTGAGATAGCCGGACAGCGGCGCGTGCGCACCGCCAGCACCATCAAACTTGCCGTAATGGCGGCGGCGTTTACCGAAGTGTCGCGTGGCCACGCGGCGTGGACCGACCGCTCGACCATCACGGAGGCCGGCAAAATTTCGGGGTCGGGCGTATTGATGGAGTTTTCAGAAGGCGTGACCTTGCCCCTGATCGATCTGCTGCGCCTCATGATTGTGGTCAGCGACAACACCGCGACGAACCTGGTGCTCGACCATATCGCACCCGACGTAGTCAATGCCGAGATGCAGCAACTGGGCTTGATCCAGACGCGCTGCCTGCGCAAGGTGCTGAACAACCATGATCCGGCGGCCGTGGCGGTTAATGGAATGAGCGTCGAGGGCAAGAAACCCGAGAATAAGGCGTTCGGCCTGGGCGTCAGCACGCCGCGCGAGATGGTGACGTTGATGGAAAAGCTATATCGCGGAGAGGTGGTGAGCCCGCGGGCGTCAGCTGAAATGCTGGCGATTCTGAAACGGCAACAGCACCACAGCGGCATTGGACGTACCTTGCGCGAAACCACCATCGCCAGCAAGTCCGGCGCGCTGGACCATCTGCGCAGCGATGTGGCGATTGTCTATGCTAAAGGCGGCCCGATTGCAATGGCGATCACATGCGACGACATACCGGAAGTGAATTACACGGATGACAATCCGGGTGATCTGTTGATCTCGCGGCTATCTCTACTCTTGCTGAAGCGTCTGGGCGGCGGAGTTAATCAATAGAGCGCCATGTCCACGAGTTATGTAGCGCTGCTGCGCGGAATCAATGTTGGCGGCAAGCACAGCCTGCCAATGAAAGACTTGTGTCAGATGTTTGCGGCGGCGGGCTGCGATCAGGTCAAAAATTATATTCAGAGCGGCAACGTAGTGTTCCGCGCGGACGCCGACCTCGCGGCGCGGATTCCTGATCTGATTACGGCGGAGATCGAAGCTCACTTCGGGCATCGCACGCCGCTGCTGTTGCGGAACAAGGCGCAATTAGACGGGGTGATTCGGAATAATCCCTTTCTGAAAGCGGGGGCGGCCGAAGAAACACTGTACGTGCTGTTCTTGGCGGATCGACCGGGCACGCGCGAAGTGGCGGGTTTGGACCCGGATCGGTCGCCGCCCGACGCCTTCGCGGTGCGTAGACAGGAGATCTATCTGCGGCTGCCGCACGGCGGGGCGCGCAGCAAACTCACCAACGCCTACTTCGATTCGAAGCTCGGGACCATCAGCACGGCCCGCAATTGGCGCTCCGTGAATAAGTTGTTCCAAATGCTGCCAGGCTAGGCGGGCGTGCGGGCCAGGTGCAGGCTGACCACGCCGCAGGTCATCAGCCGGTAGCTCGCGTCAGTGAAGCCGGCACGGCGCAGAAGCGCGGAGAGAGCCTCGGGCTTCGGGAACTTGCTGACCGAATCGGGCAGGTACGCGTAGGCGTCCGGCTCACCGGAGAGTGCGCCGCCAATCAGCGGCAGCACGCGCCTCGCGTAAAAGCGATACAGCGCGCCCAATACAGCGCCTTCGGGCTCGGCGCATTCGAGAATGGCGAGCAATCCATCGGGACGCAGCACGCGCCGCAGTTCGCGCGCGCCGGCCTCGTAATTGGCGAAGTTGCGGAACCCGAAGCCGCAGGTGACCAGGTCGAGGCAGGCATCGGGTAGCGGCAGGCGCAGCCCGTCGGCTTCCAGCAGCGGCGAGCGCAGCCCCTTGGCGTGCAGCTTGGCGGCCGCGCCGGCCAGCATGGGCCGGCAGAAATCGCTGCCGATGACGGTCTCGGGCGTGTCGGCCTGCAGCGCGATCAGCAGGTCACCCGTGCCGCAGCAAAGGTCGAGACACACGGCGCCGGGCCGTTGTGAAACGGCGCGCACGGCGTGCACGGTCTCGGTCCGCCAGCCCCGATCGAAATTGCCGCTCAGCACATGGTTGGCCAGATCGTAGCGTGGAGCGATGCGCCCGAACATGCCGCGCACGTAACGCGAGGCGGCCACTTCGGAGCTAGCGCCGGCGGGCGTGGTCCCGCGCCCCGGAATCAGATGCGGCGTCATTGCAGCGCGTACTCGATGGCCTGGCGCACCAGGGCGGGCTCGACATCGGCCACAATTTGCGTTGCGCCAATAGCCGTCGGCAGCACGAAATGCACATGGCCCTGTCGCGTCTTCTTGTCGCTGACCAGGCGCTTCTGCAGCGCGGCCGGATCGATGGCCGCCGTATCGGGAATGGGTCCGTAAGCGCGCACCAGTGTTTCAATCCTGGAGGCCGCGGGCGGCGACACGTAGCCGGTCAGTTGTGCCAGGCGCGTCGCCGCGAGCATGCCGAAGGCCACGGCCTCGCCATGCAGGAAGCGGCGATACGCGGTCTCGGCTTCGAGCGCGTGGCCCACGGTATGGCCGAAATTCAGGATCTTACGCAAGCCCATCTCGCGTTCGTCGGCCGAGACTACTTCCACTTTGATTCGTACGCACTCGGCGATCATCCATTCCACCGTCGCGCCGTGCTGTTGCAGCACGGCTTCGCGCTGGGCTTCGAGCAGATCGAACAACGCGGGGCTCGCGATTACGGCGGATTTGATGACTTCATAGAGTCCCGCGCGATATTCCCGCGGCGGCAGGGTGGCCAGCAGCTCCGGGTCGATCAACACGGCCAGCGGCTGGTGGAAGCTGCCGATCAGATTCTTGCCGCACGCCAGATTGACGCCCGTCTTGCCGCCGATGGCCGCGTCCACCTGCGCCAGCAGCGTGGTGGGAATCTGCAGCACCGGTATGCCGCGCATGAAGATGGCGGCCAGAAAGCCAGCCATGTCCGTAACGATGCCGCCGCCGAAAGCCAGGATCACGCTGGTGCGGTCGGCGCCGAGAGCGACCATTTTCTCGGCGAGCGCTTCGAGCGGGGCCAGGCGCTTGGTGTCTTCACCGCCGGGAAGCGTCAATAGTTCGTGCGGGACCGTGTGCAGCGCCTCGCGCATAGCGCCGCCAACGTGCTGAAACACGTCTTCCGTCGAGACCACAAACAGCTTCCCGGCACCGGCTGGAAGATATGCGGCGGCGCGCCGGGCAATGCCGTTCTCGACGATGGCGTCGTAGCTGCGCGCGGCGGTCGCAACACGGAAAGCGGGCATGCTTTTCTTGTACCACGCGCTTGAAAACACGCCTTTTGCGCTGCTGTTAGAATCGCAATGAGTAATGCATCCCGACTTCTTAGTGATTGGCGCGGGCGTGGCCGGCTTGCGCGCCGCGATTGAACTTGCGGCGGCAGGCACGGTGCTGGTGGTCGCCAAGGACACCCTGCGCGAATCGAACTCCGAGTATGCGCAGGGCGGCATCGCGGTGGCGCTGAGCGATGACGATGAAGTGGAGCTGCATGAGCAGGACACGCTCTACGCGGGCGACGGGCTGTGCGATCCCGAGGCTGTGCGCACGCTGGTGGAAGAGGGCCCCGAGGCCATTCAGGAACTGATCGAGTGGGGCGTGCAGTTCGATCGCGAAGGCGTGCGGCTGGCGTTCACGCGCGAAGGCGCGCACAGCCGCAACCGCGTGCTGCACGCCCACGGCGACTCCACGGGCCGCGAAATCGCGCGCACCCTGCAGCGCAAGGCGGCTTCGCTCGACGGCGTGACGTTCCAGAGCTACGCCGCTACCGTGGATCTGTTGATGGAAGACGGGCGGGTCACCGGCGCGCTGGTCTTCGATGAACAGGTCGGCGCGCTGATTCCGGTGCGCGCGCGAGGCGTTCTGCTGGCCACCGGCGGCCTGGGTCGCGTGTTCAAAGAAACCACTAATCCGGATGTCGCCACCGGCGACGGCGTGGCCATGGCGTGCCGCGCCGGAGCCGAGATCAGCAACATCGAATTCGTGCAGTTCCATCCGACAGCCCTTCACGTGGACGGTGCACCCCGTTTTCTGCTGTCCGAAGCCCTGCGCGGCGAAGGCGCCGTGCTGAAAAATGCCGCGGGCGAGCGCTTCATGCCGCGTTACCACGAAATGGGCGACCTGGCGCCGCGAGACGTGGTCTCGCGCGCCATCGTGTCCGAGATGCGCCGCACCGGCGCGCCCCACATGTTCCTGGACCTGACCGCGCGGCCCGCCGAGTTTACGCGGAATCGTTTCCCGCGCGTCTACGAAACATGCCTGCGCTACGGCATCGACCTGGCCACCCAGCCCGCGCCGGTGCATCCGGCCGCGCATTACGCCATGGGCGGGGTGCGCACCGATCTGGATGGATGCACCTCGCTTGGCGGCCTGTTCGCGGCGGGCGAAGTGGCCTGCACCGGCGTGCACGGGGCGAACCGTCTGGCCAGCAATTCGCTGCTCGAAGGCGTGGTGTTTGGTGCGCGCGCCGGGCGGGCCATGCGCTCCGCCGCGGCTCATGCGGTCAAGGCCGACACGTCGCCCGAGCGGACTTTCCCGCATGTGCCGGAGGCAGAGCTGCGGCAACTGGCGTGGGACCGTTGCGGCATCGCGCGCGATCGCCAGGGGCTGACTGAAGCCGTGACGCAACTGGCTTCCTATGCGATGGAGACCAACCCCGGCGCGCGGCTGGCCGACTACGATCGCCGCAACATTCATTGCGTGGCGGCGCTGATCGCCCGCTGCGCGCTCGACCGTGAAGAGAGCCGCGGTGCGCACTATCGGACTGATTTCCCGCACAAGAGCGAAGCCTTCCAGCGGCCGTCGGTGATCCGGCCGGGGCAATTGTCCTCGCTATGAAATTGCGCGCGGCCGGTTCGCTACCGGCGCTTGCCGCGGTGATGCTGGTGGGCGTGGCGGTTCCTGCCGTCACCAATCCGCTGTCGATTCTATGGACCGCGCCGCTGATGCTGGCGGCCGCCATGATGATCGCCTGGGGCGCGGAGTCGGCGCAATTCTTCATGGCGCAGGGCTTCGCGCTGGCCATTCTGGCGTGGCTTCAGACCATGCCGGAGTTCGCCGTGGAGGCCGTGTTGGCATGGCGCCAGCGCACCGATCTGCTGCTGTCGAACCTGGCCGGCGCGCTGCAGTTACTCACCGGGCTTGGCTGGCCCATGATTTACGCCGCGGCCGCGCACAAGCATCGGGGCGAGGGCCGGCCCCTGCGCCGCATTCGCCTGGGTCAGGAACACGGCGTGCAGGTAATCGGCCTGCTGGCGTGCCTGCTGTATGGCTTCCTGATATGGGCCAAGGGCTCGCTGCACGTGATCGATTCGCTGTTTCTCACGGCTCTCTACGGGGGCTATCTCTGGCTATTGGGCAAGTTGCCGGCCCGGGGCCAGGAAGAAATCGAAGACCTGCCGCCCATTCCGCGCGCCGTCGTAACGGCCTCGAAACCCCTGCGGATCGCGGGCATCACGGCCCTGTTCGCGGCGGGCGGCGGCTTGATTTACGTGCTGGCCGCGCCGTTTCTCGAAAGCGTGCTGTCGCTGGCCCTGCGCTTCGGGTTCTCATCCTTCGTGGCCATCAAGTGGATCGCGCCATTCGTCTCGGAATTTCCGGAAAAGGTGTCGGCGCTGAAGTGGGCGCGCACTCCCGACGGCGCGTCGATGGCGCTCATGAACATGGTCTCGAGCAACATCAACCAGTGGACGCTGCTGGCCGCCATGCTGCCGGCGGTATTGTCGATCAGCCGCGGGCACGCCTCCGGGCTCGAATTCGACCAGCAGCAAAGTTTAGAACTGCTCATGACCTTGGGCCAGGCGTTATTGGGAGCGCTGTTCCTGATCTCGATGGAACTGGTCTGGTGGGAGGCGGCGGTGCTGTTCGCCCTTTGGGGCGTGCAATTCGGCTGCTCGATCGCGCCGGAGGCGATAGCGACGGAGGTGCACTGGGCCGTGACCTCGATTTACCTGGCGTGGTCCGCGGTTGAGGTGGTGCGTATAGCGCTGGGCCGGCGGCAGCCCGCTGCGTTCATCAGTTTCGCCGAAACATGGCGCCAGGTAGCGCGCCGCTAGGCGCGGAGCAAAAGTAGCAAAAGTAGCCAGAGCACTTTTCGAGGCCCGCAAAAGTGATCAGACTACCGACAGCTCTGTCGAAAGGACTACTTCAGGCGGGTTACTGCTCTTCTTCCTTCAGTTGGCGCACGAAGTTCAGCAGGTCGAACTGCTTCAGCTCGCGGTCGGGAAAGAAGCTGTTGATGGCGTCTTGCTCGTCGGCGAAAATCTCGAAGATGGTCGCGAGTTTGGTCATTACCAGCAGTTCCACGTTGCGCCGGTTCAGGCTCAGCAGCTTAACCGCGCCGCCGCGTTTCTTCAAATTGGACGACACCATCACCAGCGTGCCCAACCCCGAACTGTCCACGTAATCCACCTGCGCCATGTTCAGGATGAGCCGGTTTTTCGACTGTCCATCCAGGCGCTCCACCATGTCCCGCAGCGTAGAGGATTCCTGACCCAGCGTGACGCGGCCCTTCATATCGAAGATGACAATGCCTTCGCGCTCGCGCTGATTGACGTCCAAACCCATCCCGTAATAGTAGCGTAGTTGTTTACAGGTCAGTCCACACGGCCAGCGCATTGCCGTTGGGGTCTGTGAAGTGGAAACGCCGGCCGCCCGGAAAGCTGAAAACGGGCTTGATGATGGCGCCACCGGCCTCCACGATCTTCACCTCCATGGCCGCGATGTTGGTCGAGTAGACCACCACCAGCGGCCCGAAGCCCTGCATCTGCTTCACCAGGAAAAAGCCTCCCGAGAGACGCCCGTCATGGAAGCTGACATAATCGGGTCCCCAGTCTTCAAACGTCCAGCCGAAGACGCTCGAGTAAAACTCCTTGGTCCGGGCAATGTCGGTGGCCGGAAATTCGATATAGTCGATGCGGCGGTCCTGCGCGATGTTGCTCATGTTGTCTCCCAGGCTTGCCCGTATCCTATATCATCAAGAGTTTGTTGAAAGGAATTTTCAAAATGACTGCATTCGACCGTCGCAGGTTCTTACTGGGCAGCGTGGCGGCCGCCGCTGCCGGCTCCTTGAAGGGGCAGCATGACCCCCACGCGGACAGCGCGCCCATCCGCCTGAGCGTCGCCACCTATTCGTTCCGTAAATTTCCGCGCGACAAGACCATCGAGATGCTCAAGCAGCTCGGCGTCAAGTATGTGGACATCAAGGAATTTCACCTTCCCTACAAAGACTCTCCGGCGCAACTAGCCGAAGGGCGCAAGGAGCTCGACGCCGCTGGCCTGACCGTCATCGGGGGCGGCAACATTTCACTGCAGAAGGATGACGAGGCCGACCTCCGCCGTTATTTCGACTACGCCAAAGCCTGCGGCTTCCCAATGATGATCATTGCGCCTACCCACGAGACGCTGCCGAAGATCGAAAAGCTGGTGAAGGAGTACAACATCAAGGTCGCGATCCACAACCACGGCCCCGAGGACAAGCATTTCCCGACGCCGCAAAGCGTGCTCGCGGCGATCAAGAACATGGACCGGCGGGTAGGCCTCTGCTGCGATCTGGGCCACACGGCGAGAGCCGGAAAAGATCCCGTCGAGTCACTGGCTGAGGCCGGCACGCGGTTGTTCGAGATCCACATAAAAGATCTGAAGACCTTCGAACCGCACGCGATTCAGGTCAACGTGGGCCAGGGCATCATGCCGGTGGCGGCGATTTTCCGACAATTGGTCAAAATGAAATACCCCGGCGTGGTGTCGCTTGAATACGAGATTAACGCCGACAATCCTCTGCCTGGCATGACTGAATCGTTTGCCTACATGCGCGGCGTGATTGCCGGCATGACTAAGGCCTGAGGATGCCGGAGATCCAGATCGGCGCGCAACGCGAGGAAGTGGTGCGCGTCGACGACGAGAATGCCATCCGTTTTCTGGGCCTGGAGGGCGCGCGCGTGCTCTCGACGCCGCACATGATCGGCTACATGGAGCGCACCAGCCGCAACCTGGTGCTGCCGATGCTGGACCCCGGCTTCGATACGGTCGGCACCATCGTGAATGTCGCGCATCTGGGCGCCGCGCCCATGGGTTCGGAGGTGACGTTCCGTTCCGAGATCGAAAGCGTGGAGAATCGGCGGGTCAACTTCCGTGTGTCGGCTTTCCATCAGCACGGCAAGATCGGCGAGGGTAGCCACCAGCGCTTCATCATTCACGTGGAGCGCTTCGCGGAGAAGCTGCGGGCGAAGAGCTAAAGCTTGCGCGCCACGATCGCGTAGTCAAGACCGCCGAACAGTTTCCGCACCACGCCTTCCGGCAGTTCGCGCAGCTCCGGTATCGACTCCACCGC
>DOZZ01000279.1:11698-25944 GCA_003517725.1 Bryobacterales bacterium | reverse complement strand
AGCAGCGCCGGCGGCACCGGCTTGTGATGCGTCGGGTCCAGATAAAAATGGGTCGCGAAGATCGCCAGGCATTCGGGATTCGGCGTTTCAATCGCGATCACGCCGTCGCGCTGCAACTTGGCCGCGCACAACCGCATCATCTCCGCCAGCCGCAGCGGCGGCAGATGCTCAACAACCTGGCTGCAGAAAATGCCGTCCAGTGCGCCGTCCGCCAACCGCGGCAGATACACGAACAGATCCGCCTGTTGCGCGTCGATCTCCTGGCTGCGGCAGTACGCCACGAATTCCGCGCTCAAATCGATCCCGCGCGCCGCAATGCCGTTCGCCCGCAAATCCCGCAGCATCTCGCCGCGACCGCAGCCGATGTCGAGAACGTTCCGGCATCCGGCGAAGTAGCTCAGATAGAGCTGTTGATTGCGCCGCACGTACTCTTCGGGCCCGCGAAAACGGTCGGCGAATTTCTGGTAATCGAACTCCGGTTCGCCGGCCGGCACGGACGTCACCACCGGCGCGG
Source organism: Bryobacterales bacterium (assembly GCA_003517725.1). Classification (GTDB taxonomy): domain Bacteria; phylum Acidobacteriota; class Terriglobia; order Bryobacterales; family Bryobacteraceae; genus DOZZ01. Next base: position 25,430 of record DOZZ01000279.1, on the reverse strand, counting down.
GCGCGGGCGCGGCCGACAGCCCCGCCGTCTTCTGCCGGAGCAAGCGAAGCTCGCTGTGGATCAGGCGCTCGTATTCGCCCTTGAGACGATCCAGATCGCCCCACAGCTTTTGCTGCACCTCGTTAACCGCCTTTTCGAGTGCCGCCAGATATTCCGTGTGCTGCGCCTGCACCAGCTTGCTAAAGTCCCGCTGCGTTTCATTCAAACGCTGCTCCAGTTCGCCGGCGCGCTTCTGCTGTGACGTCTGCAGGTCGGCCGCCGCCCGCAGAAAATAGGTCTCGTTGGCGGCCAGCTTCTTTTCCCAATTGACGCGCCACGCATTCCAATGCGCGCGGAGGTCCCCGAGGTGGCCGGTCGAGGTCATCTGCGCGCACAGCGAAGCCATCGCATGGTTCAGTTCATTTAAAGCCTGGATCGAGGCCTCGACGCAGACCATCACTTCACGGTTGAAGGTAACCTGGTCGCGCACAAACCAGTTCAAAGAACGCGCGGTGAAACGCTTGACGGACTGGATCAAGCCGTTCACCACGCCGCCGCGGCGCGGATTCACCGAACCGATAGCGGCCATCTTGGCCTGCGCGGCGTCGCGCGCGTGCGCCAGCGGCATCAAATCGGCCAGCGCGACGGCGACATGTCCCCGCGGCGTCTCCGCCGTGGCCATGCCTTCGGGATATTGCGCGCTCACGCGCTCACGCACCTCGGCCAGCAGCGCCGACAATTCTTCGAGTTTGACCTCACCGTCACCCAGGCTCACGCGCCCGCCTGTTCGCGGCTGTAGCGCGCCGTGATCTTCGAATGCAGTCCGCCGCGCGGCGTGAATTCGCCAACCAACGTAGCCGATACGGGTTTGATGGCTGCGACAATGTCGCGCAAAAAGCGGTTCACCACGTTTTCATAAAAGATGCCGAGATCGCGGTACGCCAGCGTGTACATCTTGAGCGATTTCAGCTCTAAACAAAGCTGGTCCGGCACGTAGCGCAACGTGAGCGTGCCGAAATCAGGCAGCCCCGTCTTGGGACAGACCGAAGTGAACTCGGGAATCACAATCTCGATCTCGTACCCCGCAAACTGGTTGGGCCAAGTTTCGATGCCGGGCAGCGGCGCCTGTATGCCGGCGGCCGCGTGTTCGTCGCTATAACTGCGTTGCATCATGTTCCATTTCATTGGCCAGCGCTTCAAGAAACAGGCCCACATCGGTCACGATGCCCACGGCTTGGCCGGTGCCGCGATCGCTCACCTTCGTAGCGACCGCCGGGTTGATGTCGACGCACACAATTTTCACCCAGCTCGGCAGCATGTTGCCCGTCGCGATCGAATGCAGCATCGAGCCCAGGCACAGCACCACGCCAGCGCCGCGCAAAAGTTCAGCGTAAGCGTCCTGCGCCGCGTTCATATCGGTGATGGTTTCGGGCAGCGGCCCGTCGTCGCGCAGGCTGCCGGCCAGCACGAACGGCACGTTGTGCTTGATGCACTCGTACAGAATTCCGGACTTGAGCCGCCCGCTCTCCACCGCGCCGCGTATGCCGCCCTCATGGTAGATCGCGTTGATGGCGCGCATGTGGTTGCGATGGCCGTGCTCCTCCTGCCGCCCGTCGGCCATACGAATGCCAAGCGAAGTCCCCAGCAGCGCCGCTTCCGCGTCATGCACGCCCAGCGCGTTGCCGCTCAGGAGCGCCTGTACCACGCCCTTGCGGATCAGCCGCGCCATGCTGCGCACGCCGCCCGTATGCACCACCACGGGCCCCGCCACAAACACTACCTTCAGCCCCTGCTCCATCGATTGCCGGATCAGCGCCGCCGTCTGCTTTACGGCGGTCTCGACCTGCCGCTCCGACGAGATGCCGTTCGACATGAAAGCGAACGCCAGGCGGTCGCGCTCCTTGGCCTCCGGCACCACGCGAATGCCGCGCGTGCCCACCACCACCTGGTCGCCGGCCTTCACATCGCGCAAGCGCCGGCACGAGGCCACGCCCTGTTCCACTACGATGGCCGCGTCCATGCGCTGGTTCTGCACTTCCAGCCACTGCTGCCCGTGGCGCACCATGGTGCGGTGGTTGGTGGTCGAGTAAAAGTCCTCCGCCGGACAGCGGTCGCGCTCCACCAGCCGCAGCTCGGCATCTCCATGTTCCACCGGCGAGCAGCCCAGGTTCAACAACTGCTGCAGCAGATGGTCCATGGCATCGGCATCGGGCGTCTCGATCTTTAGACGCAGGTACGATGGCTCACTGTTGGTCCGCCCGATGCGAAACTGCTCCACCTCAAAGCGGCCCTGATATTCGACCACCTTGTCGAATATCTGCTCCATGATGTGCGAGTCGATCAGGTGGCCCTGCGACTCCACCACTTCCTGAAATAGCATATTGGCCTTTAAGCGCGCGTCAGGAAAATCGGCAGCCCGATCTTGTGCGTATAGGTCGGCCGATAGCGGTCCGTGTTGTACATGCTCTCCACGTCCACTTTGCGCGGCCCCAGCTTGGGATCCGGAATCGGCTCCACCGCGTAGCAGCCGCCCGCGATGCCCATCATGACGCCGTGGCGTCCCGACCGGATGCAGTCGATGGCCATACCCGCGAATGTGGACGCCACCATCTTGTCGACGAAGTCGGGGTTGCCGCTGCGCAGATCGTAGGTCAGGTCGCTGACGATGGTCTCTTCGCCGGTGCGCTTGATGATCTCGTCGCTCAGGTCTTCGCCGATGTTGCTCTTCTTGCGATGCCCGAAAGCGTCCGCTTCACCATACTCCAACAGCTTATGGCCCTGCCACTCGGCGCCTTCCGACAATACAATCAGCGCGTAGTTGCTGGGGGACATCTTCTTGTCGAACATGATCAGGCTGACCAGCTTATCCAGATCGAACTTATGCTCCGGAATGCAGCAGCGCATCGACGTGACGTACGCGGTATAGAGCGCGGTGTAGCCGGCATCGCGCCCGAAGACGCGGAAAATTCCGACACGCTCGTGCGAGCCGACGGTGGTGCGCTGCCGTTCAATGGCCTCTGTCGCGCGCGTGATGGCCGTCGAAAAACCGATGCAGTATTCGGTATTCCGCACGTCGTTGTCCATCGTTTTGGGAATAGCGATCACCTTCACGCCCTGACGGTCCAGATGCGCGGCGAAGCTCAGCGTGTCGTCGCCGCCGATGGCGACCAGGTAATCCAGTTCCAGCTTTTCGATGTTCTTCAGCACCTGCGGCGTCATGTCGTAGACCGTGTTGGTCACGCCGCCCTTGGTGTTCTCCGATGCTTTGAAGCCGGCGCCGGTCAGAAACTCCGGCACCTTCTTCATCTTGGTCGGATTGGTGCGCGAACTGTGCAGATAGGTCCCGCCGAAACGGTCGATGGTGCGCGTGTTCTCGCGCGTCAGCGGCAGAATGTAGCGCTGGGTGCTGGCCGGGTCCTCGAAGTTGACGTGGGTGAGACCTTCCCAACCGCGCCGGATTCCGGCCACCTCGGTGCCGATCTCCGAGCCGCGATACACCACGGTCTTGATGACCGAATTCAGGCCCGGCACGTCGCCGCCGCCTGTCAGAATTCCAACCCGTTTGGCTGCCATTGCTTCTCCTTGGATTTGCGTGTGAACTTTCATTTTAAGGCATTCGCAATGAGGGCCGGAAATCGATCCAAGAGAATCGAGATCGCTTTTAGAAGCGGATGGGCGTATGCTTGGGGGAACAGAAAAATGGAAGATCCGGCAGATCTGACGACGCGCTATAAGTTTTCCCTGGGTGCGCATAAATCAATCCACAGCCGGACCTTCAATATTCCTGCCGCTCTGCTTCGGGTTCGCGGCCAATCCTAAATAAAATAATGAGTCGGAAAGGCATCCATAATGACCGTGCACCTGGTGAACCCGAGTGACACCTCCTTCGGAACTGCAGTCATTACCCCGCGCTGGCTGTACGTGCTGGCCGCCGCGACCCCGGCGTCGTTCGGAGACCCCGAGATTTGCGATGAGACCTTGCGACGCTTCGATCCGCTCAACGTCGAACCCGGCGACATCGTCGGCATCGGCATTCACACCGGCAACGCATTACGCGGCTATGAACTGGGACGGGAAGCGCGCGATCGCGGCGCGCACGTTATCTTTGGCGGCATCCACGCCACGCTGTATCCGCAGGAAGCCTTTGACCTGGGTGGCGCCACCGCCGTTGTAAAGGGCGATGGTGACGTGATCTGGGGCCAGGCCCTGCGCGATTGTCTCAGCGATCGGGTCCAGCCGGTCTATGACGGCGGACGCATCGAACCTGACCGTTTCGTGAAGGCGCGCTGGGATCTGCTGCCGCCCGAGGGCTACATGTGGGCCTCCGTGCAGACCATTCGCGGTTGCGCCAAGCACTGTTCCTTTTGCTCGGTGTGGCGCACCGATGGCCAGCGGCCCAGGCAGCGCGGCTCCGATGGCGTGATGGAAGAGATCGTGGAACTGCGCCGCAAAGGCTTCCGCTTCATCGCCCTAGCCGACGACAACTTCTATCCCGTTACCTTCACCGACATCCGGCTCGCCGAACGACAAGGCAACCAGGCCCGCGTCGATGAATTGCAAGCCATGCGCGACGCCCGCTTTGAGCTGATGGCGCGCCTGGCTCTGCTGCCCTCGGACATGGTCTTCTACACGCAGATCACGATGGAAGCGGCCGAGGATACCGAGTTCCTGGACGCCATGCAAAAGGCCCGCATCCGTGGGGCGTTGGTAGGCGTCGAGGCGGTCACGCCCGAAGGCCTGAAGGCCGTCTACAAAGATTTCAACTGTTCCGGCGACAATCTGGTCCGGCAGCTCAAAACATTTCGCGATCACGGCGTGCATGTTTTGGGTTCGTTCATCTTCGGTCTGCCCACGGATAAGCAGGAAACCTTCGACGCGACCCAGGACCTGGCCCGCAAAGCCGGCTTGACCTTCGCCCAATTCGTCATGCTGACGCCATTTCCCGGGACCGTCGACTTCGAGCGTTGGGAGAAATCCCAGGCTGAGGAGATGCCCGCCGTCGCCGGCATTCCGATGACGCGTTATTGGCTAATCCCGGCGCGCGTTCGTCCGAAAATGTTTACGCCGCACCCTTCGATGAGTTCAGAAGAAATCCGCGAGCGAACGCAGCGCGTATGGGATCGCTTCTACAGCTGGAGCGCCGTATGGGAACGCTCGGCCTGCGTCAAATCGCTGCGAGGCCGAATGGCATTCATGCTGATCTCTCGCCTGTATCGGCAGATGTACGCCAACACCGGCATCTCCACCGACAGCGCGCGCCGCAGCCGCGCCAGCGTGTGGGCCGGCTTGCTGGCGAAACCCTGCCGCCGCTTATTTCAAGGCCGCCCCATGCCGGAGCTGCAAGTTCCGATGGGCTCGCTTCCATCGAAAAATCTATTACACGTGCTCAATTAAGAGCTGAGACCACTCGGGGACATATCAGTTTGCGCGTGGGCTTCGCGCAAAGTGCTGTGTCCCCAGCCGCTCAAATCCAGCGTCTTACCAGCACTCCACAATCAAACACTTCAAGTACATCGTCTCCGGCACCGTCAGCAGCACCGGATGATCGCGGCTCTGCATGCGCCGCTCGATCACGCGCACCGTACGCCGGGCGTCCAGTGCCGCCTCCGCCAGCAGTTCCAGAAAATCCGCTTCGCCCAGATGCTGCGAGCAGGAGCACGTGATCAGCATCCCGCCCGGTTTCAGAATTCGCAGCGCGCGCTGGTTGATCTCGCGATAGCCGCGCAGCGCGCCCTCCATCTGCCCGCGCGTCTTCGCAAAAGCAGGCGGATCCAGCACCACGGTATCGAACATGCGCCGCGCCGACGCGTGCCCCGCCAGCACCGCGAAGCTGTCCGCCTCCCGAAAGTCCACGTTGCCGATACCGTTCTCGTCAGCATTGCGGCGTGCCGTGCGTAGCGCTGTTTCACTGCTGTCGATGGCCTCGACACTCTCGCAGCGGGCGGCCATGTGCAGCGCGAAGCCGCCCGTCGACGTGAAGCAATCGAGCGCGCGCCCGCCGGCATATTGCGCGGCGGCCACGTAGTTCTCGCGTTGATCCAGAAACACCCCGGTCTTCTGTCCGTGCGTCAGGTCCGCGAACATGGTCAGTCCGTTCATCTGGATCGCGACTGTCTTGGGAATCTCGCCGTGCAGCACGCGCACTTCGCGCGGCAACTCCTCAAGCGAGCGCACGCCGGCATCGTTGCGCGCCAGAATGCCGGCGGGCTCAAACACATCGAGCAGCGCCGCCACAATTTCGGGCAGCGCCCGGTCCATGCCCTGATCGAGCGCCTGCACCACCAGATATTGCCCGTAGCAATCGATAATCAGCGCCGGCAGCAGGTCGGCTTCGGCAAACACCAGCCGGTAGGCCGTCGCATCTTGCACCATACGCTGCCGGTGGCGCGCGGCGGCCGCGATGCGCTCACGGAAAAACGCGCGGTCTACGTTTTCAACGCGCGCCGACAACATACGCAGGGCAATCTGCGATGCGCTGCTGTAATGCCCCGTGCCCAGCGTGCGCCCGGCCTGGTCCGTCACGCGCACTACGTCGCCGCGCCCGGCCCCGCCGGTGTGCAGAATGTCCGTTTTGAAGATCCAGGGGTGGCCCGCGGCAATGCGCCCCGCGCCTTTGCGGTTCACTTGCACCGCGGTCATCCGCGCATGCTTTCAAGCCGCGCGATGCGGTCCGCCGTGCTGGGGTGCGTCGAGAACATGCGCATCAGGCTCTGGCCCGTGAACGGCTTGATGATGTAGAGGTGCGACGTCGCGGGGTTCACGTCCATCGGAATGCGCTGCGACCAGCTCTCGAGCTTGGTCAGCGCCGAGATCAGCTCCTGCGGGTTGCCCGTATACTTCGCCGAGGCCGCATCCGCATCGTATTCGCGCGTCCGAGAAATCGCCATCTGGATCAGCAGCGCCGCGATGGGCGCCAGAATCATCATCGCGATTGCCCCGACACCGCCGCCTTCTTCCTCGTCGTCGCGCCGCCCGCCAAACCAGAATGCCATGCGCGCCAAAGCCGTGATGGCGGCCGCCACCGTCGCGGCGACGGAGCTGATCAGAATGTCGCGGTGCAGCACGTGGCCCAGCTCATGCGCGACGACACCTTCCAGTTCGCTGTTATTCATTACCTGCAGAATGCCGGCCGTAAACGCCAGCGATGAGTGGTTCGGATCGCGCCCCGTGGCGAACGCGTTGGGCGACTCCTCCGGCGTGATGTAAAGCTTCGGCAGCGGCAACTGCATGCGGTTGCAAAGATTGCGAACGAGCGGGGCGACGCGCCGGTAAATCTCGGGATTTTCAGCCTCGGTAAGAGGCTGCGCGCCCGACATCGACAGCGCCAGCTTGTCCGAAAAAAAGTAGCTGAAGACGTTGGTCAGGACCGCGAAGCCCAGGCCATAGATCAGCCCTTGCCGGCCCGCTATGGCCGACCCCGCGACCAGAAAAATCGCGCTCAGCGCTCCCAATAGCAGAACTGTTTTGATGCCGTTATGACTATGCATGGCGTGCTTTGCTATCGTATACACACAAGCCGGTCGAACCGCGAAGAGTGCGACAGGCTACGTGTTTACACCGCCAGTGGCTCTTCCACGGGCGCCCCGCGCTTCTCAAAGCGCAGCTTCTTTTTGTCAGCGCCGTCAGTATCGACCACGATGGTGTCGCCCTTCAGGTATTTGCCCTCGAGCAGTTGCAACGCCAGCGGGTCCTGTACCAGGCGTTGGATCGAGCGCCGCATCGGGCGCGCCCCGAAGTTCGGGTCGTACCCATCGGTGATGAGCGTCTCTTTGGCTGCCGGCGTCAGTTCCAGATGCAGACCGCGGTCGGCCAGCATGCGCTCCACGCGGCCGAGCTGTATCTCGATGATGCGCGTCAGGTCATCGCGCGTCAGCGGATTGAACACGATCACCTCGTCCACGCGGTTCAGGAACTCCGGACGGAAGGTCTGCCGCAGCGCTTCCATCAGACGCCGCGCCGGCTCGGCCTCGGCCTTGGAATTCACCGAGAAGCCGATTGGCCCGTTGTCGTGAATGATGTTCGAGCCTACGTTCGAGGTCATGATGATCACGGTGTTTTTGAAGTTCACCGTGCGCCCCTGCCCGTCGGTCAGCCGGCCATCGTCCAGAATCTGCAACAGGGCATTGAAGACGTCCGGATGGGCCTTCTCAATCTCATCGAACAGCACTACCGAGTACGGTTTGCGGCGCACATGCTCGCTCAACTGCCCGCCTTCGTCGTAGCCCACATAGCCCGGAGGCGCGCCGATCATGCGCGAGACCGAATGCTTCTCCATGTACTCCGACATGTCCACGCGGATCATGCTCTTCTCGTTGTCGAACAGAAACTCGGCCAGCGCGCGCGCCAGTTCGGTCTTGCCGACGCCGGTCGGTCCCAGAAAGATAAAGCTGCCGATGGGCCGGTTGGGATCGGAAAGCCCCGCGCGATTGCGGCGGATGGCATTGGCAACCATCTGCACCGCCGGGTTCTGCCCGATCACGCGATCCTCCAGCCGCGCTTCCATGCGGATCAGCTTCTGCACCTCGCCTTCGAGCATGCGCGAAACCGGGATACCGGTCCACTTGGCCACAATCTTGGCGATGTCCTCTTCGTCGATCTCTTCTTTCAACAGGGCCGAGCCCGACTTGATCGATTCCAGCTCTTTGTCGGCCGTTTCGAGTTCGCGCTCGATCTCGGCGCGCCGGCCGTATTTCAACTCGGCGGCCTTCTCCCACTCGCCCGTGCGCGTGGCCTTTTCCTCGTCCTCGCGCAGTTGTTCCTGCTGTTCCTTCAACTGCCGCACGCGGGAGATGGCGGTCTTCTCGCGCTTCCAGCGCTCCTGCAGCGTGGCGGATTCGCCGCGCAGTCGCTCCAGTTCGTTTTCCACCTGGCGCAAGCGCTCCCGCGAAGCCGTGTCGGTTTCGCGGTGCAGCGCCTGACGCTCGATCTCCAGATGCGATACGCGGCGCTCGAGCGAGTCGATCTCAATCGGCATGCTGCCGATCTGGATGCGCAGCGCCGAGCCGGCTTCATCTATCAAGTCGATGGCCTTGTCCGGCAAAAAACGGTCCGTGATGTAGCGGTCCGAAAGCACCGCAGCCGCCACAATCGCGGCATCGCGCACGCGCACGCCGTGATGAATTTCGTACTTCTCCTTAAGCCCGCGCAGAATCGCGATGGTGTCTTCGACCGACGATTGGCCCACCAGCACGGTCTGAAAGCGCCGCGCCAAAGCCGCGTCCTTCTCGATGTATTTGCGGTACTCGCTGAGCGTAGTGGCGCCGATGCAGCGTAGATCGCCGCGGGCCAGCGCCGGCTTCAGCATGTTGGCGGCATCGATCGACCCCTCGCCGCCGCCCGCGCCCACCAGCGTGTGCAACTCGTCGATGAAGCAGATAATCTCGCCCCGCGCTTCGGTGATCTCCTTCAGCACGGCCTTCAGGCGGTCTTCAAATTCGCCGCGGAACTTGGTGCCCGCCACCAGTGTGCCCATGTCGATCGAGATCAGTTTCTTGTGCTGCAACTGTTCCGGCACGTCGCGTTTGACGATGCGCTGGGCGAGGCCTTCGACAATGGCGGTCTTGCCCACGCCCGGCTCGCCGATAAGCACCGGATTGTTCTTGGTGCGGCGGCTCAGTACCTGCATCACGCGGCGGATCTCTTCATCGCGCCCAATCACCGGATCCAGCTTGCCCTTGCGCGCCTGGTCCGTCAGGTCGACGGTGTAGCGCTCGAGCGCCTGGTATTTCGCCTCTGGGTTTTGATCCGTCACGCGCTGTGTGCCGCGCACCGCAACCAGCGCCTTCAAAATCGCATCGTGCGTCGCGCCCGACTTCACCAGCAGCGCGCCGGCCGGATCGTACTTCTGGTCGGACATGGCCAGCAGCAGATGCTCGGTCGACACGAACTCGTCCTTGAAACGCTCGGCTTCCTGGAACGCGCTTTCGAGCAGTTGGTTCATGGCGGGGGAAACCATAATCGAGGCCTGCGGACCCGTGGAGGTCACCTTGGGCAGCGCTTTGAGACTGCGCTGAGCTTCCTGCGCCAGCGCGTCCGGCTGTACATTACACTTCTCGAGAACCGGGCGCACCACACCCTCCCGTTCGCCAATCAGAGCCACCAGCAAATGCAGCGAGCTCACCGCCTGCTGTTGGTTCTGCTCGGCCACGCGTTGCGACTGCTGCAGCGCTTCCTGTGCTTTTTGGGTCAGTTTGTCAAACCGAAACATAGTTCTCCTGCTTGCCTGTACTCAAAAACAAGACGCCGGGCTGCATCGCGCACCGGCGTCCCTTTACCATCAGATTGGATGCCAGAGCGGCTTTACTGTCCGTTCGCCACCTGGATCTTCACCTGGCGCGGTTTGGCGGCTTCCTTCTTGGGCAGCCGTACTGTCAGCACGCCGTTCTTATACTCGGCCGCCACTTTCTCGGTTTCCACCGTCGAGGGCACCGCGAAGCTCCGCAGAAATGAGTCGTAGCTGCGCTCAATGCGGTGAAAACCGGCATTCTCGTCCTTTTCAAACTTGCGCTCGCCGCGAATCGTCAGCGTCTGCCGTTCCACCTGCACATCGATGTCGTTCTCTTTGACGTCCGGCAGGTCGGCTTTCACCACCAGTTCGTTTTCGCTCTCCAGAATGTCGACGGCCGGCGACCACGGCCGCGCCGTGCGCGGTTCGCTCATCAGACGGGTCACGGCGTCTTCGAAAATCCGCAGACCCTGGAAGGGATCGTGAGTGATGCTCATGACTGTTAGATTTCCTTTCGCTGGATTAAGATTCAGGCAGCTCACTTCATCTGCCTACATCAAAATAATAAAATATGAGTGTTTATGTGTCAAGCCTCTCGCGACCACCACTTGGCGCTTTTTGCTTCTTTGTTCAAACCCTTGTAACCTGAAGACTTGCTGGCGCGCCTCCATTGTTGCCAGCCACGATGGCAGTCGATTTCGAGCTTATCCGGCGGGCACAAAGCGGCGATGGCGTAGCCTTCAACGAGGTGGTGCAGATTTACCGCCGACGAATCTTGGGAACCATCGCCCGGTTGATTAATCGGCCCGCGGAGGTCGAGGATGTTGGGCAGGAAGTGTTTTTGCGGGTCTATTTCTCGCTGGACCAGTTGCGCAGTGCCGAGATGTTCGAGCCTTGGCTGTACCGGTTGACCACCAACGCGTGTTACGACTTTCTGCGGAAACACAAGCGCCGGCCCGAGTCCCGCATGGCGGACCTTTCGGAGCAGCAGATGATCATGGCCGACGCCTCGGCCAGTTCCCGCGCGCATTTGGAAGACGGGCAGAAACAGCAGGTCCGCGAGACGGTGGAAGGGCTGCTCAGCCACCTGAGCGAGGCGGATCGCCTGCTGCTGACATTAAAAGAAGTGGAGGGCCTCTCTTTGCGCGAAATGGAAAAGATATATCATGTCAATGAGAACGCGTTGAAAGTAAGGCTGTTCCGTGCCCGGAAACGGGTTCTGAAAGCATGGGGAACGGATTCCAAATGAACAACTCTCGATTGGGCGGTTCGGAAGCGGAACTGGAACGGCTTTGGCAGCGTTATCGGGACGCCGTTGGCGAGCCCGACAGCAGCCCCCAGTTCATGCCCCATCTTTGGCTTAAGATCGAAGCGCGCCGGTCACGCTATAGCGCCTTCGAGCGCGGCGCCCGATTCTTCGCGGCGGCGGCGGCCTCGCTGGCCCTCCTTTTGGGCGGCTTGGTGGCCGTCGAGGGTGCCCGGCAGACCCGCCAGTGGCACGCCGAATCCTACGTGGAAGTGCTATCCGCCGATAATGCCCGGGCCAGCTCGTTCTATCTCGAGCCGGCCGCTTTTGAAGTCGACTCGCCGGCAGAGCGCCAGGCCCACTAATGGATCGTTCGCGCCTTTCTGTCTGGACTTACCTGGTCCTGGTTTTTGTGGGAGGCTTGGCCACCGGCTTTCTCGCTGACCGGGCCTACACCATGCGCACGGTCAGCGCCAACGTCGTCCCGCGCAGTCCGGAGGAATGGAAGCGCAAGTACCTCGAAGAGGTCCGCTCCCGCTGCCATTTAAGCGATGCGCAGGTAGCGCAGGTCGGCCAGATTCTGGACAACACGCGTCAGCGCGCCGACGCCCTGCGGGCCCGCTTGGATCCGGAGTGGAAAGCCTTGCACGCGGACCAGGTCCGGGAGGTGCGCGCGCTCATGGTCGGTCCCCAGGTCGCGGAATTCGATCAGTTCCACGCCGAGCGGGAAGCCCAACACCACAAAAAATCGAAAAATTAGAAGGTCGGTGGAGAGGCTGCAAATACAAAGCCTCCCCACCAAACGTGCCTTACCGTTATTGACGCTCGAAAACCAGCGTCGCGTGATAACTCGAGCCATCGGCGTTGGTTCCGTCGCGCTCAATCGTCATGGTCTTGCCGTCCTTCGAAACCTGGCGCTGGTCGGTATACACAACCTTTCCGTCTTTCGTACCGACGGCTTTGATGTGCTGGGCATCCACCGGCGTCAGCGTAACGGAATCAAACATCGTGGTACCCGTGACCGTGGCGGCTTTGCCGTCGAGCGTTGCCGCGTAGCTGAAGTTGATGGGTTCCCCTTTGGCATTGGTCGCCGTTACAGTACTCTTCAGCCCGTTCGGTGTTTCCTCCACCACCACCGAACTCTGGCCTATTCCGCTGGTTGCCAATTTTGATTTTTCGACATTCAGTTTCCAGGTGCCCACGAACGGGCTGTCGGCTGCCAATAACCCGGCCGTCAGGATGCAAGCCAGAAATCCGGCTCTTCGTAACTGCGCGATGGACATTAGGATGTCCTCCTTTGATTTGCTGAATTATACTCGCCTGGAGGCCTGCGCGCCACAGGGTAGGCCTCCCGGCATTCCCCTACTAGATAGCAGCTTACTGGCGGTCTAACACCAGCTTGGCGTGATATTTCTGGCCGTCGGCGCTGGTCGCGTCGCGCTCAATCGTCATGGTCTTGCCGTCTTTTGAAACGTGACGGTGATCGGAATAGACGGTCTTGCCGTCTTTCGTGCCGGTGGCCGTGATGTGGTGGGGGTTCACTTGCGTGAGCATCGTGGAATCCACGGTGGGGCTGCCCGTCACGGTGGCGGCTTTCCCGTCGAGCGTGGCCTCATAGCTGAAGTTGACGGGCTCTCCCTTGGCATTCACGCCAGTTATCGTGCTCTTCAAGCCGCTCGCCGTGGCTTCCACCACTACCGTACTCTGGCCTATACCGCTGGACGCCAATTTCGACTTTGCGGTATTCAGTTTCCAGGTGCCCACGAACGGGCTGTCGGCGGCCAATAGTCCGGCCGTCAGAATGCATGCCAAAAATCCGGCTCTTCGTAACTGCGCGATGGACATTTAGAATGTCCTCCTTCTTTGATTTGCGGAATTATACTCTTTCAGAGTGCTATCCGCCAAGTTTAGTAGGTGTCGAAACTGACAATGGATTGGGTAATTTTGCTATGCCTGATGCTCGCGCCCGGTGACTACGAGCGGGGCGCGGCTTTGTTCGCGGGCGGCCGCTACGACGAGGCGATCGCCGTGCTCGCTCGCGTTTCGCGCGAGCATCCCTCCGATGCCAGGGTCTGGAAAGCGCTGGGCGTCACCTACGCCGCCAAGGCGGACTACGCGCTGGCTTTGGATCCGCTGCAGCGTGCCTGCGCTTTGAACCCGAGGCTCGAGGACGCTTGTTATTTTGAGGCGCGGGCTCTCTACGCGCTGGACCGCTTCGAAGATTCGATTGCCGTGCTGCGGGCCGAGTTGCCGCGCGACGCCAGCCCCTGGCGCATTCACCT
>DOZZ01000279.1:0-11588 GCA_003517725.1 Bryobacterales bacterium | reverse complement strand
CGCGATGGCGATGTCGCCCGCCGGCAATCATCAGGCGGCCGTCGCGTATGCCCACTTCCTGCTGCGGGCCGGACGCCTCGATAGCGCCGAAGAAACCCTGGCCCCGCTGGTGCGCGCGCATCCGGAAGCTGCCGACGCGCAATTGGAGCTGGGCCGCGTGCTGTATCAGTTGGGCCGCGTGCCGGAAGCTATCGCGCATCTGCGGATCGCCTGCCGTTTGATGCCCGGCAACCAGCAGGCGCGGCTGTTGCTCGACCGCGCGGGACGTCTTCAGGACTCGCGGACGGTCAAGTAACGATCGGGCGCGATGTTCTCCAGCCTCTGTTTGACGCCCGAGGGCCAGCGGATCTCAATCACCCGAATGCGCTCGGCGCTGCCTAACCCGAAGTGCACCACCGGCTCGCTAGAACTGGCATAACCGGTGGCCGTCGTGGTCTGGTTCCATTGCGGCCCGGCGCTGGTTTCTATGCGCACCTGCGCTCCGATGCCATCACGGTTGCTGCGCGTGCCGATCAGCCGCAGGCCGATCCAGTGGCGGCCCGCGCCGGCGTTGTTATGGAGCAGCAACGGGCGCTCGCCGATGCGCGAGATTACGACATCGACGCGGCCATCCCGGTCGAAGTCGCCGAACGCCGCGCCGCGATGCAGCGCCGCCGCTCCGACCGGCACGGCATCGAAGGCGCCGCGCCCGTTGTTCAGCAGCAGCAGGTTGGGCTGGCGCGACTGGCGGCCCGAATAGACCTCAGTGTTGGTCTGCACATCGCCATTGGCCACAAAGATGTCTTTGTAGCCATCGTTGTCGAAGTCGAAGATGCCGCAGCCCCAGCCGCTGTAAGCCATGGTCGCGGTGCCGATGCGGCTGGCGTAGGTGACGTCCCGAAAGAGCCCGTGGCCCTCGTTATGGTAAAGCGGAAACGTCTCGTTGGCCAGCGCCGAGAGAAAGCTATCGGGGCGGCCGTCGTTGTCGATGTCCCGGAAATCGACGCCCATCGACGAGAGCGCCCGGCCGTCGTCATTCATGCCAACGCCCGCGACGGCGCCGACCTCGCGAAATTTACCCCCGCCTTCGTTGTGGAACAAGAAATTCGGCACCGTGTCGTTGGCGACCATGATGTCCAGCAAGCCGTCGCCATCGTAATCCGCGAACGCCACGGCCATGCCTTTGCCCACGTGCGCGGCGATGCCGGACTCGCGGGAGACGTCAGTGAACGTGCCATCGCCGTTATTGTGATAAAGCGTGTTCGAGAGGCCGCTGTAAAGCTGCGGATGGCAATAGGTGCGGTACGCGCCTTTCGCGTCCCCGCAGAAAACGTCGGCCGCGGCGTTCCAGCGCACGTAGTTCACGACAAACAGATCCAGCAACCCATCGTTGTCGTAATCGAACCAGCCCGCGCCAACCGACCAGACGCCCGGCTGAATGCCCGCTGTGACCGTGACATCTTCGAAAGTGCCGTCGCCGCGATTGCGGTACAGCGTGCTGCGGCCGACGCCGGCCACGAACAGGTCTGGGTAGCCGTCATTATCGAAATCGGCGGCGGCCACGCCCACGTCGTAACCGCTGCCGGCCAACCCAGCTTTTTCCGTCACGTCCTCAAAGGTGCCGTCGCGCCGGTTGCGGAACAGGCGATTCCGGAACGCCAGCTGCGTCTTTTGCAGTGACGGCTGCTCCGCGCCGTTGGTGAAAAAGATGTCGGGGTAGCCGTCCTGGTCGTAATCCAGCACCGCCACGCCGCCCACCATGGTTTCGATCAGGTGCTTCTCGCCGCTGGCGGCATTGTGGAGGACGAAGTCGAGGCCGCCGCGCTCCAGGAACGGGGCCTCTCTCACCGGGCCAGCCACGGCCAGCGCCCCCAGCAGCAGGATTGCACGCGTAGTCATCGGCCAAAAAAAAGGCGGGGCCCGCGCCCCGCCCCATGGGTCATGCCGGCGCCCCTACCACATGACTTTCATACGGATCTGCATCTGTCGCGGGAACCCGTTACCGGTCCAGGCATAGGCCGGGAAGATAGTCCCGAAGTTAGGATCGAAGGGGTTCGTGTTGAAGCTCTCACGCCCGTAGTAATTGTGATTGAGCACGTTAAACGCCTCAATGCCCAGCTGCACCTTCAGCCGCTCGGTGATGTTAGTGGTTTTGTTGAGCGAGGCATCCATGGTGAAGGCATGCTGCTTGCGAATTTGACCGCTGCGATAGGGCGTCTCGCGAGGCGCGTAGCCCGGCAGGATCAGCCACGCATAAGTCGCCGTGTCGGTGCCACAACCCGCGGAAACCGCGTACTGCATGGGTTCGATGTGGCCGTCGTTGAATTCGCGGGCCACGCACGGGCTAAAGCCGCGCACCTGGTAATCCTTCCAGTGCGGTTGTACCTTGGGGTCGCGCAGGATGCGCACATTCCCCGGAAGATCCGCCGGGGTTCCGGACTGGTCGATGAACAGGTCGGTCAGCTCCCACCCGCCAATAAATTTATTGAGCAGTGTTCCCGATCCCGACAAAAAGGGCTTGCCCTTGCCAAACGGCAGTTCGTAGATGGTGGTCAGCTTGAAGCTGTGCGGACGGTCCAGGTAGTAGGGGCCCTCCTGCTGTACATTGGCGAACGGATCGTTGTAGCCCCAGCGCTCGATCTGCTTCGAATATGTGTAGTTCCCCAGCATGTTGAGGCCGCCGCGGAAGCGCACGTTGTACACGACCTGCAGCGAGTTGTACCAAATCCGGCTGTCGTTGCGGCCCTGCTGCAGAAGATCTCCGGCGAACTCCGGGTATGGCCGCGCCAGCTGGTAGCGCGACAGCGTGTTCGCCGTGTAAAAATTGGTGCCCTTGAAGGCATCCACGCCCTTGAAAGGATTGGCGAGTTGTGCATCGCAATAGGCGACAGCACCGCCCTCCAGCGGGTTGCATTGCTTGCGGAAATCGAGCGACGGGATGTTGAAGGGCTTCTGCATATTCAGGTTGTAGCTGCGGCTGCCGACATACGACGCTTCGATCGTGGAATTTTTATCCAGTTGATACTGGAAGCCGAAGGAGAACTGCCAGACATAGGGTGATTGGAAGCTTGGATCGAACCAGGAAAAGTCGCGGCCGACGAAAGTCTGGGCACCTAAGGCTGCACCCGTCGGTACACTGACGCCGGTGGGGTAGGGATTGCTCAAAACGTTGGCAATGGGGGTGCGTCCGCCATCGTTGCTGTTGATGATCGATGTGTTGGTGCTGAATCCCGAAGTCTGCAAAAAGTCATTGCCGGGGTTCACAAAATATTCTCCGACTCCGCCGCGCATCACCAGGCGATCGCGCAATTGATAGGCGAAGCCGAAACGGGGTTGAATGTCGCCGAGGTTTAAACGCGCCGGCCGAGAGGGCACGCCGTTTACGCCGGCGAAGGTCAAACCGCCTTTGAGATTGGCCAGCCCAGGGTAGGCCGACAAAACGCTGGCGGGCAGCTGCGATGTCACCGGATTGGTGATTTTCGGATCGAACGGACCATTCATCCGGTTGTGCTTCTCATGCGGCGGATCGTTGAAGTCCCAGCGCACGCCAAGGTTGAGCGTAAGACGGCGCGAAACCTTCCAGTCGTCCTGCACGAACGGCGCCACGTACCACTGCTTCCAGTACGGGTATAGCGGGTAATTCGAAGAACCGCTGACCAGACCCAGCAAGAAAGCGGCGTAACCGTCCCCGCTGGTGTTGTCACCCTGGTTCCATATCTTCTGCGTGAAGTTGCCGGCGCCGTTGAACTGCAGAATATCGCCGCTGTTCTGCTGGATGTAATTCACCTGGCGGATGTCGATACCCGCTTTGATCGTGTGGGTTCCGGCGATCTTCGTGGCGTTGGCCATCAGCCCGAAGGTATTAGTGATGTTGATTCCCTGGTAACGGCCGAGCGACGTATAGCCGTAATTCCAACGCCCGAAATAGCGTGGACCGGGTAAAGAATCGATGAGTGAACTGGGCAGCCCCAGCGACTTCAAGTCGAAGTTGGCGTTGCCGCGGCCGAAGCCCTTCTCGATAAACCGATTGTAGGAGCCGCGAACGTTGAAGATGAAGGTCGGCGTCAGCGTACTGACCCAGTCCGCGACATAGGCGTCGTTGATGCGCTGGAACGGCTGCTGGCCGTCCTGGCCCGGCCCTTCAAAGATGCCGTTCCCGTTGCGATCTTCGGTGCGGTCGTTGGAGGCGTGCCGGATGAAGGCGCGGTGACGGTCGCCAAAGTTCCAGTCAAACTTCAAAATCAGATTGTAGAAGCGGTCTTTCGCGAAGTAGCTGGGGAAAGCCAAATTGCCGCGCGAGTAGGCAAAGCCCGCGGGCGAGGCCCGGTTCGGCAGCGGCATATACTTGCTAACCGCCAGCGCGATGGGGTTCAATAAGCTTGGCGGAATGATGTTGCCGGGAAAGGGCTGGCGCACCGGATCACCCTTTGAATCTACCGTGGTGGTGAACGGGTTGTAGATGATCACGGGTTGCCCGCTCGCGTTGCGCAGTTTGGAAAAATCACCCAGCCGCATCTCGGGTTCGGGATAAGACAGGATCAGCGGCGTTGGCGTGCCCTCGCGGTAGTTCTCGAAACTGCCCATGTAGAACAGGCGCACCGGCCCGTCTTTCTTTAGCAGCTTGGGCACGTAGACCGGACCTTCCAACTGAAAGCCGTATTGGTCCAGATAATGTTCGGTGCGCTGGGCGCCAATGGCGTTGTTCTGGAAAGTATTGGCGTCAAGCGGGGTGCGCCGCAGATACTCCCATCCGGTGGCGTGGAAGGCATTGGTGCCGCTCTTTAGCACCACGTTGAAAATGCCGCCCCCAGTGTGGCCGTATTCGGCGTTGTAGGAGTTGGTCTGCACGTTAAATTCCTGCACGGCATCCACGATCGGCACGTAGGCAATGTTGTTGTTGCCCATCTGGCCGTTGTTGGAGGCGCCGTCCATCAGGAATTCGTTGCTCGAGTTGCGGCTGCCGTTAATCGACCATTCGGCGATGGCGCCGTTGTCGAAGGGCCGCTGCCAGATGGCCGCGCCGTTGAACGTTACGCCCGGCATGATGGCGCCCAGCATAAACGGATTGCGAGCGTTCAACGGGATCTCCGACACCTGCTGCGTGTTCACCACGCCGCTGCGGCTGCCGGTCTGGGTCTCGAGCATCGCCGCTTCGGCCGTCACTTCGACCGATTCCGTGGTCGCGCCGACTTCGAGCGTCACGTCGATGCCCGCCACTTTACCGACTTCGAGTTCGACGTTCTCGCGGATGGCCTGTTTGAAACCGGGGGCCGCAACCGTCAGGCTGTAATTGCCGGGCCGCAACAGCGGGATGGTGTAGGAACCGGAGTTTTCGGTGACGGCGCTGGTGGTCTCGTTGGTGGCGATGTTAGTCACCTGCACCTTGGCCTTGGGCACGGCGGCCCCGCTGGCGTCACTGACATGGCCCGCGACGGTAGCGCGGAATTCCTGCGCGCTGAGCGCGGCGCAGCATAGCAACAACGCGCCATACAGGCGCGCTCTCATGGTAGTCATGAAACATCCCCTAAATTCGAATCGTGCACTTTTCCGAAGCCGAAAAAGTGTTCAGCGGGCCTCACGTACCGGCTGAAGTTTTGACGATCATATATTGCCCCAAGGAAAAGCGCAAGGCGATTGGAAAATTTTTGGATGTCGACAGCGAGGCTAATCCGTAGCACAATAAAATCTAGATTGGCTAGATAAAAGGGGAGTTATGGAATGGAAATTGGCGGACGCAAAAAACCGCTTCAGCGAATTGGTAAATCTGGCCCTGTCGGAAGGCCCTCAACGTGTGCTGCGGCGGGGTGATGCCGTCATTGTGCTGGCGCAGCGCGATTATGAAAAGTTGGTGGGACCGCGGCTGAGCTTCAAAGAATTTCTGCTGGGCAAGGCTCCCTCGCTCCAGGGGCTCGATCTCAGGCGCGATCGCTCCTCCATGCGCGACGCGAATTTATGAGGGTTCTGCTCGACACTTGCGTACTCTCGGAACTAAACCGTCCCGCATGCGATGCCGGAGTTCGCCATGCCGTTGAAGCCCTCCAGCCGGAAAATATGTTCGTCAGCGTCCTGTCCGTCGGCGAAATCGCCAAAGGCATAGAGCTTCTAGAGGCAAGCCGTAGGAGGAGCAGCCTCCAAAGCTGGCTCCGGCGCCTGGAACAGGAGTATGCGGACCGGCTTCTTCCGGTGGATCTCGAGACGAGCCATATCTGGGGAGAGATCACGGCCTCAGCCCAGAAAGCAGGCCGTATGATCCCGGCTAGCGATGGCCTGATCGCGGCCACGGCGCGGCGGCACGGCCTGCATGTCATGACCAGAAACACGGCGGATTTCGAACCCACCGGGGCCCTCCTTCTAAATCCCTGGCGTACGATCGTCTGAAACTGCGGTTCACCCGCCGTGCCTCGCGATGCTAGTAGCGGTATAGTGACGTTTTCCCCATGAGCCCTGATAACTTTTCGCCCGGGAGCGCCGCTTGAACCTGCTCGATGCCGGCATTGCCCTGATTCTGCTCGTTTCGGTACTGACCGCCGCGCGGGCCGGGTTCTCGCGCGAGGTGATCGGGCTCGCCGCCGTAGTGCTGGCAGCCATCTGCGGCATCTGGTTCTACGGCACTGCCGGGGCCTTTCTGCTGCCCTACGTCAGCTCGCCGCAGGTGGCGCACTTCGCGGGCTTCGCGCTGGTCTTTCTGAGCATCATGCTGCTGGGCGCGATTGCCGCCCACATCGTCAGCCGCCTGCTCAAGACCGTGGGCCTCACCTGGCTCGATCGCATCCTGGGCGCGATGTTCGGCGCGGTTCGCGGTATCCTGATCTGCGTTGTGTTGGTCATGGTTCTGGTGGCGTTTTCGCCCGGTCCGGCCGGCGCCGGGGCTCCGCACTCGGTGGTGGGGTCGCGGTTCGCCCCCTACGTCATCGGTACGGCCAGGGTGATTGTGTCGATCGCGCCGCACGAGATGAAGGACGGTTTTCGGGCCCACTATGATCAGGTGCGGCAGGCATGGGACCACGCGGTTGAAAAGCCCCGCCGCGACGGGGCACTTAGGTAGCGAGACGCATGAAAGATCGATTCGAAGATTTGGTGAAGTACCTCATGACGAACGGCTTGTTTTTAGAAGAAGCTGTCGAACTTCTGGAGCGCACGCTCATCGAGCGCGCGCTGGCCGAGACCGCGGGCAATCAGTCGGCCGCCAGCAAGATGCTGGGCATTCACCGCAACACTCTGCAGCGCAAAATGGTGGAATTTCAGCTGGACGGGCGCCGCGCCAAGCCCAAACCCGTCGCCCGCGTCACGGTGCGCGCGACGCGCAAGCGCAAAGCTTCTTGAAAGAGGGCATGCGCCCCCTCTTAATCTTCGATCTGGACGGCACGCTCATCGATTCACGCTTGGATCTGACGCATGCCGTGAATGCCATGCTGCGGCATATGCGGCGCGACGCACTGCCCACTGAAACAGTGGCCGCGTATGTCGGCAACGGCGCGCCGGTGCTGGTGAAGAAGGCACTGGGCGAGGGCGCCACGGATGCCGAGGCCGCCAGCGGACTCGAATATTTTCTGGATTACTACGAAGCGCACAAACTCGATTACACCGTGCTGTACCCAGGCGTGCGCGAAGGCCTCAAAGCATTCCAAAAGCGCGATGCCGTGCTGGCGGTGCTGACCAACAAGCCGGTGCGGATCAGTGAGGCGATCGTCGACGGCCTCGGCCTGCGCCGCCTGTTCTTCCGCATTTACGGAGGCAACAGCTTCGAGTTCAAGAAGCCTAACCCCATCGGCATCGAGCGCCTGATGGCCGAAGCCGAATGCGACGCGGCCCACACCATCATGGTGGGCGACAGCGCCGTGGACGTGCGCACGGCCCGCAGCGCCGGTGTACGCTGTTGCGGGGTCAGCTACGGCTTCCAGCCCGAGACGCTGGTGGACGATCCGCCCGACATGCTGGTGGACCGTCTCGGCGACCTGGGCGCGTACTTCTAGAATCAAAGGATGAGCGACTGCATCTTCTGCCGCATTGTGAGCCGCGAAATTCCCGCCGAGATCGTCTACGAGTCCGCCGGCTGCGTGGCGTTTCTGGATAACCAGCCGTTGTTTCCCGGGCATGTGCTGATCGTCCCGCGGCAGCACTACGCTACCTTGAGCGATCTGCCGGATGACATGCTGGCGCCGCTGTTTGCCGCGACGCGCCAGATCGCCACGGCCATGGAAACGGTGTTGGACGCGGAGGGCAGCTTCGTCGCCAATAACAACAAGATCAGCCAGACCGTGCCGCACCTGCACGTGCACGTAATCCCGCGCCGCAAGGGCGATGGATTGAAGGGCTTCTTCTGGCCGCGCCGCGGCTACAGCGGTGACGACCACCGCTCCGAAGTCGCGGCCAAGCTGCGCGCCGCGCTGCAACCGGGCTCGAAAGTATAATAGAAGTTCAACCCGTCTACGATGGATCCCCTTAAGCTGGAACTGAAGCAGACCCTCAATCTGCCGCGCACCGATTTCTCCATGAAGGCGAACCTGCCCCAGACGGAGCCGAAATTACTGGCCCGCTGGACCGCGGAGGATTTGTACGGGCAGATCCGCGCGTCGCGTCAGGGCCGGCCGGTGTATCTGTTGCACGATGGGCCGCCCTATGCCAACGGCCACATCCACCTGGGCACGGCGTTCAACAAGATCCTGAAAGACTTCATCGTCAAGTCCAAGACCATGGCCGGCTTCGATTCGCCGTATGTGCCCGGCTGGGACTGCCATGGCCTGCCGATTGAGTTCAAAGTGGATCAGGAACTGGGCTCGAAAAAAGCCAAGATGTCGCCCGCCGAGATCCGCCGCGAGTGCCGCAAATATGCGCAGAGCTGGGTGGTCAAGCAGCGCGCGGACTTCGAACGGCTGGGCGTGTTCGGGCGTTGGGACGACCCGTACCTGACGATGAATCCGGCGTATCAGGCCGTGATTGCGGGCGCGTTCGTCGACTTTTTAGATAAGGGCTACGTCTACAAAGGCCTGAAGCCGGTGCACTGGTGCCTCTATGATCGCACCGCGCTGGCCGAAGCCGAAGTGGAGTATGAAGACCACGCCAGCCCGTCCATCTGGGTGCGCTTCCGCCTGGTTTCCGATCCCGTCAAGATCGCGCCGGAGCTCGCCGGCAAAGAAGTCTACGGCCTGATCTGGACCACCACGCCGTGGACTATTCCGGCTAATCTCGCGATCTCGTTTCATCCCAAGTTCGAGTATTCGGCGGTCGAGACCGGCGGCGGCGTGTATATCGTCGCGAGCGATCTGGTGGCCACCACCGCGGCGCAGTGCGGTTGGTCCGAATACACGGTGCTGGCGCGTTTCGCCGGCACGCAACTGGAGCACACGGTCTTCCGGCATCCGTTTCTCGATCGCGATTCGCTGGGCATCCTGGCGGATCACGTGACGCTCGAGCAGGGCACCGGCGCGGTGCACACGGCGCCAGGCCATGGCCAGGAAGATTACGTCGTCAGCCAGCGCTATGGCATCGAAACCTATTGCCCGGTGGATGCCGCGGGCCGCTTCTTCCAGCCGCAAACTTTAGGCGCTCTGCCGGCTGAAATTCTGGGCAAGACGGTGTGGGAGAGCAACCCCATCGTCATCAAAATACTGGAGCAGCACGGCGCGCTGCTGGCCCAGCAGAAGGTGGAGCACAGTTATCCGCACTGCTGGCGCTGCCACAAGCCGACCATCTTTCGCGCGACCGAACAGTGGTTCATCGGCATGGACCGCAACAATCTGCGCGAGAACGCGCTCGAGGCCATCCGCGCCGTCGAGTGGAAGCCCGCCTGGGGGCGGGAGCGCATCTCGAACATGATCGCGACGCGTCCCGACTGGTGCATCTCGCGGCAGCGTGTGTGGGGCGTGCCGATCGTGGTGTTCTACTGCGCGAAGTGCCGCGAGCCGCTGATCGATCGCAAAATTCTGGATAGCGTCGTCGAGCTCTTCAAAGAGCATTCGGCCGATGTATGGTTCGAACGCTCCGCCGCGGAGCTAATCCCCGAAGGCACGCTGTGCAAAGCTTGCGGCACGCATGAGTTCACCAAAGAGAACGACATCCTGGACGTGTGGTTCGACTCCGGCTCCAGCCATCTTGCGGTGCTAACGGAAGCCAACGGGCTGCGCTGGCCCGCCGACGTGTATCTGGAAGGCGGCGACCAGTACCGCGGCTGGTTCCATAGCTCGCTGCTGATCGGCGTCGGACTGCGCGGCAGCGCGCCCTATCGCGCGTGCGCCACCAACGGCTGGGCGCTCGACGGCGAGGGCCGGGCGATGTCGAAGTCAGTGGGCAACGTCATCGCGCCCGAGCAGATCATCAAGGAATACGGCGCCGAAGTGCTGCGTCTGTGGTCGGCTTCGGTCGAGTTCAACGAAGACGTGCGCATGTCGAGCACCATTCTGACGCGCCTGTCCGAGGCCTATCGCAAGCTGCGCAACACCTTCCGCTACATCC
The DNA here is from genome assembly GCA_003517725.1 of Bryobacterales bacterium. Classification (GTDB taxonomy): domain Bacteria; phylum Acidobacteriota; class Terriglobia; order Bryobacterales; family Bryobacteraceae; genus DOZZ01. The sequence continues at coordinate 1,157 of DOZZ01000279.1, read as the reverse complement.
TGGGCAACATCCACGATTTCGACCCTGCCGCGCACGCCTTGCCCGGCGGAGAGCTGCTCGAGATCGACCAGTGGATTCTGCTGCGCGCGGAAGATTTGGTGGCCCGATGCCTGGCCTCGTACCAGGATTTCGCGTTCCACCGGGTCTATCGCGCGGTCTACGATTTCGCCACGGTCGACCTGAGCTCAGTCTATTTCGATGTCCTGAAAGACCGGCTGTATACGTCGGCGCCGAACTCCAGGGCGCGGCGCAGCGCGCAGACCACGTTGTTCCGGCTCGCGCATGCGCTGGTGCGGCTGCTGGCGCCCATCCTGACCTTCACCACCGAGGAAGTCTGGCCGCTGCTGGGCGGAACCGGGAGCGTGCACACCGCGTACTTCCCTCTAGCCGCGGAACTCAGCCAGGGTATTCCGGAAAAAGCGCGGGAACGCGGCGCGAACTGGGATCGGCTGATGCTGGTACGGCAGGAAGTTTTGAAGAGCCTTGAAACCGCACGACAGGAGAAATTTATCGGTGCGCCGCTCGAAGCGCAGGTGCGCCTGAGCGCAAATGGCGACCTGCACCCGCTGCTGGCCGAATATGCCGCCGAGTTGCCGGGTCTGTTCATCGTGTCGCAAGTGGCTCTGAACAACACGGGCGAGGCGCTATCGGTCGCGGTCGAACGCGCGGCCGGCAAAAAGTGCGAGCGCTGCTGGAAATACACCGAAGACGTCGGGTCGAACTCGCGCTTCCCGACCATCTGCGCCTCCTGCGCCGCCGCGGTGGACGAGATCCTGCATGCCTGAGCGGCTGACGCGCCGGGCCGCCGTATTGATTGGCCTGGCGGTCTTCGCCGTGGATCGCGTTTCGAAGTACCTGGTGGAAGCCAACGTGACCGCGTTCGACGTCAAGCCGGTGATCCCGGGCTTCTTCGACATCGTGAAGTCGCGCAACGCGGGCGTGGCCTTCGGCATTTTGTCGGAATCGAGCTCGACCGTGCGTACCGCCGTGCTGATCGCCTTCTCGCTGGCCGCGCTGGCCGCCATCGGCACCATGTTGTGGCGCATCGCGCGCCTCGACCGGCCCACCGCGATCGGGCTGTCGCTGATCTTCGGCGGCGCGCTCGGCAATGTGCTGGACCGCGTGCTGCAAGGCTCGGTCACCGATTTTCTGGATTT
>DOZZ01000019.1:6054-6218 GCA_003517725.1 Bryobacterales bacterium | reverse complement strand
CGCAACCACCAGAAAGACGTTCAGAGTAGCGAGTTCCATGGATGCCTGATGATAAGATTAACTTATCTACAGGCTTAGCCGAATAAATTTGCTTAATTGCTGCGGCCTTTCGATAATAGTACCGACTGGAGACCGACCCCATGGACAACCGCGTTTGGATCTTC
>DOZZ01000019.1:5525-5772 GCA_003517725.1 Bryobacterales bacterium | reverse complement strand
TTCACCTGAAGTATAAGTTGAAGAAATCTCGCGAACAGGTTCTGGAAGAATCAGTTGCTGCTGTTGAGCTAGCTCGGAAATATGTCGATGACGTAGAGTTTTCCGCCGAAGACGGAGCCCGTTCCGACCCCGATTATCTGGAGCAGGTGTCGCGTGCCGTGGTCGCGGCCGGCGCCCGCACCGTCAACATTCCCGACACGGTCGGCTACTCGGTGCCGGCCGAATATGCCGCGCTGATCGGCCGCAT
>DOZZ01000019.1:2285-5320 GCA_003517725.1 Bryobacterales bacterium | reverse complement strand
ATCGGTGAGCGGGCCGGCAACTGTTCGCTTGAAGAGATCGTCATGATCCTGCAGACACGGCGCGATATTTTCCCGTATCGCACCGGCGTCCATATTGAGCACCTCTTCGCCGCCAGCCAGATGCTGACGTCGCTGATCAGCTTCGGGCCGCAGCCCAACAAGGCCATCGTCGGCCGCAATGCCTTCGCGCACGAAGCCGGTATCCACCAGGATGGCTATTTGAAGGAACGCTCGACCTACGAGATTATCGACCCCAAGTCGGTGGGCGTCCCCGAAGGCCGCCTGGTGCTGGGTAAGCACAGCGGCCGCCACGCTCTGAAGCAGCGCGCCGAGCAACTGGGCTACACCCTCGGCCGCGAAGAACTGGACGAGGTCTACCGCGATTTCACGGCCCTCGCCGACAAGCAAAAGGGCATCATGGATGAAGAGATCGAAGTCATCATCCAGCGCGTTCGCAAAGATTTGGCGACGCCCGTCGCCGGTGATTAATTAGCGCCGGCGCTCAGCGCGGCTGTGTGGCGCTCGAGCCGGGCCAGTCCCCGAATGCGCGACTCGGCCCGGCCGCAGTGGCACAGGCCTTCCACCATGGTCGCGGCGTAACCGGTCCTCACCCGCAGCACCGGGCACGCGGTGTCAGTGAGCGACGTCAGCACCAGTTCCCCGTCGATCTGCTCCACCACGGCATTCTCCAACGCGACATGCAATCCGTCATGCACCTCGCATTCGCGCGCGATCGGCACGCCATCGCCACCCAGGCGCTGTTCGAAGGTGGGCACCTGAAACACGCGCCATAGGATATCCAGATCGCGCTGCGTCAAATCGCCCTGCGCGGCTCCCGAGAACGCAATCACGGCATGCCGCAGCGGCCGCAAGCTCAGATGCCCGGTTTCCATGGCGCCGGCAATGGCGCGCAGGTGAAAGACGTCGGCGGCGATGGTCTGCGGCGCAAAGCTTTCGAGCGCACGCGTGTCTTCGCTCCAACGGAAGAGCCGGCTATCCGGCTCGGCTTGGAAGTCGGCCGCGACAATGGCGGTGCGCGACGTGATGGCCAAGGGGTGGCACAGCCGCGGGGTCATCCTGGGTTTCGCCCAGGCGTCGCGGAACATCATGGTTTCGGGCTGCACCGGCAGGCGCTCGAGTGCCGCGGCGATGTTATCGACGCCGCGCATGGCCTCCCGGGTGTCCAGGTCCGCAACCCGCAGCGCCCGTCTATAGTGGGGGAAACTTTGAGCGGATTGCAGGATGCGACGAAACCTGACAATCCGCTCCTCGGCGGAAACGTGTGCACGACGCGCCCGCCATAAGGAGCAGAGTTGCATGGAGTGGTATACAGCAAAGGTACTGGCCGGTATGAAAAATTCTCATTCTAATATTTGAAAAGCAAGGACATAACCTGGCCGGTATAGAACTTTTGGGTGCGTCAGCCCTACAGAATTCGAGAATTCCACCGATCAATACGCAAGGAGCCACAACGGGATCTTTGAATCCAATTGTGAGTAAAGCTTAAGCAACGTGCCGCAGCCGCAAGCATCTGAAGAGATGCAGGAGGAAGTTCCAATGAACCCCCGCATCCTGGTAGTCGATGATGAGCCGATCGTGCGCACCTTCATCCGCGCGGCCCTTAGGAGCCACGGCTATGATGTGCTGACTGCCGCAAGCGCCGCTGAGGCCGCGGAGATTTCAGGCGTCGACCTCTTGCTGACCGAGTTTGAGTTGCCGGATGCCAGCGGCGAAGTTTTGGCCGCGCGGCTCAGGAAGAAACAGCGTTGCTTGCGCGTGATCTATACCACTGGACAGAGCCAATTGAAGACTTCCGAAGCGGTGCTCTACAAGCCGTTCACCACCGCCGTGCTGCTCGATGCGATTGGCAGCCAGTGCTGCTGTCATCCGAAGGCAGCCTAGTAGACGCGCCCTAAACCGCTCTGGCGTATCTCCAGGCAGCCTTTGCCCGTAGGCAGTACTTTTCCAGGATTCAGCCGGTTGTCGGGGTCGAACAACATCTTGAACGATTTGATGGCGTCCAGCGTATCGCTGCTGAACAGCGTGCTCATCATTTCGTTCTTCTCCATGCCCACGCCGTGCTCGCCCGTGATGGAACCGCCCACCGCGATGCAATGCGCCAGGATCTCTTCGCCAGCCGTGCGCGCCTTTTCGAGTTCGCCCGGCACGCGCGCGTCGAACAGAATGATGGGGTGCAGATTGCCGTCGCCGGCGTGAAAGATGTTGCTGATGCGCAAGCCATATTTCTGCGATACTTCCGCCACGCGGCGCAGCGTGCCCACGATCTGCGAACGCGGCACCACGCCGTCCTGCACGTAGTAAGTGGGGCTGACGCGCCCGATCGCGCCGAACGCATTCTTGCGGCCCTTCCACAAAAGGTCACGCTCCGCCGCCGACTGCGCCACCCGGAACTCGCGCACATGGCAGGTTTCACACACGGCGCGGATCTGCTCCGCCTGATTCTCCACGGCTTCGGTCAAACCTTCGAGCTCGATCAGCAGCACGGCCGCGGCATCCAGCGGAAAGCCCGCGTGCGTGGCATGCTCCACCATGCGCAGCATCTCGCCATCCAGCATCTCGACCGCCACCGGCGTGATGGCGCGCGCCGTGATCTCGGCCACGGTACGGGCGCAGTCGTCGGTCGAATCGTAGATCGCCAGCAGCGTCTTGATGGTTTCGGTCATGCGCATGAGCCGCACGATAATTTTGGTCACCAGCACCAGCGTGCCTTCCGAACCGGTTAGCAGGCCGTTCAGATCGTAGCCGGGCAGGTCCGTCTCGAAGCCGCCGGTCTCGATCACGGAGCCGTCCAGCAGCACGCATTCGAGCCCCACCACGTGATTGGTCGTGACGCCGTAAGCCAGCGTGTGCGGCCCGCCGGCATTCTCCGCCACATTGCCGCCGATGGTGCAGGCTTTCTGGCTAGAGGGATCGGGCGCGAAGAAACAGCCGCGCGCCTGCACCGCCAGGGTGATGTCCAGATTCACCACGCCCGGCTGCACCACGGCGCGCTCGTTCTCGATATCGATTTCGAG
>DOZZ01000019.1:1685-2258 GCA_003517725.1 Bryobacterales bacterium | reverse complement strand
ACCACGATCTCGGGCCGCTGCTTATCGACGCTGCCGTCGTACTCATAAAGCGCCAGATCCTGGGCGTTATCGAGGAAACCGCGCGGACCCAGGCGCTTGGCCAGTTCGCGCCGGCACGCCTCGGTCAACCACTGCGTTTCACAGGAGAGACTGGACATGGCTCAGCATCGCGGGATCGGCCCAATCGCGCGGGCCAATGATCTTTTCGACCACCTTGCCGCCGGTGTCGATCAGGTAACTCTCGGGGTATTGGAACGTGCCGTAATCCGCGTTAATCTTCTGGTCGCCGTCGCGCGCGGTCAGAAAAGCGACCTTTTGCTGCGCCAGAAAACGGCGGTACGCGTTGGCGTCTTTATCGACGCTGATGGCCAGCACGACCAGCCCGCTAGGGCCCAGCTGCCGTTGCAGTTGGTCCAGCGAAGGCGTTTCTTCGACGCACGGCGGACACCAGCTCGCCCAGAAATTGACCAGCAGCAGTTTGCCGCCGAAGTTCTTCTCGGTCACGGTGCGGCCGCTATCCGCGGTGATGGCGAAATGCGGGGCGGGGTCGCCCGAATTGACCACCGCTTCGTG
>DOZZ01000019.1:0-1554 GCA_003517725.1 Bryobacterales bacterium | reverse complement strand
CTTGGCGATACAATCAGTGTATCGCGGTGTGTGCCGGCCGCATCCAAACCTCTGGTCATGCTGATCACCCGCAGATTCGACTTTTCGGCCTCCCATGTCTGCCGCAGCCCTCAGCTTTCCGACGCCGAGAACCGCCGCGTTTATGGCGCTGCCGCTAATCCCAACGGCCACGGCCACAACTACATCGTGGACGTTACCCTCGAAGGCGAGCCCGATCCCGTTAGCGGCATGATCCTGGACCTGAAAGACCTCAAACTCATCCTGAACCGCGAAGTGGAGGCGGTTTACGATCACCGTTTTTTGAATCGCGAAGTCGACACGTTCGCGCAGGTTGTTCCGACGGTTGAGAATATCGCCATCGACATCTGGCGCCGCATCGAGCACTGTCTGCCGCGAGGCCGCGGCACGCTGCATTCGGTGCGGGTCTATGAGACGCCTGAGCTTTTTGTCGAATACTTCGGGGGCGGCAGATGATCACCGTCACGCGCCGCTACGCCTTCAGCGCCTCGCACCGGCTGCATTCGCCGCTGCTCGCGGACGAAGCCAACCGCGAGCTTTTCGGGAAATGCAATAACCCGTTTGGCCACGGTCATAACTACCAACTGGAAGTGACCGTCCGAGGGCCAGTCGATGCCACTACCGGGCTGGCGGTGGACCGTGAGACGCTGGATCGCTTGGTGCGCCACGCCGTGCTCGAACATGTCGAGAGTAAAGATCTCAATCGCGATGTGCCCGCGTTTGCCGGCCACTACATCCCTACTACTGAAAATTTAAGCCTCGAGATTTTCCAAATGCTTGAACGCAGCTGGCGCTCGGAATTCAAGGGCGATTTGCCCGTGCTCGAAAAGGTTCGCATCGAAGAAACGGCGCGCAACATCTTTGAGGTACATGCCCATGGCCAAGCCTAAAACCAACGTCGAGATGATTGCGCAGCGCGACATCCAGAACTCGCTCGAGCCTTTGGTGGCTCAGATGATCGCGCGGCTGGGCGAAGATCCGGCGCGCGAAGGCCTGCTCAGAACTCCGGCGCGGGTGGATCAGGCTCTGCGTTTTCTCACCAGCGGTTACCAGACCCGGATCGAAGACATCGTCAACGAGGCGCTCTTCGCCGTCACCTACGACGAAATGGTGATCGTCCGAGACATCGAATTTTTCAGCCTGTGCGAACACCACATGCTGCCTTTTTTCGGGAAGGCCCACATCGCCTATATCCCGCGCGATCGCGTGATTGGCCTGAGCAAGCTGCCGCGCATCGTGGATATGTTCGCCCGGCGGTTGCAGATCCAGGAGCGGCTAACGCAGCAGATCGCGGAATGCATTCAGGACGTGCTCGACCCGGTCGGCGTGGGGGTTATTTGTGAAGCGCAGCACTTCTGCATGATGATGCGCGGCGTGGAGAAACAGCACTCCGGCACCGTTACGAGCGCCATGCTGGGCGACTTCCGGGAGCGCAAAGAAACTCGGGATGAGTTCCTGGCATTGACACGATCGCGCTGAGCGTCGGAGATGGTGCTGACTGGCAGGTCTGCAGATTGTCGGGCTCTCCAGAAACAC
>DOZZ01000240.1:46606-47127 GCA_003517725.1 Bryobacterales bacterium | reverse complement strand
TCCTTCATCACGTCGATGAGCATCACGGCCGTCGTCCTGCTGGGCGTTTTCGTCGTGTGGGAGTTGCGTCATGACGACCCCATCGTCGACATACGCCTGCTGCGCAACCGCAACTTCGCCACCGCCTGTTTCTTCATGTTCACGCTCGGCATGGTGCTCTTCGGAACCACCGTGATCATCCCGCAGTTCCTGCAAACTCTGCTGGGGTACAGCGCGCAGCAGGCCGGCATGTCGCTCTCGCCCGGCGCCTTCGCGCTGATGTTGATGATGCCCATCGCGGGCCGCCTGGTCTCGAAAGTCGATGCCCGCTACATGATGGCCGCCGGTTTTCTCGCCACCTCGCTGGCTCTCTTCCACATGACCAGCCTGTCGCTCGGCATCGACTTCCGGACGGCCGTGATGATGCGCCTGTTCCAGGTGATCGGCCTGGCCTTCGTCTTCATCCCCAACAACACCTTGGCCTACGCCGGCATTCCGCGCGACAAGAACAACCAGGTCTCGGGCATGATCAACCTGGCCCG
>DOZZ01000240.1:44694-46427 GCA_003517725.1 Bryobacterales bacterium | reverse complement strand
GCAAAGCAACCTGACGCAGCACGCCAACGCGTACAACCCGGCCTTCGCAACGCTGATCGCCGGCCTGAGCGCCAAGTTCATGGCCACCGGCATTGACTCGGTCACGGCCACGCACCAGGCCTACGCCATGGTCGCGGGCCTTATTGCGCGGCAAGCCGCGACGCTGGCCTACGTCAACGTAATCTGGGTGATGGCGATCATAACCTTATGCCTGACACCGATGGTCTTCATCATGCGCCGCAGCCGCCCCGGCGCCGCAGCCGCAGCCGCCCACTAGCCTTTGTGGGGCAGGTTTCAACCTGCAGCGGGTTTCAACCCGCCCGACTTACTGAAATCCCCGAGGACACCTTCCATCTCCGCTGAGTCTTCCCCTATCGCTCAGTAGTCCTATCTCTATGAGCACACCCGGCCAATCTGTCAGCGTCGTCGGCCTCTGCGGCAGCCTTCGCCCCGGCAGCTTCACCCGCATGGCTCTGCAAATGGCGCTGCACGGCGCTCAGGAGGTCGGCGCCCAAACTCAGTTGATCGATTTGAAGGAGTACGACCTTGTTTTTTGCGACGGCAAGATGGACCAAACGGCTTATCCGGAAGACGTCTTCCGCCTGCGCCGCGAGGTCAAAGCGGCTGGCGGCATCATTCTCGCCACGCCCGAATACCACGGCAGCTTTAGCGGTGTGTTGAAGAACGCGCTCGACCTGATGGGCTTTGACGAAATCGAAGGCAAGATGATCGGGCTGGTAGGCGTGTCGGGCGGCGCGCTGGGCGCAGTCCACGCGCTCAATAGCCTGCGGACGATCGGCCGGGCGCTGCACGCGTGGGTCATCCCGGAACAAGCGTCCATCGCCGAAGCCTACAAGCTCTTTGATTCCTCTGGGAAGTTGCGGGACAGTGCCATCGAAAAGCGCGTCAAAGACGTGGGCCGCCAGGTGGCCCGCTTCGCCTATCTGCACACCTCAGAAAAAGCGCAGGAGTTTCTGAGAGCCTGGGAAGGCGCCCCGGAGAACCCCGGCGCTTCTTAATGCGCGGACGCTCGTCTATCGGCAGCTTGGCAACTTGAAGCTCGCGATCCACGTGCTCCAATTGAAGGTGCCACTGCTCTTCAGGTACTCGGTCGTGTAAAAGAAAGTGCAGTCATCACTCGGGTCCACCGTCATGGCGCTGTAGTCGCCCCACCGGGCTAGGTTGCGCAACTGCGAGCCCGCTCCGCTCATTATAATGTTCTCACCTTCCATCGTGCCTGGCTGATCGGTCGGGACTCTCCCCGTGACTCGGATCGACGGAAACACCGCCCCGCTCGATACGCTGTACCCCAAGGCTATATTGCCTACTTTATCCATCGCGACGCTGCCCATCCAGCGATTGGTGCTATCCGGACTGAACGTGCCCTGCTGATAAACGGACCATGTACTGAGCGGATTGCGCAACTCATACCAGCGAACGCCGGTGACTTGGCTGCGTTTGCTGCCTGAAGCAGTAACGCTATGGTTTACGACCAGCGATTCATGGGTGCCGAAGTTCCGGTATGCCAAGCGATACATGAGGCGATCTGCCAGTGAGTCGAGTTTCTGGCTGGTACCCGGCTGCGGGATGCAGGCTCCGCCGCCCGAACAGGCTGCCGTGAAAGTATCCACGGGAATGTTTGTCGGGCCGGTCAGGGTCGTGCTGGCGGGCGTCGCCCAATCCACGTGGAATTTCCAAAGATTTAGGCTGTTGGAACCAAAATTCAGAAAGAA
>DOZZ01000240.1:44154-44560 GCA_003517725.1 Bryobacterales bacterium | reverse complement strand
TCGAACCGTTGTTGAAGATGTTGAACGAGATGTAATAGGCATCGGGCCAGACCCCCAGTTTCGGGTAATCCGGAAATTGCGTGTTGCCGTAGGAGAACGCGTACCGGTTATAAGCGCCCGTGGCATCGGAAGTCGTCGAGACCGCCACGCACTGCAGATAGGGCGTGGTCGATACCGAAAACTGCGTCATGATCCACCGGTTCGCGGCCTTATCGTATTGTACGATCGGATCGCCGTCATTGTTGGTTTCGCAGCCGCCGCCGAAGCCGGTCCAGAGCGTATTGCCGGCCTTCGGAAAGCCCGCCGCGATTGCTCCAGTGCTCTTGTTGAACACCGCAAAGCTCTCGTTTACCCACTGCACGTACTGCGTCGCGCCCACCGCGCCGTTGGTGTCGGGCGGGGCGGC
>DOZZ01000240.1:43472-43930 GCA_003517725.1 Bryobacterales bacterium | reverse complement strand
TTTGCGGAATCAGCCGCAAAGGCTTCTCGCGCCGCATTTCAGTGCCGGGCGACGAGGAGGCCATGGAATATAAGGGAGGGGAAACGTCGTGATGAATGGCAGCGCTGACTTCCACAGGTCCGTGGCTTGTTTGCGCGGCGAGCAAGAACAGCGACCCCGATCCAAGCATCAGAAGCGCGGGCAGGAGTTTTTTCATAATGTGCGTATTATGACACCTCTAGTTAAGCTATAGCCATGCCTACGACCGATGGCAAAATCTGCTACGTCGAAATCCCCGCGACCGACATCGCGCGTTCGGCCGCCTTCTACCAGCGCGTCTTCGGCTGGAACATCCGGACTCGCGGCGATGGCAGCACTGCTTTTGACGACTCGACGGGCCAGGTCGGCGGGGCGTGGGTTCTGGGCCGCCCGGCATCGGCCCAACCCGGGCTGCTGCTCTACATCAAGCGCGACAGCGT
>DOZZ01000240.1:39496-43465 GCA_003517725.1 Bryobacterales bacterium | reverse complement strand
GCGCCCGAAATCACCGCCCGCTTCCGCGACCCCGCCGGGAACGTCCTTGGGCTTTACCAGGAACCTGCGTCGTCCGCGAAGTGATAGGATTGTCGCTGAGTCATGGGTGGAGCGGCGCTTCAATCCGACCGGCCTGAAATCCCCGACAAGCTATACTTCCGCATCGGCGAAGTGAGCCGGCTGCTGGGTGTCGAACCTTATGTATTGCGCTACTGGGAGAGTGAGTTCAAGAGCCTCAATCCCAAAAAGTCCGGCACCGGTCATCGGCTTTACCGGCGCAAAGATGTCGAACTTCTCTTAACCATTAAAGAACTTCTTTACGCAAAGCGCTATACGATTGAAGGCGCCCGCCAGGCTCTTCAGGTCAAAGCTACCCCCAAGTCTCCTGAGACGCAAGCTCCTTTGTTTACTACGTTTTACAAGGATGATCCGCTGATCGAAGTGCGGCGCGAGCTCACCGCAATTCTGCATCTCCTGCAATCAGCTCATAAATCCGGTTAAGGTCGTCTACCGAGTAGTAGTCGATTTCGATCCGGCCCTTACCCTGCGTTTTCTCGACCACCCGCACCTTCGTTCCGAGCGCCTGCTCGAGGTGCGAAATCGCCGCCTTGACGTTCGGATCGGGCGCGGCTTCAGGCTTGGGTTCGCGCGACTTTTTCGGCTGGGCTACGCCAATGTAATCTTCCAGTTGCCGCACGGTCATCTTGCCATCACAGGCGCGGCCCGCCACGTCGCGTTGCCTTGCGGGCTCCTCGATACGCAGCAACACCCGCCCGTGTCCGGGCGAAAGAGCGCCGGTGCTCACCATGGTCATCACCGCGGGGCTTAGTTGCAACAGGCGCAGCGCGTTGGTGACGCTGCTGCGGTCCTTACCCGTGCGCGAGGCAATCTCGTCGTGGTTGAGGCGGAGCGTTTCGGCCAAGGTTTTGTACGCCATGGCCAGCTCGATCGGGTTAAGATCCTCGCGCTGAATGTTCTCGACCAAGGCGATTTCGAGCAGCCGTTCATCGCTAACTTCCTGCACCACTACCGGCACATGCGTTAAGTTCGCCTTGTGGGCTGCGCGCCAGCGCCGCTCGCCGGCCACGATCTCGTAGTAGCCGTCCTTCAGCCGGACGACGATGGGCTGAATGATGCCATGTTCCTTGATCGATTGGGTCAACTCCTCCATATGGTGCGGTTCGCGGGTTTTGCGCGGCTGCAGTGGATTGGGGCGTAAGGCGCCGTGCGGCAACGTCGTGACGGGCAGATCGCGCGCTTCGATTTCTTCACGCGGCGGCGGGGTGGAGGGCGGACGGATCAGCGAGGAGAGGCCTTTACCGAGCGCCCGGCGCGGGAGATCTTTCTTGTTTTCCATGACTTAGGATTTCTTTCGCGAGTTGGATGTAGCTTTCGGCGCCCTTCGAGCGCACGTCGTAGAGCATAACAGGCTTACCAAAGCTGGGCGCTTCGGCCAATTTGATACTGCGGGGGATCACCGTCTTCAGAACATCGGTCCCGAAGAATTCCCGTAGATCATTAGCGACTTGGCGCGTCAGATTGGTGCGCTCGTCGTACATGGTCAGGACAATACCTTCCAGCGCAATCGCATGGTGGAAGGAGGCGCGAATTCGGTCGAGGGTATCCATCAGCTCCGAAATACCTTCCAACGCGAAAAACTCGCACTGAATCGGGACCAGTACGGAGTCCGCGGCCATCAGAGCGTTGAGCGTCAACAAATCCAGGGCGGGCGGGCAGTCGATCAAAATATAGTCGTATTGATCGCGAACGGTCTCCAAGGCGGCCCGCAGTAGCGTTTCGCGCTGGTTAACGCCCACCATTTCCAAATTGGCCCCGACCAGGTTCTTATCGGCCGGCAGCAGGTGAAGTCCTTCCATTTCGGTGGCGACCACGGCGTCGGCAATAGGCGCGTGCCCCAAAAGGACGTGATAGAGGGAGGAATTCTCCAGATCCTTGCGAATTCCGACGCCGGAAGTGGCATTGCCCTGCGGATCGGAGTCCACCAACAGGACTTTCAAATCGTTGGCAGCGAGCGAGGCGGCTACATTGATGGCGGTCGTGGTCTTCCCGACGCCGCCTTTTTGGTTGGAAACTGCGATGATTTTGCTCAAAATAGTTTCACGTGAAACATTCCGGTCCATTCCCGCGACCTATGTTTCACGTGAAACATCACGCGCAAAAACATCAGACCAAGGCCCGGGCCGTCAGGTAAACATCCAGAATAGCCACAGCGGCAGGCGTTACGCCAGGAATTCGCAGTGCCTGGTCTAAAGTTTCCGGCTGGACCCGCTCCAGCTTCTCCTGAATTTCCCGCGAGAGCCCCGGAATCTCGCGAAAAACAAAGGCCCGGGGGATCATACGTCCGCCGCCGACCTTCATCCGCTCAATCTGCCGCTGCTGTTGCGCCATGTAGCCCGAGTACTTCGTCTCGGTCTCGACGGTCGTTAGCAGGCCGCGCACCGGCTCCTCGCCCAAAATCTCGCGCACCCACTCGGCAATCCCGCCAATCCCGGACTCCGGCCGCTTCAGCCATTGGCTGTGGCGATGGTTCGCCAGCGCGCCCATCAACCGGCTCTTTTGGGCTGCCTTCTTGGTGAACAACGCCCAACGTTCCGCGCTGGCCAGGCCCACCCGCTGGGCAAGGGGCGTTAACCGCTCATCGGCATTGTCGATCCGCAGGTGCAGCCGGTACTCGGCCCGCGAGGTAAACATGCGATAGGGTTCATCGGCTCCCTTGGTGATCAGGTCGTCGACCAAGATCCCGATATATCCCTGCTCCCGGCCAATCACCAGCTCGGGCACACTGCCTAGTTGACAGGCGGCATTGATACCAGCAATCAATCCCTGACAGGCCGCTTCCTCGTAGCCGGAGGTGCCGTTGATCTGGCCAGCTAAAAATAAGCCCTCAATCGATTTCACCGCCAGCCTGTGGTCCAGCGCGCGCGGATCGATCGCGTCATATTCGATGGCATAACCGGGCCGGATCATCTCGGCATGTTCCAACCCCGGAATCGAAGCTACCATCCGGGTTTGAACATCGATGGGCATGCTGGTTGACATGCCGTTCAAGTAAATCTCGTGCGTGTCCAGGCCTTCCGGCTCCAGAAAAATCTGGTGCGCGGCTTTGTCTGGAAATTTCACGAACTTATCTTCGATCGACGGACAGTAGCGCGGCCCGATGCCCTCAATCTGGCCGCTATATAAAGGAGACCGCCGAATGCTGTCCATAATCGCGCGCCGCGTTTCGGCGGTCGTGTGACCCAAGTGGCAGCAGATCTGCGGCCGGTCGATGCGGTCGGTCAGGAAGGAAAAAGGGGTGGGCTCAGCGTCGCCGGGCTGCTCCTGAAACTGCGCCCAGTCGATTGTGCGGCCGTCCAGACGCGGTGGAGTGCCGGTCTTCAGGCGGGTCCACGGCAGGCCAAGGCTGCGCAACTGATCGCCCAAAAGCTGGGAGGGCGGCTCGCCGCTGCGGCCGCACGTATATTTTTGCTCGCCGACATGCGCCAAGCCATTCAGGAAGGTCCCGGTCGTGACGATCACGGCGCCCGCCTGGAGGGTCCGGCCGTCCCGCAGCAAAAGACCCGTAGCGCGGTGGTTTTCAATCACCAAAGACGCCACCTCGGCCTGCTTGAGATGCAGGTTCGGCACCGCCTCAAGCACCGCCTTCATGTACACCCGATACTGTTTCTTGTCGCACTGGGCGCGGGGACTCCAAACTGCGGGACCCCGGCTGGTGTTGAGCAGGCGAAATTGAATGCCCACGGCATCCGTGACCTCGCCCATCACACCACCCAGAGCGTCGACCTCCCGAACCAGATGTCCCTTTGCAATACCACCAACGGCAGGATTGCAAGACATTTGTGCTACAAGATCGACATTCATCGTGACCAAAGCCGTGCGAAGACCCATGCGGGCACAGGCCCGCGCGGCTTCGCAGCCGGCGTGACCGGCTCCCACCACGACAATGTC
>DOZZ01000240.1:20472-39344 GCA_003517725.1 Bryobacterales bacterium | reverse complement strand
ACACAAAATACGATATTTGCGTCGCCCGGGAACCCCGGTTGCGCGGAACTGGCTTACTGCCTGCCGGACACGGCGCCACTCGCGGCGGCTGAACTGGTAAACGCCGACCTGACGGTGGTAGGCCCGGAGCAGCCGCTGGTGGAGGGAGTGGTAGACCGCTTCCTGGCCGCGGGGCGCAAAATCGTGGGACCCACGGCGGCCAACGCCCGCCTGGAAGGCAGCAAGATCTTCGCCAAGCAATTTTTCGCGAAACACGCGATACCGACGGCGCGCTTTCTAGTGGCCGAGACGCAGGCGGCCGCGCTGGATGCCTTGCCGCAATTCGATCTGCCGGTGGTCTTGAAGGTCGACGGCCTGGCTGCCGGAAAAGGCGTGATCGTGGCCCGCACCGCCGCCGAAGCCAAAGCCGCGATCGAGACCCTGGGCGCACCGCTGGTGATGGAGGAGTTTCTCGAAGGCGAAGAGGTCAGCTTCATTGTCCTGTCGGACGGAAAATCCTGTGTGCCGCTCGAGCCGTGTCAGGACCATAAGGCGGCGCTCGATGGCGACCAGGGTCCCAACACCGGCGGGATGGGCGCTTACTGCGATTCCCGAATCCTGACTAATTCCGACACACAGCGCATAGTGGACACCATCATCGAGCCAACTATTCGCGCCACGCAGTTCACGGGTTTTCTCTACGCCGGTTTGATGATGACCTCGGCCGGTCCGAAGTTACTCGAATTCAACGCGCGCTTAGGCGATCCGGAAACGCAGGTGATCATGCACCGCATGCAGAGTAACTGGGGCGACCTGCTGCTGCGCGCGGCAAATGGCGATTTAGGAGACGCACAAATTGAATGGAACGAGGGGCCGTCGTTATGTGTCGTACTTACGGCGGGGGGCTATCCAGGGCCCTTCGCGCGAGGTCACCGCATAGCCGGCATAGCCGGCGCGCAAGCTTCGGGGGCCACGGTCTTCCAGGCCGGAACCGCGCGCGAGGGCGCCGACTTAGTAACTAATGGAGGCCGGGTGCTGGCGGTCACGGCCGGTGGTGAAGACTTACAGAAGGCGCGCGACAACGCGTATGCCGGAGTAAGTCAGATTAGTTTCGAGGGGCTGCATTACCGCCGCGACATCGGCAGCAAGGGACTGCGCCGCTGGGAGCAGGTCAACTTATGATTGTGAAGAACCAATCGCGCGGCACCATCATTGGAGACAAGGTTGACGAAGCCTCGACCGCGGCTACACGGCGCAAGGGGCTGCTGGGCCGGAACGGACTAGCCGAGGGGGAAGGACTGTGGATTGTGCCCTGCGAATCGGTGCACACCTTCTTCATGCGCTTCCCGATCGACCTTGTGTATCTGAGCCGCGACCTGAAGGTAAAAAAAGTGCGCCACGCGGTGGGCCCATGGCGGCTCTCGGCGTGCCTGACGGCACACTCGCTGATTGAACTGCCGGCGGGAACGTTAAAGCGGACTGAAACGCGCAAGGGCGACAGGATCGTGTTCGAACAGTAGCGATGTGGCCCACAGGCCCCTGGCCAGGTGAGGTTCAGCCAGATTGCGAGATTCTGTCGGGCTAAAGCCCTTCGCAGGCTGAAGGCCTGCACCACGGCACTGGTTAGGTTTTCGTAGCTCCGCCAGCGCATTCATGGGCTTCGCTTGCTGCGGCCCGCAAGGATGGGGCCACTTTGGCGATCTCCGATAAGAAACGGGCGGCGACGCGATGCATCTCAAACTGTTCGACGTCCCGAAGGCCCGCGGAACTGAGCGAGCGGCGGAGGGCGGGATCTCGATACAGCCGGACAATCGCCTCGGCCAGCGCTTCGGGGTTGTCCGGTTCCACTAGAAGGCCGTTTCGAACCAGTTCCGGAATGGCGGCGGCGCGCGCCGCGACGATGGGCTTGCCCGCCGCCATCGCCTCCAGAAACACGATGCCGAAACCTTCCTGTACGCTGGGCAGGCAGAAGACATCACACCGGTTGTACTCTTCGGCTAGGTTGGAAGGTGAGGCGTCGCCGAGCCATCGAACTGTTGGTCCGAGATCGAGTTCCCTGGCGATCTGGTGCAGGCGGTCTCGTTCGGGCCCGTTCCCTACCATTCGGACTTCAAGTTCGGGAATTGTCTTTCGCAGCAGACACGCGGCGCGCAGCAGTATGTCCAAGCGCTTGCGCGCATAAAATCGGCACACCGACAAGAGGATGAATTTGCCGGCCGGCGCCGCGGCTGGATTGGCTCTGAATAGGTGGCGCCAGGCGTGTAAGTCGATCAGCTCCGGCACCACGATCGCGTTTTTTACTCCGTAGAGTTCTTCCAGGCGCTCGGCGCAGTAGCGGCTGATCGTAATGACAAGATCGGCGCGGCGCGCGTGTTTTCTTTCGAGGGTCGCCTGAAACGCCAGGCTGGCTTTCGCGGCCCCAGCTTCAAAGCGTACCGCGTCGCCCAGAACGCCTTTGATGCATGCGATGTGCGGCGGCAAATTTGGTCCGCGGGAAATGGCGTAACCATCGGCATCGATGCCGATCGTCGCCGCGTCGTGGAAGCACCGCCAGCGCAGGCTTTCGTTGAATAACAGCCGGGTTGCCGTGTAGACCGGCGTGGTGATGCGGGGTCTGATCACATCGACCTGAAGCCCGGGACCCCGCAGAGCCTCGGCCAGCGTGCGTGTGCCGACGTAGCAGCCGCTGCCCTTGCGCACATCCCACGGAATGGAGGTGATGAACTGGAGAACCTGCATAGCGCGGCGTCCTCATTCTAATCACTGTCATGGGGTTCAGCGCCGGTCCAGCCGGCGTTCGGGGTAGATAAAGTGCTCTGGCTACGAATGGGTTTGGGGTTTGTAGCCAGAGCACTTTATGTGGGATCAGAAGGAGAGGCGCGCGCTGATCTGAAATTCGCGGCCCGGGGTCGAAGCTTCGGTGATACTGCCGAACTGGGGCGTGTTCACGAAGCGGTTGGGGGTGCCCCAGTTGGAGTGGTTCAGCGCGTTGTAAGCTTCGGCGCGGATCTCGAAGCGCACACGCTCGGCTACGGCAAAGTCGCGCACCAGCGCCATATCCAGAGTCTGCATGCCGGGCCCGTAGACGGTGTTGCGGCCCACGTTGCCGAACGTGAAGGCTGGGGGCGTGGCAAAAGCGGCCGGATTGAACCAGGCATCCGTCGAGCGAGTGCCGGAGCCAAACACCGGCTGCCCCGTGTAGTTGGCGCGAATCGGGTTCTCGCCCACGACTGTGCCGGCGTTGGCGGTGTCGCCAAATACCGAGATCGTAAACGGCAAGCCGCTCTGTGCCTGATAGATCGTCGAGACCCGCCAGTTGCGCGTCAGGGTTTGCGAGAAGCGGCCCTTCGAGAGCGGATGAATATCGTAGACGGCGCTCAGGACGAAGCGATGGCGCACGTCGCAGGAAAGGCCCTTTTCGGCGGCCAGATCGTTATTATTCTGCGGTATCGCGGACTCGAACATGGGCGAGCGGAAATCCGGCGCGTTGCTCAGGTTTTTGGCAAAAGTATAGTTGGCTAGAAAACTCAGACCGTTCGAATAGCGCCGCCGAACGTTGACATAGCCGGCGTCGTACCAACTGCGGGCCGAGTTCTCGAGAAAATTGACCGTGCTGACCGGGAAGCTCAGGCTCGACACCGTGACGTTGGAGGGAATCACCGTGCCAGGGACGAAGGTCGCGACCGGATAGGGCCGCCGCGGTTGCAGCGCGCCGGGTCCCGGCAGAGCATTGTTGATCAAGTGAGCACGCTGCAGATGTAAACCACGCTCGCCCTGATAACCGACTTCGACGGTGGTGTCGCGGCCCAGACTTTTTTGGAGGGACGTGCTCCACTGCTCGACGTATTGCGCGGGCGCATGCGGATCGAGCGCGGTGAAACTGGTGACCGTGCTGCCCAGCACCGGCTGCGGGAAGTTGAAGCCCTTGATGCCCGGCGTGAAATTATCGCTCTGTTGGGTGATCGGGAAAACGATGGGCACATTGTGCAGTTGGTTGCACCACGTGTTGAGGTCCACCGGCGTATAGAAGATGCCGTAGGCCGCGCGCACCACCACGGCCTGACGGTCGAAGTGGTGGGCGAGGCCCAGGCGTGGGGCGAAGCGCAGCTTATTGGGATACATCAGCCCGCGCGGCGTGCCGTTCTGGCCGCCGATGAACGCGGCTAACTGGCCGTTCTGCAAGAAGAGATTACTCCACGGCCGCGTCAGGTCGGCCAGCGGCGCCATAAACTCGTAGCGCAGGCCAACGTCGACGGTGGTGTGCGGAGTCACGCGCCAGGTGTCTTGCACAAAGGCGTCCGCTTGCCACTGCCGCAGGTCCATGGTCGGGACGCCGTTTTGCACCTGGCGCGCCGCCGGCAACCCCAGCAGGAAGCTTGCCAGCGCATCGCCGGTACGGTCGTTGGTCGCGGTCTGGGTGGTGAAGCCCGGGGTGAAGGAGTAAAAACCGCGGCTCTGCACCAGCGCCCACATGGGCCAGATATACCAGCGGTAACTGCCGCCGAATTTCAGGCTGTGCCGGCCGACTTGCCAGCTCAAGGTATCGCGCCCTTCAAGAACCGTGTCCCACATGTGCATGGGCGTGGCCAGCCAGGCATCGCCCATGGGCGAGAAGCCCTGCACGTTGAAGTACGGCGCGCCCCAGGCGCCCTGGCCGCCGAAGTTGACGCCGGTGATGCCTAGCGCGTCGACGATATCGTTCACGCCGTTGTTTTCGGTGTAGTGGAACATGGCCAGGCGGGAGACGCTGGCGGACGCCGTGTTGACCATGGCGGGCGAAAAGATATGCGTCCAGATGACCGAGCCATTCTGTCCCAGGTTGTCGTGATTGAAGCCGTAGCCGGGAAGATTCTGCGGCATGAAGCCGCGCTCGGAGGTGGCCGAGTAGCGCACGTTGATGGCGTCGCCGCGATCGAAGATGCGATCGACGCGCACGGTGCCCTGGTCGGTGAGCATGTGCGCATTGCGGACATCGAGAAGATTGTTGGAGTCCTGGCCGCCTCCGCTTCCGAGCACGGTCGGAACGCCCAGCATGGTCATGCCGCTTAGCATGCCGCTGGCCAGGTTGGGCCGCGGCACATAATTCTGGAGCATCTTCACTGCCGCGGGATTGAGGCGGCTGGGAGGGATCACGTTGCCCGGGAACTGATCGCGAAGCACCTGCGGATTGGCGAAACTGACCGGCAGCGCGGGGTTGTACTTGGGATTAGGATGTGCGCTGGCCGGGTCGTAGATATTGACGCCGCTCTGGCTGAAGTCGCCGCCCGTTTCGGCCGCGGTCGGCACCGTTTCGGTCATAGTTTGCGCCATGGTTTGACGGTAGCCTTCGTAGTTCGTGAAGAAGAACGTTCGCTTGCCATAGACCGGACCGCCGAGCGATGCGCCGAAGTTGTTCTGCACCAGGTGACTGGCGCCCGGCATTTCGTTCCAGGTTCGTGCGTCGAGCGCGCTGTTGCGCAGGTACTCATAGGCGGCGCCGTGAAAGTGGCTGGTGCCGGTCTTGGTGATGATGTTGATTTGGCCGCCTCCGGCGCCGCCCATCTCGGCCCGGTAGCTGCCGGTCTGCACCTGAAATTCCTGCACCGCGTCGGGCGAGGGGCTGAAGTTCTGTGTGTTGAATGTGGGATCGGTGTTCGTGACGCCGTCGAGGAGGAAGTAATTGGCGTTGGGCCGATTGCCTCCGATGGTAATCGAGGAAGCCTGACCCGGCCGCCAGTAAAGCGGATTGGATATGCCGGTCTGCGCGCCGTGGCCCATGTGCGCGCCCGGCACCGTCAGCACGAGGTCGAGCAGCATTCGGCCGTTCAAGGGAAGGTCCTGAATGGACTTGGGTTCGATTACCTCGCCGAGACTGGCATCCTGCGTCTTCAGTGTTTCGGCGATG
Source organism: Bryobacterales bacterium (assembly GCA_003517725.1). Lineage (GTDB taxonomy): Bacteria > Acidobacteriota > Terriglobia > Bryobacterales > Bryobacteraceae > DOZZ01. The sequence goes on along the minus strand of DOZZ01000240.1, from coordinate 33,481 downwards.
GCCGCGACCGCCACCGTCTCGTGCTGCTGGCCGAGGCCCAGCACCAGATCGAGGCCCATGTTCTGCCCCACTTCGAGCGTCACTTGGCGCGAGGTCAGGGCAAAGCCGCTGGCATCGACGTCGACAGAATACTGGCCGGGCAACAGGTTAGTAACTTCGAACAGCCCATCCGGTTTGGAAGTGAGGGAACGGGAAGCCCCGGTGTCTTTGGCGTGAACCGTGATATGGGCGCCGGAGATAGGCGCGCGCGAGGCGTCCTCGATGCGGCCGCTGATAGTGGCGAAGTTACTTTGGCCCAGGAGGCAGGCGCATAAAACGCTGGACAGCAAAATGACGGGAAGACCCTGACGCATTCCGCGATGCTAGGTGTATTGGTGAACCGAGTCAATAATCTGAATAGGTTAGCGGGCGGCAAGTAGCTGCTGGAGCAGCGGCTCATGGGGATAAGGATGAATCTTATATTGCCGGAAGCCTTCGCCGAAGGTGATGCCGGCTCGCGTGCCGCAGGCGCGGGTCCAGTCTTGCATCTGCTGCAGGTAATCATCCATCCCGTGCTGCTGTTGTAGCCACTCGCGTTGACTGCGGTGCTTGGCGAGCATGGCGGTCTTGATGTCCATCGTGGACGCTACATCGACGGTGAAATCCGGAAGCGTCAGGTTGCCGTCGCGGTCGCGCTGATCGATCGGGTCCATAAAGTAGAGGTGCGGAATAGCGGCGAGGGGAGGATTTGCCGAAGGTGTCGCGTAGTTCGGAATGGGCGCGGCGAAACAGGCGTCGCGCACCAGCTGGCTGGTGGCTTCGTGATCGCATAGATAGTCGCTGGGCGCGGCGGTCAGAACGACATCTGGGCGAAGATCGCGCAGCAGACCCGTGACGGAGCGTCGCGAAGCATCATCGCTGAAAATCGCGAGATCGTGAAAACCGCCCCAGAGGTATTGCGCGTTGATCACCGCGGCGGCTTCGGCGGCCTCGGCTTTTCTGATGGCGGCGATCTGGTCCGGGCCATGCAGCGCGGATCCGCAATCGCCGGCGCTCAAAGTGACAATGGTAATGTCGTGCCCCAACGCGGAGAGCAGCGCCAGCGTGCCGCCAGCGAGAATCTCGGCGTCATCCGGATGCGCGTGGATAGTAGAGATCCGCATCAAGCGCCGCGCGTCCAGCGTTGGCCATCGAAGCTATCGGAGACTTGTCCCCACGTTCCGAACTTGGCCGCCATCTGGCCGCCGTCGACTACCAGCGTGGTTCCCGTGATGTACGACGCGAGGTCGGAGGCCAGGAACAGCACGGCTTGCGCCACCTCGTCCGGTTCGCCGCCGCGGCCCAGGGCGATCTGCCGGAAGTAATCCGACAGCGCGCTGGGATTCGAAAAACTGGCGGCGGTAAGGCGTGTGCGGATCAGACCCGGGCAGACCGCGTTGATGCGAATGCCATAGGGGCCCAGTTCGTTGGCGGCGGTGTGCAGAATGCCCAGCAGGCCCGCCTTGCTGGCGTTGTAGGCGATGAGGTCCGCTTCGCCGTCGAAGGAATTGGTGGAAGCGGTTAAGACGATGGCCCCCTTGCGGGCGGGCAGCATGCGCGCCGCCGCGAGCTGCACGGTGTTGAACGCGCCGGTCAGATTGACGGCCAGCGTGCGGTTCCAAAGGTCGGGCGTCGTCTCAGGCAAGGCGGCGATGCGGGCGACGCCGGCGTTGACGACAACGACATCCGGCACCGGCGCGGCAACGAATGCACGCTGCAACGATGGGCGATCCGTAACATCGGCGATGCAGGCTTGAGCCCCTATGGACGACGCGGCTTCTCGCGGGTTCTCGGACGCCAGATCGAAGATCCACACGGACCCGCCCGCGGCGGCGATGTTTTTCGAAATGGCGAGTCCAATGCCGTTGGCGCCTCCCGTGACCACGGCGGTCTTGCCTTGGAAATTCATATTCCAGATTGTATCCGGGGATGTTTGCCTTCCGTCACGGTGGAGATAAAGTGCTCTGGCTACAGAAGCCTCACGCCAGCGAGGTTGACCCGATTGGCCTCACTGCGTGGCGATCATTGCCACAGCGGGGGCGCGCCGGGCATGCGAACCGGGGTGTTTTGCAAGGAAAAAGCTTGAGGCTCGAGTGGCTGCTGGATTGCTTACGGTTTCGGCTACACGCGATGAAACTTAGACTTGTGCGGTTACTGCTGGTAACCGCCGGCACGGCAGGCGCCCAGCTGTATGTGGTTTCGACGGTGGCTGGCGGCGCGCCGCCGCCGACTCCGTTGGTGGCCCGGAGGGCTTCGCTGCAATCCACTTCGGCGGTGGCCACGGATGCCGCCGGCCACGTCTATTTCGCCAGCAGCAACTGCATTTTTCAAATCGACCCGAGCGACACGCTGACGCGCATCGCAGGCACGTCGAGGGCCGGTTATTCGGGGGACGGCGGCCCCGCGATTGCGGCGCAGCTGAACAATCCAACCGCGGTCGCTCCCGATGCCGCGGGTAACCTTTACATCGCGGACTTCGGGAATGGCCGCATTCGGAAAATCACCGCTAGCGGCAGCATCAGCACGGTCGCAAGCCAACTGCCGGTACCGCACGCTTCCGGCTTCCAGCACCCGCTGGCTTTGGCGCTCGACAATGCGGGCAATGTCTATTTTTCAGACCCGACGGCGGCGATCGTGGAGAAGCTATCGCTCGACGGAAAAGTTACCTTAGTGGCGGGTACCGGGTATCGCGACTACTCGGCCGACGGCGGCGCGGCAGTGAATGCTTCGTTAGGCGAGCCTTACGGGCTGGCCTTCGACGCGGCGGGCAACCTGTACATCGTCGACAGCGGTTATGGGCGCATCCGTAAAGTGGCGCAGGATGGAACCATCAGTAGTTTCGGAGTTACCGATTACTACGACCCGAACCGCATCGCGCTGGTGGGCGGCACGGGTATGACAATCGACCGTGCGGGCAACTTCTATATCGCGAACCAGTCAAGCTCCCGAATTATCCAGATCACTCCCGATGGCAAATTCGACGTAGCCGCCGGTACTGGAGTAGCAGGGTTCTCGGGCGACAGCGGCCCCGCGACAAGCGCCGAGTTGAATCAGCCCACGGGCGTGGCGCTCGACGCAAAGGGGAACCTGTACATTGCCGATGCCTCGAATTACCGCATCCGCCAGGTAAGTCCCGATCTGACCGTCAGCACCTTAGCGGGCGACGGCAATTTTAACTACTCGGGCGATGGCGGGGCGGCGTCCGCCGCGCGATTGGGCCACCCGCAAGGACTGACGGTCGACTCTAACGGCAACCTTTATGTCGCCGACGCCGTGAACCATCGGGTACGGAAGTTATCCGTCAACGGGCCGATCGCGACCATCGCGGGGAGCACCGTGGCGGGCTTCGCTGGAGACAACGGGTCGGCGGCGAGCGCGCTGCTGGATCAGCCGTCGGCGTTGGCGCTGGACGTTGCGGGTAACCTTCTGATTGCTGACCAGGGAAGCGGCAGAATCCGAAAGATTGCGACACTTACGGGAAGCATTACGACGGCGGTGGGCGGCGGGGTCTTCGCGTGCCAAGGCGCATGCAGCCCCAACGGGCTGGGGGATGGCGGCCTCGCTACCAACGCGGAGTTATTGGCGCCTGAAGGAATCGCCGCGGACAGCTCGGGCAACTTATACATCGCCGACACCAAAGATAACGCCCTCAGGACAGTTTCCGCCGACGCCCTGATCAACACCATCGTTTACGGCGGCATGCTGGGTTTTGATGGACTTTCCAAGCCAAACCAGGTAGCCGTCGACAGAGCCGGCAACCTGTTCATCGCGGAAGATGGGCCAATCCTGAAACTTACTCCAGGCGGCGTGATTTCGAGTACCAAGGCTAACGCGCATGCTGGAACACCCTTGGCGATCGACGCTTCCGGCAACTTACTGTTTGTGGGGCCGTGCGCGGGTCAGATCTCGCGCCTGAGTGCCGAAGGCATTCCAACAGTTATCGCGGGACAATGCGACACCGGGTATTCGGGAGACGGGGGGCCCGCGCTTGGCGCGCTGTTCAATAATCCGCAGGGCCTGACGGTGGATGGAGCGGGTAACATCTATGTGGCCGATACAGGCAACGGCGTGATCCGGCTGTTACGGCCCACCAGTTATTCGGCTCTGATTGGAGCCGTGGTAAACGCGGCGAGCGAGATAGCAGGGCCGGTTTCGCCCGGCGAGATTGTGATTCTGTATGGGGCCGGGCTAGGTCCCGCTCAACTTACTCAGGCGCAGGCGCAAAACGGAATAGTCGGAACCCAGTTAGGGGGGACGGTCGTGACCTTCAACGGGATGGCTGCGCCGCTACTCTATAGTTACGCGACGCAGGTGGCGGCCATCGTCCCGTACGGAGTTACCGGGAGCACGGTGCAGGCGAGCGTTAGTTACCTGGGACAAACGTCGCCCGCGTTCAGCGTGCCGGGAGCGGCATCCGCGCCGGGGCTGTTTACGCTGGACCAATCGAACGCGGGTCCGGCCGCGGCGGTCAATGCCGATGGCCAGATCAATTCGCCGGGCCATCCGGTGGCGTTGGGCGGCTACATTTCACTGTACGCCACCGGCGAGGGGCAGACTGAGGCCGCGGGAGCGGACGGGAAAATCGCGACCGCTCCCTTGCCGCACCCGGTCTTGCCGGTCAGCGTCACGATAGGGGGCCAGCCGGCGAATGTTACATACTATGGGGCCGCTCCGGGCCAGGTGGCCGGGCTGATGCAGGTGAATGTACAAATCCCGGATGGGGTGGCGCCGGGCGGATATGTTCCGGTGTTTCTTAAGATAGGAGATACGTCCAGCCAATTGGGGGTCACGCTATCGGTGGCGGTGTCGGCGCAACGAAGCGGCTCCTTCAGGTGACGCGCCTGAATACCGTGCAAGAAGCGGATTTCGCCGGCTGCGGAAGGCGTCGGATTATAGAGACATGCTGAATCCCGACGAATGCTGGGAAGGTGTTTTGCGGCGCGAGGGGACCTTCTTGTTTGGCGTGGTGACGACCGGCGTCTATTGCCGGCCGTGTTGCGCGGCGCGGCGTCCCTTGCGGAGGAACGTGCGCTTTTTCGAAACTTGCGCGGCAGCCGAGGCGGCGGGCTTGCGGGCTTGCCTGCGCTGCCGGCCGAATGCGGAATCGAGCACCGCCAAAATCGAGGAGCTGTGCCGGTTTATCGAGCAGCATAGCGATCAACAACTGACATTGGCCGCTCTCGCGGAGCGCATCAAGATGAGCCCGTTTACGCTGCAGCGCCGTTTCCAAGCGGTGACCGGCGTCACTCCTAAACATTTTCTGGAAGCTTGCCGGCTGCGGCGGTTGAAGCAGCATCTGCGCTCGGACGAGGATGTCACCGGGGCCGTGTACCACGCGGGGTATGGATCGGCCAGCCGCGTCTACGAACGCGCGGACGCGCGGCTGGGCATGACTCCGGGACAGTATCGCGCGGAAGGTGACCGGATCAAAATTACTTACGCGTGCATCGATTCGCCGCTGGGACTGGTGCTGGTGGGCGCGACGGATCGCGGGATATGCTTCGTGCAGTTTGGCGAAACCGAGGCCGAGTTGGCCCAGGCGCTACGGCGCGAATATCCACGTGCGGCGGTGCAGGCGATGCGGACTTCTCAGGATCCGCAGTTCGACGCGTGGGTCGCGGCGCTGAATCGCCATTTGGAACAGATGGATGCTGCGGCGCGGTTGCCGCTCGACATACGCGCTACCGCTTTCCAGATGCGGGTGTGGACTTACTTGCAGTCGATACCCGCGGGTGAGACGCGCTCGTACAGCGAAGTTGCGGAAGCACTGGGGCAGCCGCGGGCGGCGCGGGCCGTGGCGCGGGCATGCGCCAGCAATGTGGTGGCGCTGCTGATTCCCTGCCATCGTGTGATACGCGGCACGGGGGCCTTGGGCGGCTACCGTTGGGGGCTGGAGCGCAAGCGCGCGCTGCTGGACGGCGAGCGTGAAGCAACTCTAGTGAGCGGCAGACAACAAAACGTCATTCCGCGGTAGGGGCTTTGGCTTGCAGCCGCGCTCGCCGCATTCGATTATTCGCCCATAGGTTCGTTATGATCCGGGACAGTGCGTATTTTGATTGTCCTAATGACGGCGCTGGCGTGGCAGGCGCCGGCCCAAACGAAAATTGAACAGGTACTCCAGGCCGCGGCCTCGACTACGCGGTTTGACGAGGCCGCCATTGCGCCGGATGGCAAGCATCTGGCTTATGTGCAGGCGCTGCGGAACCCCGATAATTCCGAGTCGAATCACAAAGCCATCTACCTGCTCGACCTGGCCGTCGCCAATAGCAGGGCACGACGCATTTCCGCCGGCGACGGACAGACGGATTACGACGAACATGGCCTGGCGTGGTCGCCCGACAGTACGCAACTCGCATTTCTGTCGGATCGCGAGAGCAGCGGGCAGCTGCAGTTGTATGTGGCGGGCTGGAAGGGTGCGGCGCGCCAGTTGAGTTCGGTGAAGGGCAATCTGGCGTCACCGCGATGGGCTCCCGATGGGCGGCGGATCGCCGTGCTGTTCACGGAAAATGCGCCCCGGACATTGGGGCCGCTCGCGCCGGCGCTGCGCGATGCGGGCGTGGTGGAAGAAAAATTCTTCGAGCAGCGGCTGGCGATGATCCCGGCTCGGGGCGGGGCGCCGCGGCTGTTGACGCCCGCCGATACGTACGTCTACGAATACGACTGGTCGCCCGATTCGAAGGAACTGGCGTACACGGCGGCCAAAGGCAACGGCGATAACAACTGGTGGATTGCGGAGCTCTATGCTGTCGAGGCCGCGAACGGGCGCGTGCGCCATGTGGCCAAGCCCGAGCGGCAGATCGCGGCCCCGCGCTATTCGCCGGATGCGAAATCCATCGCGTTCATCGGCGGGTTGATGAGCGATGAAGGGTCGACCGGCGGCGACGTCTATGTGGTGCCGGCTGGGGGCGGAGCGCCGCGCGATGTAACGCCGGGGCGCCGCGCCTCACCCAGCTGGCTGCGCTGGGAGTCGCCCGGGAAAATGTTGCTGGCCGAGAGCATTGATGGTGGCCATGACGTGAGCGAATTGAACCTTTCCAGCGGCGTGACCGAGATGCTGTGGCAGGCCGATGAATCGATCACGGCCGGGGACGAGGTGGTCTCGGTTGCGGCGGACCAGCGCACGACGGCTGTGATTCGGCATTCGTGGCAGCAGCCGCCGGAGGTGTGGGCCGGCAAGATCGGCGCATGGAAAAAACTGACCCAGGCCAACGCCGGGCAGACGCCCGCGTGGGGCCGCTCCGAGAAGCTGCATTGGACCAGCGACGGTGCGGCCGTGGAGGGCTGGCTGGTTTATCCGGTGAATTATCAGCCGGCCCGGCGCTATCCGATGGTGGTGGGCGTGCATGGCGGTCCGGCAGCGCTGAAGACGCCCTCGTGGCCCGGCGGCGGCTTCGATCCCACGCTGCTCTCGGCCAACGGCTACTTCGTGTTGATGCCGAATCCGCGCGGCAGCTATGGCGCGGGCGAGGCGTTCACGCGCGCCAACGTGAAGGACTTCGGCTATGGCGATCTGCGCGACATTCTGGCCGGCGTCGATGCGGTGCTCAAAAATTATCCGGTGGACGCGCGGCGCGTCGGCCTCACGGGCTGGAGTTACGGCGGCTTCATGACCATGTTCGCGGTGACGCAGACGCAGCGCTTTCGGGCGGCGGTGGCGGGCGCCGGGATATCGAACTGGCAAAGCTATTACGGCGAGAACCTGATCGACCAGTGGATGCTGCCCTATTTCGGGGCTTCGGTTTACGACGACCCGGCGGTCTACGCGCGCAGTTCGGCCGTGACGTTCATTAAGCAGGTGCGCACGCCTACGCTGGTGGTGGTGGGCGACAGCGATGCTGAATGCCCAGCGCCGCAATCGTATGAATTCTGGCACGCGCTGAAGACTTTGGGAGTGAAGACGCAACTGGTGGTCTATCCCAACGAGGGACACCGTTTTCATGCGCCGGAGCACCAACAGGACGTGATGCGGCGCCTGCTGCAATGGTTCGACGAGAATATGCCAGGGCTGTAAGGCCTGCCGGGCTTGGTAAAGGGATTGGAACGTACTACTCACCATTTACACGGGGGGGAGCCCGGAATATAGTCGTCGCCATGAGCACCATAAAGTGCGCTGTGGGTTCCGGGATTCTGGTTTTCGCCTTGGCGGCGTCAGCCTCTGCCACAACAGTCTTTACAGCCGTATTGACCGGCGCTAATGAGGTGCCACCGAACGCATCGACCGCTACTGGCAGCGCCACCGTAACTCTGAGTGGGAATACTTTGACGGTGGACGAAGCGTTTTCGGGGCTGATCGGCGGGCCCGCGAGCGCGGCTCACATTCATTGTTGCGCGCCCACTGGCACGGCCGCCGGCGTTGCGGTTCCGTTCACGGGCTTTCCCGCCGCGACGAGCGGCACGTACGACATGTCTTTCGACCTGACTTTGGCGGCGACATACAATTCCGCGTTTTTGACCGCGAACGGCGGCACCGCGGCGTCCGCGGAAGCTGCTCTAATCACCGCCTTGAACGCCGGTCAGACGTACGCGAATATTCATGACGCAACGTTCCCCGGTGGAGAAATCAGGGGACAACTTCTGCTTACGCCCGAGCCCGGAACCGCTGGACTGCTGCTACTCGGAGCGCTGTCCGCCCTCGCGGTAACCAGGAAGCGTGTTAAACGCGCCTAGATCCTCAGCTGGCGACCGCAGCGGGGTAGCGGCTATTCAATCGGGAACGGCCCGCCCGCAGCCATGCGAAAAGTGTGGCCGGCGGCGTCGGTGGCGTCCACTTCCACGGTAACGGCACGCGCGACGTTGGCCATTTGCGCATGAATGGCACTGCTGGCGCCAGGGTCGAGCACGCGCTCTTCGAGTTGCGTGCGCTGCGTGGTGAGCGGCTCGTGCTCGGGCGAGAAGAAGTGGAAGATCACGACGCCCTCGTTGATGGGTTTGACGCCGGTGTTTCGCACGGAGGCGTCGATCCCGATGAGCTCCTCGCCGCGCGTCGCGCTGAACTCGACGACGGTCAGATCCGGCGGTTTAGGCGCTTTGGCGGCCAGCAGCGGGAGCAACAGCAGAAGCGGAACTGTACGCAAAAAATACATCGCCCTCAGTTTACCCAACCCAATTTCACGGCCGGCCCGCGATGCGGTAGAGTGGAATGTTTCGGGCGTAATTTCACCACGGTTGTGGACCCCAAAATTTTTCGGCGTCAACGCGGCTCGATTGTGCGCACATTGGGAATGCCGGAAGAAATACGCCATAATACGAATTCGCAAAAATAACCAGGAATCGAATGCCCCAAATTTTTCACCCTAGTTCGAATTACCTGTTTAAGATTGTGATCGTCGGAACAGTTCTGGCGGTCTCGGCACTCGGGTACGTTTTATTTCAGCTTGGCGCGGACTCTTCGTATGCCACGCGGCAGGGCGTGGCGCGCGAGCAGCCGGTGCCGTTCAGCCACACGCATCATGTCGGCTCAATGGGCATTGACTGCCGCTATTGCCACAGCACCGTGGAGACTGCGGCGTACGCGCAGGTGCCGCCGACCAAGACTTGTATGAATTGTCACTCGGAGATCTGGGTGACGAGCCCCACGCTCGAGCCGGTGCGTGCCAGCTATCGGACCGATGAATCGATCAAATGGACCAAAGTTCACGATCTGCCCGATTTCGTGTACTTCAATCACAGCATTCACGTGAAGAAGGGCGTGGGCTGCGAGACCTGCCATGGGCGCGTGGACACCATGCCGCTGATGTACCAGCAGAATTCGCTGGAGATGCGCTGGTGCCTGGACTGCCACCGCAACCCGGAGAAATACGTGCGGCCGCGGCAATTCATCACCACCATGGGCTACCGGCCAAGCGAACCCCAAGAGGTGATTGGGGCGCGCCTGGTGAAGGAATATCAAATTCAGAAGCTGGAATCCTGCTACACCTGCCACCGATGAGCGAGCAACCGAGCGAGCAACGACCGAACTTAGATTTAGGCGCCATTCGCGCGCGGCTCGACCGCGCCCAGGGCCGTGAATACTGGCGGTGTCTCGAAGAACTGGCGGAGACCGACGGCTTCCAGGAGATGCTGCATCGCGAGTTCCCGCGGCAGGCCGCCGAGTGGGAAGACGCGGACGGACGGCGCAACTTTTTGAAGCTGATGGGCGCGTCGCTGGCGCTGGCCGGGCTGGGCGCGTGCACGCGGCAGCCGACCGAATTCGTGATGCCGTACGCCACGGCGCCGGAGCAGCTGATTCCGGGCAAGCCGCAGTTCTACGCCACGGCCGTCACGCTGAGCGGCGTCGCGACCGGCGTGCTGATGGAAAGCCACATGGGCCGGCCTACCAAGGTGGAGGGCAACCCGCAACATCCGGCGAGTTTAGGCTCGACCGACGCCATCACGCAGGCGTCCGTGCTGACGATGTATGACCCGGACCGCTCGCAGTCGATTATTTATCTGGGCGAGATCCGGTCGTTCGGCAGCTTCCTGTCGATGATCAAAGGCGCGCTGAAAGATCAGGTGGCGAAGAACGGCTCGGGCATTCGGATTCTGACCGAGACCGTGACCTCGCCCAGCCTGGGCGCGCAGATTGGCGACGTGCTGAAGCTGTTCCCGTCGGCCAAGTGGCACCAGTATGAGCCGCTGGGCCGCGGCAATGCGCGCGATGGCGGCAAGCTGGCCTTTGGGCAGTACGTCAACACGGTTTACAAATTCGATCAAGCCGACGTGGTGCTGTCGCTCGATTCGGATTTCCTGACCGGCGGCACCATGCCGGTGCGATACGCGCGCGACTTCATGTCGAAGCGCCGTGTGCGCGGCTCCGAGGCTTCGATGAGCCGGCTGTACGCCATCGAGACAACGCCAACGGCGACTGGCGGCAAGGCCGATCATCGCCAGCCGGTGAAGCCTTCGCAAATGGCCGCTACGGTGCGGCAGGTGGCGGCGGCGGTGGGCGCGGGCGAGGCGGGCGGTCCGGCAACCGGTACGACGACTCGTTTTCTCAGCGCGCTGATTGCCGATCTGAACGCGCACAAAGGCAGCAGCATCGTAATCGCGGGCGACGACCAGACGCCCGAGGTGCACGCCTTGGCGCACGCCATGAACAGCGCGCTCGGTAACGTCGGCAAGACGGTGTTCTACACCGACCCGATCGAAGCGCAGCCGGTGGATCAGTTGGCCTCGCTCAAGGAGCTGTTGGCCGATCTGGATGCCGGGCAGGTGGACATCCTGATGGTGATGGGCGGCAACCCGGTCTACAACGCACCGCCGGACCTGGATGTCGCGGGCAAAATCGTCAAAGCCAAGATGCGGGTGCGCCTGGGCCTGTATGCCGACGAGACCTCGGACCTGTGCCAGTGGCAGCTGCCCGAGACGCATAGCCTGGAAGCCTGGGGCGATGCGCGGGCGTATGACGGTACCGTAACGATCATGCAGCCGCTGATCGCGCCGATTTATCCGGCGTCGAAGAGCATGAGTGAGCTGCTGGGCGTCTTTACGGACAGCCCCGAGCCGACCAGCTACGACCTGGTGCGCGCTTATTGGCAGAAGCAACATGCCGGGACCGATTTCGAGAGCTGGTGGCGGCATGCGGTGCACGACGGCGTGGTGAAAGATTCGGCGCTGCCGGTGAAGACGCTGGCGGCCAAGGCTCCTTCCGCGTCGAGCGCGGCGAATGGCGGCGATCTGGAAGTTTCGTTTCATGCCGACAGCTTTTTATACGACGGGCGCTTCGCCAATAACGGCTGGCTGATGGAGCTGCCGCGGCCCGTGACGAAGCTGACCTGGGACAACGCGGCTCTGGTGAGCCCGGCCACGGCGCATCGGCTTGGGCTTCAGAACTCGGATTACGTGGAGCTTAAGTCGGGCGGCCACACGGTTTGGGCGGCGGTTTGGATTCTGCCGGGGCAGCCGGACGACTCGGTGGCGCTGCAGTTGGGCTATGGCCGCAACAAGGCCGGCCGTGTGGGCAATGGCGCGGGCTTTAATTCGTTCCTGCTGCGCACGTCCAATCAGCTGAGCTTCGGGCCGGTCAGCCTGCGCAAGCTGGGCAAGCAATTTCCGCTGGCTTCGACGCAGCAGCATTATCTGATCGACGACGGCAAATCGGAACTCGAGGAGCGCGAGCAAAAGAAGCGCGGCATCCTGCGCGGATCGACAGTCGCCGAGTATCTGAAGAACCCGGAGTTCGCGCAGGAAGTGGTCGAGACCCCGGGCAAAGGGCTCACCATTTATCCCGAGACCTTCAAGTATGAGGGCTATGCGTGGGGCATGGTGATCGACCTGACGGCGTGCACCGGCTGCGGCACTTGCACGGCGGCGTGCCAGGCGGAAAATAATATTTCGGTGGTCGGCAAGGAACAGGTGCTGGTGACGCGCGAGATGCACTGGATTCGCGTGGATCGCTATTTCTCGGGCGACATGCAGAATCCGTCCACGCATTTCCAGCCGGTCCCATGCATGCAGTGTGAAAACGCGCCGTGCGAACTGGTGTGTCCGGTGGCGGCGACGGCGCATGACGAGGACGGCATCAACAACATGGTGTACAACCGCTGCGTCGGCACCCGCTACTGCTCGAACAACTGCCCGTACAAGGTCCGGCGATTCAACTTCATGCGCTTCGCGGATTTGGATACCGAGAGTTTGAAGATGGTGCGCAATCCGGACGTGACGGTGCGCACGCGCGGAGTGATGGAAAAGTGCACCTACTGCATCCAGCGCATCAGCCAGGCCAAGATCACTTCAGAGAAGCAGGACCGCCGTGTGCACGACGGCGAAATCGTGACGGCGTGCGAGGCGGCTTGCCCCACGCAGGCCATTACGTTCGGCGATATCAACGACCCGAATAGCCGGGTCGCCAAGCTGAAGCAGGAAAAGCTGAACTACGGCATGCTGGCCGATTTGAACACGCGTCCGCGCACCACGTATCTGGCGGAACTGCGCAATCCGAATCCCGAGCTTCAGGCGGAAACCAAGGGTTAGCCATGGACAGAATACCGACCGATCCAAACTATACGCTCGA
>DOZZ01000240.1:7795-20311 GCA_003517725.1 Bryobacterales bacterium | reverse complement strand
GTGTGGTGGATCGGTATCGGCCACGCCGGCACGCTGATCTCGGCCATTTTGCTGCTGCTGAACCAGGGTTGGCGCAACGCCATCAACCGCTTCGCCGAGGCCATGACGCTCTTTGCCGTGGCTTGCGCCGGGCAGTTCCCGATCCTGCACATGGGCCGTCCGTGGCTGGGGTACTGGCTCATTCCGTATCCCAACACCATGGCGCTGTGGCCCCAGTTTCGCAGCCCGCTCGACTGGGACGTGTTTGCGGTTTCGACCTACGCGACCATCTCGGTGGTGTTCTGGTATGTCGGGCTGATCCCGGATCTGGCGTCCCTACGCGATAAGGCGCACAAGCGTTATCAGCAGGTGATCTTCGGCGCGCTTTCGCTTGGCTGGCGCGGCTCGGCCATGCACTGGATGCGCTACGAAAAAGCTTCGCTGGTGCTGGCGGGCCTTTCGACGCCGTTGGTTGTTTCGGTGCACACGGTGGTGAGCTTCGACTTTGCGATTTCGATTATTCCGGGGTGGCACACCACCATTTTCCCGCCCTACTTCGTGGCGGGCGCCATCTACTCGGGCTTCGCCATGGTGCTGGCGCTAATGATTCCGGTGCGGCGCTTTTACGGCCTCGAAGACCTGATCACCCTGCAGCATATGAACAACATGGCCAAGGTGATGTTGGCGACCGGCCTGATCGTGGCCTACGGCTACACCTCGGAAGTGTTCTTTGCCTGGTACAGCGCCAACAATTTTGAGCGCTTCATGATGCACAACCGGCAGTTCGGCCCCTACGCGCCGTTCTACTGGTGCTTGATTTTCTGCAACATTATTACGCCGCAATTTTTGTGGATCGCCAAGGTGCGCATGCATATGGGCATTCTGTTTGTGATCTCGCTGATTGTGAACGTGGGCATGTGGCTCGAACGCTTCGTCATCGTGATCACCAGCCTGCACCGCGACTTTGTGCCGTCTTCATGGGGCTATTATTCGCCGACGCGCTGGGATTGGGCCGTTTACATCGGGACCATCGGTCTGTTCATGACCTTGATTTTCCTGTTCGTGCGGGTGCTGCCGATGATCACCATTTTTGAGATGCGCATGCTGGTGCCCTCGGGCCGTGTCAAGGAGCCGGTGCGATGACCAGCGTGGAGCTAAAGCCGCCGATTTACGGCATTCTGGCGGAGTTCGATAATTCCGACGACCTGGTGGAAGCCTGCAAGCAGGCGCGCGCGGCCGGGTATCGCAAGATGGACGCTTATTCGCCGATCCCGGTGGAAGACCTGGATGAGGTGCTGCACCTGCACGACAACCGCGTGGCGCTCTTCACGCTGCTGGGCGGGTTGTTCGGGTGCTTTGGCGGGTTCGGGCTGATGTCGTGGTGTTCGGCCATCGCCTATCCGTTGAACATTGGCGGGCGGCCGCTGATCAGCGTGCCGATGTTGATCCCGATCACGTTCGAGACCACCATTTTGTGCGCCGGCCTGACGGCGGCCATCAGCATGATTGTGCTGAACGGTTTGCCGCAGCCGTACCACCCGGTGTTCAATGTGCCGCGCTTCGCGGCGGCATCGAGTAATAAATTTTTCCTGTGTATCGAGTCGGAAGATCCCAAGTTTCACCGGCATGACACGGCGCGGTTTCTGGAGAGCCTGAATCCGGACGAGGTGGCAGAAGTTGCGCATTAAATCAATTTGGAAAGTGGCCGGCGTGCTGGGCGCGCTGGCGCTGCTGGGCGCGTGCCGGCAGGACATGCACGACCAGCCCAAGTACAAGCCGCTGCGGCCCAGTGACTTTTTCGCTGACGGCCGGCAAATGCGTCCGCTGGTGGCGAACACCATCGCGCGCGGCGAGCTGCGCGACGATGAGGCGTTCTACACGGGCAAGAACGGCAAAGACGAAATCGACTATTTCCCGCTGACCGTGGACAAGGCGCTCATCGAGCGCGGGCAGGATCGCTTCAATATTTACTGCACGCCATGCCACGGCCGCATCGGTAACGGGCTCGGCATGATTGTCCGCCGCGGCTTCAAGCAGCCCCCTTCGTATCACATCGACCGCTTGCGGCAAATCCCCGTGGGCCATTTCTACGACGTCATCACCAACGGCTATGGCGCCATGCTGAATTACTCGCAGCAGATTCAACCGCGCGACCGGTGGGCCATCGCAGCCTATATCCGGGCGCTGCAGTATAGCCAGAACGCCAACATCAACGATTTGAGCCCGGAGCAGCGCGCCAATATTCCGGTGTCCACCAAGAAGGAGCCTGGCTCGGAGACGCCGCACGTACCGGAGCTGCCGAATTTCCCGGAAAAGCCCACCCTGATACCGGGCGTACCGGGGGCCACGCCGGCGGGGGTAAAGCCGGGAGCCAAGCCGGTGGGCCCGCCGGCCAAACCAGCGGCGCCCAAGACGGGAGCCGCGCAATGATCACGGCTAATTCCTATAGTTTGTCTACCGAGGCGGACGCCACGCTGGCGCGCCTGCAGACGCGTTCGCTGGTGGTCGGCATCGTGGGCCTGGTGGCTTGCGCCGCCGGCCTGGTGCTGTCGCCGGACCATTTTTTCCGCGGCTGGCTGGTGGGTTTTGTGTTCTGGTTCTGCATGACGCTGGGCTCGACGGCGCTGCTGATGGTGCAATATCTGACCGGCGGCGCGTGGGGCATGGTGATCCGCAGGCCGCTTGAAGCGAGTTCGCGCACCATGCTGCTGATGGCGGTGTTGTTTATCCCCATCCTGTTCGCTCTGCCGACTCTGTTCGAGTGGGCGCGGCCCGAGGCGGCGTACGACGCCGTGATTCAGGCCAAGACCTTGTACCTGAACAAGACCTTTTTCACCATCCGGCAGTTCGTGTACTTCGGCATCTGGCTGGTAATGGTTTACCTGCTGAACAAGTGGTCGCTGCGCGAGGATGCGGACCGCAACATCTACTATGCCAAATGGCTGCAGCGCATCAGCGGACCGGGGCTGGTGCTGTATGCGCTGACGCTGACGCTCTGCACCACGGACTGGGTCATGTCCCTCGACGCGCACTGGTTCTCGACCGTGTTCGCGTTCATGATGCTGTCGGGACAGGGCCTGTCGACACTCTCGCTGATGACCGCGATGGTGATCCTGCTGGCGCACACCGAGCCCATGCGCTCGGTGCTGACCAAGCGCCACACCCATGATCTGGGCAAGCTGATGCTAACGTTCGTCATGCTGTGGGCGTACCTGAATTTCTCGCAGCTGGTGATTATCTGGGCCGGCAACCTGCCCGAAGAGATCACCTGGTATACGCGGCGCATGAACAACGGCTGGCAGTGGGTAGGGCTGGCTTTGCTGATGTTCCATTTCGTGGTCCCGTTCCTGTTGCTGCTGTCGCAGGAACTCAAGAAGCGCCCCAAGCTGCTGACGTTCGTGGCGCTGTGGATTATCGCGATCCGGCTGGTGGACGTGTTCTGGCTGATCGAACCCAACTTCGACCAGGATCAGCTCCGGATGCACTGGATGGATCTGGCCGCGCCCATCGGTATCGGCGGCGTGTGGATGGCCCTGTTCCTGTGGAATTTGCGCCGCCACCCGTTGATGCCGGTGAACGCACCGGATCTGCAGAAGGCTTTGAATCATGGACGACATCACTAGAAATCCCCATCCCGAAGAAGATTCGGTGCACGCGCACACGACGCCCGAGAACGCCAACGTTTCGCACGAGCGCGGCGACGCCGACGTCTTCACGATCACCAAGTACGGGATCGGGCTGGCTATCGGCGTGGTGGTGGTGGTGCTCGCGATGTGGGGGCTGTTTGACTGGTTCTATGCGCGCGAGAGCGAGAAACCCGTGGAGTTGTCGCAGCAGATCCTGCGGGAGCGGCCCACGGCGCCGCCCGAGCCGCGGCTACAGGCCCGGCCCAAAGTGGAATTGAAAGATCTGCGCGATTCCGAAGAGGCGGCGCTGACCAGCTACGGCTGGATCAATCCGGACACGGGCGCGGTGCGCATTCCCATCGACCAGGCCATCGACATGGTGGCCCAAAAAGGCCTGCCCTCGAAGCCATCGCCGGCAGGCGCGCTGGAAGACGGCTACCGCCAGATGCCTTCGGGCTCCAGCAGCGGCCGAGAAATGGAAAAGATCACGCAATGAGAACCGTCACGGCAGTCCTGATCTCGCTGGCATGCGCCTGTACCTTGGGCGCCCAGTCACAGGACCTGCTGAACATGAAGGGGCAGGACCGCCCGATCCCGCTGCGCAAAGTGCGCATCGACCAGCGCCTGAATTCGCAGGTGCCGCTCAACACGCCATTCCGCGACGAAACGGGTAAGGCCGTGCGGCTGAGCGATTATTTCGGAAAAAAGCCGGTGCTGATGGCCTTGGTCTATTACCAGTGCCCCATGCTGTGCACCCAGATTCTGAACGGGATGGTGCGTTCGCTCAAGCTGGTGTCGTTTAACCCAGGCCAGGAATTTGAAGTGGTGGTGATCAGTTTCGACGCGCGCGATAAGCCGCCGCTGGCCGCCGCCAAAAAAGTTTCGATGTTGAAGACCTACGGCCGTCCGGAAACAGCCAACGGCTTCCACTTGCTGACCGGTGACCTGGCTGCCATTCAAGCCGTCACGCGTTCGGTGGGTTTTGAATATTTCTACGACGTGCACACCGACCAGTTCGCGCACGCCAGCGCCATTTACGCGCTGACCAAAGACGGCCGGCTGTCGCGCTACTTCTACGGCATCGATTACGCGCCGAAAGACGTGCGGCTGGGCCTGATTGAGGCCGCGCAGAACAAGATTGGGACGCCGGTCGACCAGATTTTACTGTTTTGTTACCACTACGACGCGACGACCGGCAAGTATACGCCGGTGGCCATGAACATTCTGCGCCTGGCGGGCGGAGCGACGTTGGCGGTGCTGGGTGGATTTGTGATTACGATGCTGCGCCGCGACGCCAAGCCGCGCGACGACGGGCGGGCTGCATGATTCGGGCTATCTAACTATGGATTCGAAGAGCATTACATTTTTCCCGGAACAGGCGTCCTCGATCGCCGGAACCGTAGATAATCTCTACCTGTTCCTGGTGCTGATCAGCGCCTTTTTCTCGCTGCTGATCGCGGGACTGATTATCTATTTCGCCGTCAAGTACCGGCGCCGTTCGGATGCGGACATGCCCGTGCCGGCGCACGGCGGCCTGCTGCTGGAGATCACGTGGAGCGTGATTCCGCTGGGCATCTCGATGGTGATTTTCGCGTGGGGCGCGAGCATCTTCTTCACCGAATCGCGGCCACCCGCGGATTCCATGGAGATCTGGGTCACCGGCAAACAGTGGATGTGGAAAGTGCAGCACATGGAAGGGCAGCGCGAAATCAACGAGCTGCACATTCCGGTGGGCCGCAACATCAAGCTGACGCTGACGTCGGAAGACGTGATCCACGATTTCTACGTGCCGGAGTTCCGCACCAAGGCGGACGTGGTGCCCGGGCGTTACACGACCGAGTGGTTCCGGCCCACCAAGACCGGCAAGTATCATATTTTCTGCGCCGAATATTGCGGCACCAAACATTCCGGCATGGTGGGCGCGGTGTACGTCATGCAGCCCGCCGACTATGCCATGTGGCTGACGAACGGCGGCGCGC
The DNA here is from genome assembly GCA_003517725.1 of Bryobacterales bacterium. Lineage (GTDB taxonomy): Bacteria > Acidobacteriota > Terriglobia > Bryobacterales > Bryobacteraceae > DOZZ01. Next base: position 14,727 of record DOZZ01000240.1, on the reverse strand, counting down.
AAGGTTCGATGTCGCAGCGCGGCGAAGCCTTGTTCCAACAGTTGGGTTGCGTGACGTGCCACCAGGCCGACGGCCATGGCCGCTGCCCGACGCTGGTCGGATTATTCGGCAAACCGGTCGAGATCCAGCACGGCCAGGTGGTCAACGCCGACGCGAGCTACATCCGCGAGTCGATTCTGTATCCGCAAGCCAAGATCGTGGCCGGGTATGAGCCGATCATGCCGACGTTCCAGGGGCAGGTCACCGAAGAAGGCGTGCAGCAACTGGTGGAGTATGTGAAGTCGATCGGGCCCAAGGACACCACGGGCGCCGGAGCGCCGACCCCGAGTCCGCTGACCACGGGTTCCCAACCGGGGACGGCGCAGCAGCGCGCCACCAACCCGACTGCCATTACGGTACCGGGCAAGCGTTAGGAAACAAAGGGTAGCAGTTGAGCAAAGGATTATGATTACCGCCACACCAACACAGCACGAACCGAAAAATTACATCAATTCGGATTACGGCATCAAGAGTTGGCTGCTGACGCAGGACCACAAGCGCATCGCCATCCTGTACCTGATCGTGGTGACCGCTTTCTTCTTCCTCGGCGGCTTGTTTGCGGTGCTGATCCGAATAGAGCTGGCTACGCCGGCCGGCGATCTGGTGGATTCCAACGTCTACAACAAGCTGTTCACCATGCACGGCATCATCATGGTGTTCTTCTTCCTGATTCCGTCGATTCCGGCGATTCTGGGCAACTTCTTAATCCCGCTCATGATCGGCGCTAAAGATCTGGCCTTCCCGAAGATCAACCTGCTGAGCTGGTACATCTACGTGGCCGGCGGCGTGTTCACCCTCTACGCCCTGATGCGCGGCGGCGTCGATACCGGCTGGACTTTTTATACGCCGTTCAGCACCTCCTATTCGAACAGCTACGTGATCGCCACCGGGCTGGGCATCTTTATCAACGGCTTCTCGGCCATCCTCACAGGGCTGAACTTCATCGTGACCATACACCGCATGCGCGCGCCGGGCATGACCTGGTTCCGGCTGCCGCTGTTTGTGTGGGCGCATTATGCCACCAGCATGATTCAGGTGCTGGGCACGCCCGTAATTGCCGTGACGCTGCTGCTGCTGATTCTCGAGCGCGGTCTTCACATCGGCATCTTCGACCCGGCGCTGGGCGGCGACCCGGTGCTCTATCAGCATCTGTTCTGGTTCTATTCGCACCCGGCCGTGTACATCATGATTCTGCCGGCCATGGGCGTGGTGAGCGAAATTATTTCGTGCTTTTGCAAAAAGGCGCCGTTTGGGTATTCGTTCATCGCCTTTTCGAGCATCGCCATCGCGGTCTTCGGATTTCTGGTCTGGGGCCATCACCTGTTTGTCAGCAGCCAGTCGGTGTATGCCGGCATGGTGTTCTCGATGCTCAGCTATCTGGTCGCGATTCCATCGGCCATCAAGGTGTTTAACTGGACCAGCACCATGTATAAAGCGTCGGTCGAGATGTCCACGCCGATGCTGTACGCCATCGGCTTTATCGGCCTGTTTACCATTGGCGGCCTAACCGGGTTGTTTGTGGCGGCGCTGGGCATTGACGTGCACGTGACCGACACTTACTTTGTGGTAGCGCACTTCCACTACATCATGGTGGGCGGCGCGATTATGGGCTTTTTGGGCGGCATTCACTTCTGGTGGCCCAAGATCACCGGGCGCATGTATGCCGATACGTGGTCGAAACTATCCGCCATCATCATCTTTGTCGGATTCAATCTGACGTTTTTCCCGCAGTTCATTCTGGGCTACCTGGGCATGCCGCGGCGCTATCACGTCTATCCGCCGGAGTTCCAGGTGTTCAACGTTCTGTCTTCGGCCGGCGCGTCCATCCTGGGCTTTGGCTATCTGCTGCCGTTCTGTTATTTGCTGTATTCGCTGAAGTTCGGTCCCAAGGCTCCGGCCAATCCGTGGGGCGCGGTGGGCCTGGAGTGGCAAACCAGTTCCCCGCCGATTTCTGAAAATTTTGAGGTGACGCCAGTGGTGACGCAAGACGCGTACCAATACTCTACCCGGGAGGAAGTTAAAGTTGGCTAGCCACGCGGTCACCGATCTTCGCCATCACTTTGAGAACCACGACCAGCAGAAGGACGCCTCCACGCTCGGCATGTGGATCTTCCTGGTCACGGAAATCATGTTCTTCGGCGGGCTGTTTCTGGCCTACATTGCGTACCGCACGGCGTATCCGGATGCGTTTGGCGCGGCCAGCAACACGCTGAACATTCCGCTGGGGGCGGTCAATACCGCGGTGCTGATCTGCAGCAGTCTCACCATGGCCATGGCGGTGCACTCGGCGGCCATCGGCAAGAACAAGCTGCTGATTACATTTTTAATCGCGACGCTGGTTCTGGGCGGCGTGTTCCTGGGCGTGAAGGCCTACGAATATCACGACAAGTTCGTGGAGCACCACGTGCCCGGGCCGAACTTCGATTTCAAGAGCGAAGACGCCAAGCATCCGGTGGACCCGCACAATGCGTCGTTGTACTTCGCGCTGTACTTCGCGATGACCGGGCTGCACGCCTCCCACATGATCATCGGCGCGGTCATCATCGTGGTGCTGATCCGGATGGCCGCCAAGAACCGGTTCACGCCCGAGTGGCACACGCCCATCGAACTGTTCGGGTTGTATTGGCACTTCGTCGATATCGTCTGGATTTTTCTGTTCCCGCTGCTGTACCTGATCGACCCCAAGAATAAGTGAGCGCCATGGCCAACCACCCTCCAGAGACAGAACATTCCACCACGCACCACATCGTCCCGACCCGGGTTTACTACGGCGTGTTCGCGGCGCTGTTGGTGCTGACCGGCGTCACGACGTGGATCGCCTACATTGACCTGGGCCGCTTCAACATCTATGTGGCGCTAACCATCGCGGTGATCAAGGCTTCGCTGGTGATGCTGTTTTTTATGCACGTGCGCTATAGCAGCAAGCTGACCAAAGTGATCGTGGCCAGCGGCGTGTTTTGGCTGATGATCATGTTTCTGATGACCATGAGCGACCTGGCTACCCGCGGCTGGATGCGCGTTCCGGGACGATAGCCGCAAACACTTACTGACGGCCAGACGCCAATTTACAATTACGCCGCTCTAAAGCGGAAACTGGTTGTAGAAGGAGTTCGTCAAAGCCGTCATGCGTCGTGTTTGGTCCTCGCTGGTTTACATTTGTCTTTTTGCCGTTCCCGTTCTTGCGCTGCCTCCTGCTGAGGTAAATCGTTACATCGTAATTTTGCAGGATCCGCCGGTCGCCGAGGCTTTATCGAGCGTGGGGATCAAGGCTACGCCACAGAGTCTTCTGGCCAGGGGGCCGCGGCAGATGATTCTGGCGAAACAATCGGCCCTGCGCGATACGCTCGAAGCCCGCCACTACCATGTTTACGGCGCGATGCAGCATCTGTTGAACGCGCTCTTCGTCACCGCCAGCGCTAGCCAGGTGGATGAACTGAAGAGCCTGCCGGGCGTAATGGGCGTGGTACCCGTGCGGCGCTATAAGCCGCTGCTGAACCGTGCCGTGGAACTGGTGAACGCGCCGGCCGCGTGGAATCTGCTGGGCGGCGTGGGCAATGCCGGGCTGGGCCAAAAGATCGCTATTCTCGACACGGGCATCGACAACACGCACCCGGCGTTTCAGGATGCCTCGCTGAGCGTGCCGGCCAATTTCCCGATCTGCCCTCAGCCGAGCGATTGCCAGTACACCAATAACAAAATCATCGTGGCGCGCAGCTATACGCATCTGCTGGTGGGCTCCGACCCGGCGAGTACGCGGCCTGACGACTATTCGGCGCGCGACTTGATCGGACATGGCACGGCGGTGGCGTCCGTGGCCGCGGGGGAGACCAGTGCGGGTCCGCTGGCCACCATCACGGGCATGGCGCCGCGGGCGTATCTGGGGAACTACAAAGTTTTCGGATCGGGCGAGATCAACGGCTATGCCTCGTCGGACTCGATTGATCAGGCCTTGGAAGATGCCGCCACCGACGGCATGAACGCGGCAGTACTATCGCTCGGAGGCCCGGCCTTCAGTGGCCCGGCCGACGTCGGCTCCGTCTGTGGCCAATCGGCCGGGACGCCGTGCGACATCGAGTCGGTCACGATTAAGAACGCCGTGGCGATGGGGATGGTGGTGGTGGTGGCGGACGGCAACGATGGCGGCCACGGCAGCACCGTGCTGAACAGCGTCGACTCGCCGGGTGTGGCGGCCGAGGCCATTACGGTGGCGGCGCTGACGAACTCGCACGTGTTTTCAAGCCTTCTGGGGATTAGCGGCCCGAACGTGCCTTCGAACCTGCAGCAGATCGCCGATAGCCCTGGTGACAGCCTGCGGCCCATCGGCAATCTGACCGCGCCGCTGGTGGACGTCTCGAAAATAGGCGACACACTGGGGTGCTCGGCGTTCCCGGCCGGCTCGCTGAACAACTCGATCGCGCTGATCCAACGCGGCACGTGCACCTTCGCCAACAAGACGCATAACGCTTATGTGGCGGGAGCGGTGGGGGTGGTCTTCACCAACTATGCCGGGGACGACACGGCGCCAACCATCGGCGGGCTGGCGACGGCCGCCATTCCATCGGTGATTATTGGGTCGACCGATGGCGACGGTTTGCGAAGCCTGCTGGCGAATGGCTCCGCCCTTCAAGCCACGATTGCGCCCAACCTGGTGGAGCAGTCATCAACGGGCAACAAGGTCGCCGGATTTTCCTCTCGTGGTCCGGCCGTGGGACAGGGCGCGCTGAAGCCCGACATCGCGGCGGTCGGGACCAATATCTACATGGCGGCGCAGCGCTCGAACCCCAATGGCGAGGTCTACAGCCCGGACGGCTACACCATCGCCGACGGGACCAGCTTTTCGACGCCCATGGTGGCGGGCGCGGCGGCGCTGGTGCGCCAGAAGAATCCCACCTTCTCGCCGACGCAGATCAAATCGGCGCTGGTGAATTCGGCGGCTCGCGACTCGCAGGGCGCGCTGGGTACGGCCAACGTGCTGGAGGTGGGCGGTGGGCGGCTGGACGCCGGCGCGGCGGTGACGTCGAACGTGACCATTGAACCGGCCACCGTTTCGTTTGGCGTGCTGAGCGGCGGCAACCTTCCCAAGAGCCAGCGTTTCGTGCTGACCAATTTCAGCGGAGGCGCCCTGACTCTGTCGCTCAGCGTGAACCGCGTGAGCGGCGATGCCGCGACACAGCTGACGCTCGATCAAACTTCGCTGACGCTGACGCCGGGCGGTTCCGGAGCCGTGACGCTGACGCTAAGCGGCAGCAAGCCGGGGGCCGGCGATTACCAGGGCGCGATCGAGATCACCGGCGGCGCCGTGCCGCTGCACATTCCGTATCTTTATGTAGTCGGCGACGGCGTGCCGAAACAGATTTTGAATCTGGCGGGCGATGGCGAAACCGGTACGGTCGGCCAGTCGGTCCCGGACGGCTTTATAGCGTTCAAGGTGATCGATCAGTATGGCGTGCCCGTTACCGGCCTGCCGGTAACCTTCAGGCTCGCGACGGCGGGCCAGGGCTCGCTTTCGAACGCGGACGCCCACACCGATCCCTTCGGAATCGCCGGCGCCAACATCACGCTGCCCTCCACCCCGTGCATGGGAAGCTGCTCGATGGTGGTGAACGGCACGGCCGGCGCCCTTAAGACCACGTTCACCAATAACGCGCGGGCGCTGCCGACCATCGCGTCGAATGGCATCGTGGATGCCGCCAGCTTCCAGGCGGGCAACGGCATCGTGCCGGGCTCCTACATCTCGCTGTTCGGGACCGGTCTGGCCGATTCGTCGCAGGCCAATAGCCTGCCGTTTTTGCCGCTGGCGCTCAACACCGTCTTCGTGAGCTTCGATTCGGGCTCATCGAGCTACCCCGGCCGCATGTATTATGTGAGCCCAACGCAGGTGAACGTGCAGGTGCCCTGGGAACTGGCGGGGCAGACGTCGACGCAGATCAAGGTCACGATCGATTTCTCGCCTGGCAACGTCGTCACGGTGCCGGTGGTGAGTGTGTCGCCCGCTCTTTTCGCCTATACTGACAGCGCACTCAACACCAGCATTGCGGCGGCGCTGGATGAATCGAACGCGGTGGTAAACGGCGGCCATCCGGTGGCCCGCGGGCATGTCGTGCAACTCTACGTGAACGGGCTGGGGGCAGTGAACGCCACGCCCGCTTCGGGCGCGCCGGCCCCGGCGTCGCCGCCATCGACAACCGTGGCGACACCGACGGTCAGCATCGGAGGGCAGGCGGCGGCGGTGCAGTTCAGCGGTCTGGCGCCAGGCTTCTCCGGGCTGTACCAGGTGAACGCGGTGGTGCCGGCGAACATCGGCGCGGGCGTGCAACCAGTGGTGGTAAGTTCGGGCGGCATCAGCTCGCCGCCGGTCAGCTTACCGGTACAGTAACTATGTCGCGCGGCATAATTGTTTTCCTGCTTTGCGCCGGGCCTTTGGCGGCCCAGATCGGCTTCCCGCCGCGTTACCCCGGAATACCGGGGGTGGGGGGACCGGGCGTGCCGCAGCCGAGGCAGGGACGCACGCGGCGTACTCAAAAGCGCGAGGCCGATCAAAAGGAAGCCGACAAAACGGTCCGCGCCACCGGCAAAATCACGCAGATAGATGACAAGAGTTGGACCATCCAGTCCGACGACACACGCTACCTGGAGGTGAAGATCGACTCCAAGACCCGCTTCACCCGCGACGGTAAAGAGATCCAGGCCAGCGCTTTGAACCTGGGCGATCGCGTGCAGCTGGAGGCCACCCCGGACGCCGAGGAAAAACTGACGGCCACCAGCATCGAGGCGCTCAAGGCAGAGGCCGTCAAGCCGGAAGATGCTTCGGCGGGGGAGCCGGTGACCGAGATGCAAGTGCACGAGTCCCCGCCGAAACCGGCGCCGCGCGATCCGGACGATCCGGGCCGCCC
>DOZZ01000240.1:6408-7626 GCA_003517725.1 Bryobacterales bacterium | reverse complement strand
CCGACAGCGGCCGCAACTGGAAGGCGGAGGACAACGTCACGGCCGACGTGGCCTATCGCGGCGGCAAGGAAGACTACAAGAACATCAAGATCAATAACCGCCTGGTCAATAAAGACATGATGGATATTCCGGGCGCGCGCTCCACCGGCGAGTTCGGCACCACGCTGGTAAGCCTGTTCTCGCCATCGAGCCAGGCGCAGTTCAAGAAGTTGCGGGACACCACCATCAGCAACCGGACGGCCGTGTCGTATTCCTATGTGGTGGCCCGGCCGCATTCGGATTACCGCATTCTGTGGGGCTCGCAATATATTGTGCCGGGCTATAGCGGGCGCGTGTGGATCGACAAAGACACGGCGCGGGTGCTGCGCATCGAGATTCAGGCGGATGCCATTCCGGTGGAGTTTCCGCTCGACAAGGTGGAGGCCGTGATCGATTACGGACCGGAGCGCATGGGCACCGAGAGCTACATTGTGCCGCTGGCGGCCGAGAATTTATCGTGCCTGCGCGGAACGGCGTTTTGCGGGCGCAACGCGATCTCGTGGCGCAATTACCGCTTATTCAAAGGCGAAGCCACCATCACCTTCGAGGGCAAGTAGAGCCAGCGTTACCGGCGGCCGGCCAGCATGGCGCCCGCCCAGCAGCAGCCCAGCCCGACCACTACGCTGCCTGCCCCATACACCACGGCCAGGCCCGTTCGACCCAACCGCAACAGCTCCCATTCGAACGCGGAAAAGGTGGTGTAGCCGCCCAGGAAGCCAGCCACCAGCAAGGCCCGCAGGTTCACCGCGTCGCGATCGCCGATGCTGCCCAGCACCAGGCCGATCAGGAAGCTGCCGGTGATGTTGATCAGAAATGTGGCCAGCGGGAAACGCGAGGGCACGCGAGCCACCAACAACTCCGCCAAGGTATACCGCAGCAGCGAGCCGGCCGCGCCTCCGCCCATCACACACAAATAACGCATGGTTAAAGAGTTCATGATAACGCGCGGGTCTTGGTACACTCTGTCCGTGCCCGCACCGGCGCCGCAACGCGACAGGAACCAGGAGCCGCCCGTGGCGTACTCGCGCGCCGAGGTCCGCCGCATGTTGGCCGTCTCGGAATCGCGATTGCGCAGTTGGGAGCGGCAACATCTGATCGCGCCCTCGCAAACGTACGATTTCCCCGACCTGATCGCGCTGCGCACGCTGCAGAAGTTAAGCCAAAACAAAATCGCGCCGA
>DOZZ01000240.1:1020-6396 GCA_003517725.1 Bryobacterales bacterium | reverse complement strand
TCCGATGGGCGGCGCATTTCGGTCCACGTGGCGGGTCAAAAAATGGAAGCCATCAGCGGCCAGATGCTGTTTGACTTCGATGCCGCGGATCTGCCCTCGCTGCGCGCTTTCCCGCAGCCAAAGCCGCGCCAGACGCCGTCGCAAGCGGCCGAATCGGAGCACTGGTTTCAGCGCGGGCTGGAGCTCGAAGAGGCCGGGTCGCCGGTGCCGGATTGCATCGCGGCGTATGAACGCGCGGTGTCGCTGAACCCGTCGGCCGCCGGAGCACTGGTGAACCTGGGCACCATCTTCTTCCGTCAGAAACAGTATGAAGATGCCGAGCGCTTTTACCGGCGCGCCCTAGAGGCCGATCCGCGCTATACGCTGGCGCTATTCAACCTGGCCAACCTGAACGATGAACGCGGCGACGTGGAAGCCGCCCGCGAGCTCTACCGGGAGGCGCTGAAAATCACGCCGAGTTATGCCGATGCGCATTTCAACCTGGCGCTGCTGAGCGAGCGCACGGGCGACCCGCTGCGGGCCGTGGCGCACTGGAAGGCTTATTTGAAGCTGGACAACACCAGCACCTGGGCGCGCACGGCCCGCAAGCAGTTGGAGCGGCTCAGGCTCCTGCATGGATGGTGAGGGTGGGCTATCCTAAGGGTTAGTGCGCCCCGCGGGACGCCGGCTGAAGCCGGCGGCAGCCTGAAGGCCGCACCACAAAATCGGAGTTTCCTCATTGAATCGTTTGGCGTTAGCTTTTCGTAGTTTCTTTGCACTTCTTTTTCAAGGCAGCCTTCCCCCGGATATCAGCACGGAGTTGGGTCTGATTCCCAAGCCCGCGCCGGCGCCCGTGGTCAAGACTTCCGACGGAGCCTTGCAATTGCTTGGCATTCTGCAGCGCGATGGACGGCTGCTTGATTTTCTGCTGGAGGATATCGCCGGCTATTCCGATGAACAGGTGGGCGCCGCCGTGCGCGATGTGCAGGTGCAGTGCCGCGAGTCGCTCAACCGCTATGCGCAGTTCGCCCCGGTGCTCGATGCCGCCGAGGGATCGTACGTTAAGACGCCATCGGTCAAACCTGAAACCTTGAAGTTCATAGGCAACGTGCCGGCGGGTCTGCCGCCCGGCGGCGTGCTGCGGCATCGCGGCTGGCGCGCCGTGAAGATCGAGTTGCCGGCTTTGAATCCAAAGCAGGACCACACCGTTCTGGCGCCCGCCGAACTCGAAGTGGAGTAGGGCCGTGGCGCACACCATCGGCATCGATCTCGGCACCACCAACTCGGCGCTGGCGTACATCTCGGAGTCCGGCGCGATCGAGCTGGCCAGCATCCCGCAGTTGATCGATGCAGGCGAGGTGCGCGCCGAGCCGCTGCTGCCTTCGTTCCTATACTTGCCGGGACCCAATGAATTTGGCGAAGACGCCTTGCGCCTTCCGTGGGCGCAGGAGAACGTCATTGTCGGCAAGTTCGCGCAACGGCGCGGCCTTGAAAATTCCGGCCGTCTGGTGGCTTCGGCCAAGTCGTGGCTGTCCTATTCCGGCGTCGACCGCAGCGCCGCGCTGCTGCCTTGGCAGGCTCCCGAAGGAGTGTCGACCATTTCGCCGGTTGAGGCCTCGTCGCGCTATCTGCGGCATTTGCGCGACGCCTGGGATCATGCCCATCCCGACGCGCCGTTCGAGCAGCAGGATGTGCTGGTGACGGTGCCGGCTTCGTTCGATGAAGTCGCGCGCGAGCTGACACAGAAGGCCGCCGAGCAGGCCGGCTATCGCAACCTGACGTTGCTTGAGGAACCGCAGGCGGCCTTCTATGCGTGGCTGGGGCGGCATGCCAACTGGCGCGAGCTGGTGGGCGTGGGCGATCTGGTTCTGGTGATCGACATCGGCGGCGGCACCACCGATTTCTCGTTGATCGCCGTGACCGAGCACAGCGGCGATTTGCAATTGGAACGTGTCGCCGTGGGCGAACATATTCTGCTGGGCGGCGACAATATCGACCTGGCGTTAGCGCACGCCGTAGCCGCGCGTTTAACCGAGGGCGGGCGGCGCATCGACAAGTTTCAACTCCAGGCGCTTTGGAACCACTGCCGCGCGGCCAAGGAAAAACTGTTGGAGCCGGGCTCGGCCGCCACCGAAATGCCGGTGACGATCCTCGGCAAAGGCTCGGGCCTGGTGGGCGGCAGCATCAAGGCGGCGTTGACGCGGGATGACGTGGCTCGCGTGCTCGAAGGCTTTTTCCCCAGCGTGGCGGCCGACGAGTTTCCGCAAAAGCGCCGCGGTGGTTTGCTCGAACTCGGACTGCCGTATGCCGCTGATGCCGCCGTGACGCGGCACTTAGCGCGCTTTCTGGCGACGGCGCGCCAAGGCGCGGCGGTGCGTCCCACGCACGTGCTGTTCAACGGCGGCGTGCTGCACTCGCCATTCGTGCGCGAGCGGTTGCTGCAGGTTTTGCAAAGCTGGTACGGGCAACCGGTCAAGGCGCTCGAGGGCGAAGACCTCATGCACGCGGTGGCGCGCGGCGCGGCTTACTACGGCGCGGCGCGGCGCGGCGCTGGAGTTCGCATACGCGGCGGCATCTCGCGTTCCTACTATGTCGGCATCGAGAGCGCCATGCCCGCCGTGCCGGGTATCGCGCCGCCCGTCAAAGCTCTGGCGGTCGCGCAGTTCGGTATGGAGGAGGGCACCGACGTGCGCGTGCCGGGCCGTCCGTTTGGGCTGGTGACCGGCGAGCCCGCCGAGTTTCGCTTCTTCTCCTCGGCCGTGCGCAAAGACGATGCATCGGGCGAGGTCATCGAAGATCTGCGCGGCGATTTGGAAGAAATGTCGCCCATGCAAGTGGAACTGACCGGCGCGGCGGGCCTGGTCCCGGTCACGTTTGAGACGGTCGTTACGGAGACCGGGCTGCTGCAGCTGTGGTGCGTGGCGGCCGACGGACGCCGCTGGAAGCTGGAGTTCAACGTGCGCGAGAAGGTCACGGCTTGAAAGTCGGTATAGACCTCGGCACCACCAATTCGGCCCTGGCCTGGATCGACCCCGCCGAGGCCCAGGACACCGCCTTTCCACCGGTCCACGTGTTCGCCGTGCCTCAGTTGGTAGCGCCCGGCAAACACGAAGCGCGCCGCACTTTGCCATCCTTTCTGTTGCTGGAACCGGGCGATCCGGTCGGCGTTTACGCGCGCGAGCAGGGCGCGCTGGTGCCGACGCGCCTGGTGCACTCGGCCAAAAGCTGGCTTTCGAATAGCGGGGTCGACCGGACCGCGAAAATTCTTCCCTGGGATGCGCCTGAAGAAGGACGCGTGTTCTCGCCCGTCGAAGTTTCCGCGCGCTATTTAATCGCCTTTCGCGACGCCTGGGACGCCCACGGCAAATTCGGACCGCTGGCCGAGCAAGACGTGGTGCTGACCGTGCCGGCGTCCTTCGATGAAGAAGCGCGCGAACTGACGGTGCAGGCCGCGACGGAAGCCGGGCTTACGCGGATGACGCTGCTCGAAGAACCCTCGGCTGCTTTCTATTCGTGGATCTCGAACAACCTGGCGCAGTCGCGACGCCGGCTCTTCGATGGGCAAGTGGTGCTGATCTGCGACGTCGGCGGCGGCACCACCGATTTCAGCCTGGTGCACGTGACGCGCGACGGCGACCACGTGGAGTTCACGCGCACCGCCGTGGGCCGGCACCTGCTGCTGGGCGGCGACAATCTTGACCTGACGCTGGCCTGGCTCGTCGAAAGCAAACTGGGCAGCCCCATCTCGGTGCGCCAGCGTAGCGGTTTACTGCGGCAGTGCTCGGCGGCCAAGGAACGGCTGTTGAATGACCCGCGCCTGGCCTCGGTCGAGATCAGCATCCAGGGCTCCGGCGCGGCGCTGGTCGGCAAGGCGCTGAAGACCGAAATCCTGCGCGAGGAAGCGCTCGAACTGGCGCTCGAAGGCTTTTTGCCGCTGGTGCCGCGCGGCACGTCTCCGAAAGACGAGAAGCGCAGCCTGTTCCGCGAGCTGGGCCTGCCTTACGAGAGCGACCCGGCCATTACCAAGCACCTGACCGCGTTTCTCGAAAGCGCCGCCCGCGCGCCCGATGCCATTCTGTTTAATGGCGGCTTTTTCATTCCCGAGGTCTGCCGCAATCGCGTCGCCGATGCCATCGAGCAGTGGTACGGACGCCGTCCGGAGATCCTCGAGAACCGCGATCTCGATCTCGCCGTGGCCACAGGGGCCGCCTACTATTCGTTTGCGCGCGGCGCTGGCAACGGCGTGCTGGTGCGCGGCGGTCTGCCTCGCAGCTTTTACATCGGGCTCGGTGAAAATTCCGCCGTATGCGTCATGCCGCGCGGCGCCGAAGAGGGCGTCACGCTCGAAGTGGATCGCGATGACGTGCAACTGATCGCCAATCGGCCGGTGTCGTTTCGCTTGTACAGTTCACTGACACGCACTGACGATCTGGCGGGCCAGGTGGTCACGGTCGAGCCCGACTTTCATCGCCACGCGCCCTTGCAGGCCGTTATTCGGTTCGGCAAAACCGGCGAGCGGCAGATTCCGGTGAAGCTCGGCGCGCGCCTCACCGAAGTCGGAACGCTCGAGACATGGTGCGATTCCAAAATCAGCGACCAGCGCTGGCGGCTGCAGTTTCAGTTGCGCAAAAGCGAGGCGGCTGAGCCGACGCCGCGCCGCGCCGAAGCCGTGGTGAGTGACGAATCGCTAGCGCAGGCCGAGGAGTTGATCCGCGACGTATTCGGCACGAGCTCTCGCTCGGCCATCACGCCGGAAGAACTGCCGTCTAAATTGGAACAGACGCTAGCGCTGGGGCGCAATTCCTGGCCGCTGCCAGTGATCCGCCGGCTGGCCGACGTCTTTCTCAGCGTCATCGACGGGCGCAAGAAGAGCGCCGCCCATGAGGTGCGCTGGTTTAACCTGGCGGGCTTTTGCCTGCGGCCGGGCTTCGGTTTTCCAGGCGACGATTTCCGCATCGAGCAGGCGCGCCGCATTTACTCCGGCGGTCCGCAATATGGCAATCAGACGCAGAACGAGATCGACTGGTGGATCTTCTGGGGCCGCCTGGCCGGCGGACTCAATCGCAACCAGCAGGTGGACATCTTCCAGCGCCTGGCCGTGATCCTGCTGCCGCGCGGCGGCAAACGGCAGCGCGTGAACTCCAGCTTGCTGCGCGAACTCTGGCGCACCGCCGCCAGCCTGGAGCTGCTGCCGGTCTCGACCAAAACCGAACTGGGCGATGCGCTGATCCGGCAGGCTCGGGGCACCGGGCTTCGTGACACCGAGCTGTGGTGCCTGATGCGGCTGGGCGCGCGCGAACTGTTCCACGGGCCCGCTAACCAGGCGGTGGCTCCGGCTACGGCCACGCGATGGATCGAAGCCATGCTGGCAGTTCCTAATGCCGGCGATGCGCTGGC
>DOZZ01000240.1:0-876 GCA_003517725.1 Bryobacterales bacterium | reverse complement strand
CTGCCTTCGGGTCTTGTGCTCACCACGGCCTGACCGGATATACTCCGGTTGATGCGCAAACTCCATCTAATCATCTTTTCCGTGCTGCTGCTCGCTTCGAGCACTCAGCTCTTCGCGGCCGATGCCTGGCAAATGTTGACGGACGCCGCAGTCCGACAAGAACGATCAATTGCGAGTGAAAGCTCTGGTGGCCATGGGCGACATAGGCTTGCTCCCCAAGTCGGTCGCTGTGATCGAAAAGGCCTGCGGCGATTCGAGCGAAGAGGTGCGGCAGACGGCAGTGCGCGTCCTCGGCGAGATGAAGTCCAGCGGATCAATGCCGGTGATCGCGAAGCTGCTCGATGATTCGAGCCCCAGCGTGGCGTTCGCCGCCGCGCAGTCGCTCTGGCTGTTGAAAGACTATCGGGGCCGCGATCTGTTCGCGGCAGTGCTCGAAGGCGATCGCAAATCCGAGCGCGGCGCGTTGCACGGCATGCTGCATGATGCCCACGTCAAGATGCATAACCGCGGCGAGATGGTCAAAATGGGGGTCAATGCGGGTGTGGGCAGCCTGCTTGGTCCGTTTGGCTTTGGCCTGGGCTTTGCCGAGGACATGTTCAAAGATAAGGGCGCGCCGGCGCGCGCGCTCGCGGCCACCGTGCTGGGCAAGGACACCGATCCATCCAGCATCGACGATCTGTTGAACGCGCTGGACGATAAGAATGCCGCCGTGCGCGCTGCCGCGGCCCGGGCTCTGGCGGAGCGCGGGAACACGGCCTCGATCCCGCGCATTCAGACTCTGCTCGACGATAAACACACGGCCGTGCAACTGGTGGCCGCGGCCGCTATCGTGCGGCTCCAAAACCAGGAAGACATCCTTCCGAAGAAGCCCGCGCG
>DOZZ01000302.1:12434-13575 GCA_003517725.1 Bryobacterales bacterium | reverse complement strand
CACCTTTTCGGGGATGGTATTGGCCGTGAACCCCATGATGGCCGCGTCTGGAGCGCGCACGAAGATGTCGGCGCCGATGCCCCGCGTGCGCGCCGCCGAGTCGTTTACGAACCCGCGGCTGAGCCCCACCAGCGTCAGCATCAGTGTCACCGGGACCGCAATCAGCAGCGTGCTCAAAGCCGTCCGCATCGGCCGGTGTTTGATGTTCTCGAAAACCAGCTTGGCAATCACGGGCGGGGCGCGGCGGCAACCGGCGCGGGTTTCTGCCCGATCACCTGCAACTGCGTTCCTTCCGGCTGGGGCAGCACAAACTTGTCCTGGCTCAATGTCTTGTTGGCCTCCATCTGCGTCACGGTCATCACCACGCCGTAACCATCCACCGGGCGATTTATATCGATGCCGGAAGGGAACGCGACGTTATCGTAGACCTTCCAGTCGTGGTAACGGGTATCGCTCACCGTGATGCCCGTCTTCGAAAAGGATTTCTGCCGGACAATGCGCAACGTTTGCCGGTCGAACCACACATTGCGGCTGATGATCGGGTTGCCCGCATCGTCCTTGCCCAGGAAATGCAGGATATAGAGCGCATCGTTTTCGTCGGTCGCGTCTTCCAGAACGGTTTGCTCGCCCGGATCCGGCGGCGGAATCAGCATGGCTTCCAAAAAGGCCGCGGGACGCAGATTTTCGAGCTTGTTGGCGCTGTTGGCCGGAGCGTCGTTGGTGCCTTCGACGAAGCGGTTTTTGGCCGGGATATAGATCCGGAATTCGTTCCCCGTCGACACCATGTCGAAGGCTTTGCTGCGCACCACCGGGTACAGCCCGATGATGCGGATCTCGGCGGGCCGCCGGAACAGCACGTAGGCGCGCACATCTTTATATTCCGTGATCTCGCCCTTGTAGACGCTGCCTATCGCCGGCGTCATGTCCACCGTGGCCGAAAACGACCGCACGTTGTCGTTCAGGCGCCGCATGCGGTTCACCAGATCGTCCTTGGTCGCGGTCATGAGGGCGCGGCTGGGCAACGCTCCATGCCGAGTAATCAGGCGGCGCCGAGCGAGGCATCCGCTGAGGGACGCCGTGCTTGCAATCAAAAAGACGAGGAACGCGAGGCGGCCGACGGACACTAATCTATTCTAGGGTG
>DOZZ01000302.1:0-12133 GCA_003517725.1 Bryobacterales bacterium | reverse complement strand
TTCCAATGCCCTCCACAACTCAAGGCTGTGGAGTCCAAGTAGAGTCCAAACTTAAGTATCACGTGGGCATCGCGCGGCCTGACCAATCAAGTTTGTCGATCGCATCAAGACCCCGGTGTTGCTTCTGCACGGAACGGCGGACGCGTCGGCACCTTGCAACCACTCTGTTGATTTGGCGAAAGCTCTCAGGCGAGCGTACAAGGATTATGAATTCATCAGCTACCCGTCCGCAGGGCACGGGTTCTTTGGGAAAGACGAGATCGACGCCAATCAGCAGACGATGCGATTCCTCTCGGCCCACCTGAAGGTATTGGGCACCTCGAGCAAGTGCAGGTGATCAACGCCGTGCCCTAATCCATATACCCCAGTTCATTCGGGAGTGGACTCGTTCCATGAACCGGATGCGAGGCATTTGCTCGCCTTTATTGCCACGCCTAACCAGTCGCAAGGCTCCAACTGGAGTTGCTCGTGCAAGGGCTCTGGGAGGATTGGGCCACCTGCCTATCCATCGGATAAACTTGAGGCCGCGCCGCAGCAAGATGGCCTTGCGAAAACATGGTCCGACACCGTCAGGCGATTCTCAGCTCGCGGCACCCCCGCACTCGCAACTAATGAAATTCGTCCACAAGCATGAGGGTGCTTCCCTGGTTGTCGATCTGGGCGTATAGCGCGTATCGGAGGTCAGGCGACACACTCAGCCCTAATTCCAAAGTCTTCGATAACACCGCGATGGAAGTAGTCTTTCCAGTTGGAAGGTCCAGCAAATTCAATGTCGCCGGACGGTCTGGCTTTTCCTGCTGTAGATAGAAGATCTTATCGGGCGCCGCCGGCACGAACCCCCGCACGATCACGTTGCTGGCGATCTCGATCTCGGAGCCGCCGTCAAGCGCACTCCGCCATAGCTGCGTCTTCAAATCATCTTTTGTGTAATAGAGATAATGGCCGTCGGCCGACTCGAAGGCCGTAAATCCGCCGTTCCGGGTTACCTGAACAGGAGTGCCGCCCGCACTGGGAACCTTCCACACTTCGTGACGTCCTGTTTTGCGCGAAGAGAAGTAAATCCAGTCTCCGTCTCGCGACCAGCTCGGGACCTCTGCCTCCTCGGGTCCGGGTGTCAGGCGTCGCGGCGATCCGCCTTCCACATTCACCACATACACATCAAATTTCCCGGCGGCCGCCGAATCGAAAGCGATCGATCTTCCGTCCGGAGACCAGCGAGGCGTACCGGACATTGGACCGTTATACGACGTCAATTGCCTGCAGCGTTCCCCTTCACTACCGCAGATCCAGACCTCATAGTAGCCGGATCGCGCAGACTGAAATGCAATATGGGTCCCATCGGGCGAGTACTGCGCACTGGAATCCTGCGCTGTCGAGGAGATCAGGTTCTCCGGCGCGTTCAGCTTCCCTGAATGGGGGGTGAGTTCCTGCCGCCAGATGTTATCGTCCCAGTATCCGTGGGCGTAGACCAGCCGACCCTGTTTGGAGATCACGGGCAAGAAGCTGTCTGGCCCCACGGAACGCACCTGCCGTGGTACCGCCCCTGGCTGAAGCCCAATTCTCCATATGCGGGGACTTCCTTCTCGGTTGGAACAGTAAACGACTTCGTGTCCGTCCGACGTCCACGCCGCCGTTTCGGCATAACGGCCTGCATCCGCTTCCGAGGTGAGGCGTCGCGCCTCTCCGATCGCGCGCCGGTCTGCGGAGAGACCGATAACCAGTAGATCCGAGGCGCCATAGCCCCGTTCCCTGCTGAAAACGAGGAGCTTTCCGTCGGGGGAGACCGCCGGATCACGATCCCAGTAGTGGGCATTGGGATCAGACGTCGCGAGCAGCGTCCTCTCCCCGGTATCGGTTGCGATCACGAACAGTCTGGAAAATCCCTCTTCGTTTGGAATCGCAGTGATCAGATGCCCGGCGTCCGGAGTCCAGCTCATCAGACGCGGGCGAAATTCGGGATAATACAGGATGCCACGGTTGAACTCCCCCACCTTGCGTTCCGCGCCGCCAAGCGCGGGAACCAGAAAGATGCCGCGCTTGGTTTCCGTCATCGCACGAACGAACGCGACATACTTCCCGTCCGGCGACCATGCCGGGCAGAACTCCTCCGCATTTCCTCTGGTAAGCCGGACCGGCTCTCCCGGCCCAACGAGTTTCACAAAAATGCGTGGCTCTCGCCGGCCCTGGTCCCATTCGTACGCGATCTGATTGCCGTCCGGCGAAGCGGTGGGGCACACTGCAAACCCCGGCTCGCTCGTCAATGGCACGACCGTCAAAGCCCTGTCCGCTAGCGCAGGTGCCGACCGAGACCGCACCCACCAGACGCCGGTGAGGGTCGCAACTATAAGTACCGACGCGGCACCAGCCATAACCCAGCTTGGCCGCCGAACCGGCGGAACCGGTGCCGGCAGGGCTTCGGCTTCCGGCTCAATGGACGCAATGAACCGGTAACCTCTACGGGCCACGGTTTCCACATAACGGGGGCTCTCCGCGGAATCGTTCAAGGCCTGACGCAAACGGGTGACAGCCGCGTTCAGACCACGTTCAAAATCAACAAAGGTGCCCCCGGGCCACAGACGGCGAACGAGTTCTTCACGAGAAACAATCGCGCCGGGTTGCTCCAGAAGCGCCTGAAGAATTTTGAACGGCTGCTCCTGCAATCGCAACAGAGAGCCATGCTTACGCAGTTCTGCACTCGTTAGATCCACGGCAAAGGCGCCGAACCGGACGATCTTGGGCGAAAACTCAGCGTGCCCCAACTCCCAGCTCCTGCCGCACAGTCTATCACCGGCGGAACTGAGCACAACGAACTTTGCGAGCCTCCGCGATCCCATTTTCTTTTCAGCGACTTAGCTCGCGGTCTCCATTTGTCCTTCCCGTGTTGTTCAGGTCATCGATAGACGGGCGGCGAGCCCTCAAATTCGGTTTCAACCCGCTGTTCCGCGGGCCGGAGAAACCGAATGAAAGGGATTTTGATCGCTTCCTTACTAATCCTGGCAGGTCGCGCGGGAATCGCAGCCGGGGCATCCGTTCCTCTCCACGTCACGGTCTACAACAAGGCGAACGTGCCTCCCGAGACCACCACCAGGGCCGCTCAAACTCTGCGCTTTCTCTTCGCGCATTCCGATGTTGAGATCGAATGGGTAGCGGGCAATCCCGAAGCCGATGAAGCCAATTTCGTCACCTATACAGGTATCGTGAACAAGGAGCAGGAACGCCGGTTTGCCTGCCGCGCTCGCCGCGATATCGCGTTGCGGCTGCTGGCGAATGCCCCTGCGAGTGTCCCGACGGCTGTGCTCGGCTTCGCGCTCCCCTTCGCAACCGAGGGAGTGAATGTGCAGATCTACAGCGATCACATCGCGAAGGCCGCGACGAGCCGGAATGTTCCGTTGCCCGATCTGCTCGCGCACGCCATCGCCCACGAAATCGGGCATGTGCTGCTCCGCTCCACCGCCCACGCCGGAAACGGCCTCATGGCAGCAGTGTGGAAGGAACACGAATATGGCTGGCTGACGAAGGGGTCGATGTTCTTCACCACTGCCGAAGCAGCCACAATTCGCGAGTCGATTGAAGGGGCAAGGTGCCCCGGAACGCTGTCAACCAAACGGTAAGTCAATCCGCATTCAATTTGCCCGGCCCAACTCGCGACCACGGAAATCGAAGGCGCACTGCTCGATTGGAATCCCGGCGATTTTCTTCCTCTACGATCAACCTGCGGCTTGCCGCTGTTCGGCGACTCGCGTACGAGGCCGCCGATACTGGGTTACCGAGCCCCGAGTTGGCGGCCGGTATTCGGCGCGTCAAAGGCGCAAAGCGAATAGGCGTGAGGCTGGGCAATTGGCAGCGCGGAACAGGCAAAGGTGCTCGTGCAAGCGCCGAACGTTGGGATGATGCGCGGTAAACGAGATCGCGCCATCATTTCCGTGCTGGTTGGCTGCGGCCTACGCCGTTCCGAAGTCGCCGAATTGAAACTTGAGGATATCCAGCAGCGAGATGAACGATGGGTCATTCTCGACCTTTAAGGCAAAGGCGGCCACATCCGAACCGTTCGTATTCCCGAATGGGTCAAGACCTCCGTTTATTGCTGGACGGCGGCGAAGGTTCACCGACGGTATACTCTTCAGATGCGTGAACCGGACCAGCGCCGTTCGGGCGCACGGCATCAGGGAGGAGGTGATCTGGTGCGTTGTCAAGGAGTTTGCTTTGAAGGCCAATCTCGGCGCACTTGCACCGCACCATCTCAGGCGGACTTGCGCCCGTCTGTGACACGTCGCAGGTGAAAAACTGGAGCAGATCCAATTTCTGCTCGGACACGTCAGCGTTCGAACGACCGCACTGCCGTAACCCGGCGCGCGATACATCCACCCGCACGTGTATGCTCGTCCTTCGTGCGATAGGGAGCGGCTCAAATGCGCAACTACACCTCGCGTCTAAACTTTGCCCTCCCTACGATATGGGCTTCATCCTTTATACGGAAAACCAATTTTGTCTTCTCCAGCAAACAACAAATTAGCACCGCCTACAACCGCGCGCGAAGGCACGCTTCGTGCCAATTGCAAGCGTGGAATCTGGAGTCCGTGCGGGAGTCCAGACGCCAAAAAGTCGCCCCGTGGCGTCCAAATAACCTCACGCTAAGTCTTTTGTTTGCGGTCAAGATGCTCGTAAGTGATTGATATTTCTTAAATGGCATGGAAGAGGTCAAGGGTTCGAATCCCTTCAGGTCCACCAACTTTTCATCTCTGAAAAGTTCCTCACGCGCAGGGCTGACGGTCACCCTAATTTCCGGTAGTTCTTAGTAAAAGACAATCCTCGCAAGGCGCTGGTGGCCGTGCTTCGCCGATCTATTTTCACCCTATTGTAATGAAGCTTTCCTTCTATATTTCAGGTGTGATGTTGCTTTACGGGCCATCCTAAGCTCGTCCTACGCATTGAAATCAGGACGAACGACCATCTCAGGTAAGAACATTAGAATCAACTACCAAACAACCTAAAAAGCCAGCACTGCTACTGCATTGATGTGTGACGTTACAAATAGTCGAACAATGTTGAAAAAATAATCCAATAATTCGCCGGATTTACCGTTGCGTTGGGGCCTGCGTATGGTAATGTCTCAAACAGTACATTTCCATCGTTATGTCCAAATTTGCGAGCACGTTTCTTTTTGTCGCTGCCGTCGCGACGATCCTTACTCCCGCTTTTGCGCAGGAGTTTGTTCGGGGGCGCCTGCTGGTGCAGGCCGCTCGAAACATGGACGAACAGTCCATGCACAAGACGCTGGCGGCCCACGGGCTCGTCTCGCACCGCTCCATTGCGTCGCTCGGCGTGACGGTTCTGGAAGGTCCTGAGCGCACTCTTGACAGCGCGGCGGCCGCTCTGCTCAGAAGTGGCCAGTTCACCTTTGTCGAGCGCGACGGCGTGGCCCATGGCGGCGGCGTTCCCAATGACCCGGACTTCCCGTCGCAGTGGCACCTGGCCACGGTGCAGGCAGCCAACGCCTGGGATGTCACAAGCGGCAGCGCCGGCGTGACCATCGCCATGATCGATTCCGGTGTGGACGGCACCCATCCCGACCTGGCTACCAAGCTCGTCCCCGGCTGGAGTTTTCTGACCGGTACCTCAAACACCAGCGACGTCCTGGGCCACGGCACCGCCACCGCCGGCACTGCGGCAGCCGCCACCAACAACGGCATCGGGGTGGCCGGTCTGGCCGCCAATAACACGATCATGCCGCTAGTGGTGTTGAACTCCAGCGATTACGCGTCGTATTCGGACATCGCCTCGGCCATCACCTACGCGGCCGACCATGGCGTGCGGATTATCAACATCAGCATCGGCGGGTCCAGTGCTTCCAGCACACTGCAAAGCGCGGTGGACTATGCCTGGAACAAGGGCGCGGTAATTTTTGCCTCGGCCATGAACAACAGCAGCTCGACGCCATATTATCCGGCGGCGTGCAACAACGTCGTGGCGGTCAGCGCCACTGAGCCCAATGACACGCTGGCCACTTTTTCGAACTACGGCACGTGGATCGACCTTGCGGCGCCCGGGGACAACATCCTGACCACCAACAATGGCGGCGGTTATGGCACGTGGTGGGGCACCTCGTTCGCCTCGCCGATCGCGGCGGCAACCGCGGCTTTGGTGCTCTCGGTGAACCCTTCCCTGACGGCGTCGGGCCTGGTGAGCTTGCTGGAGCAGAATTCTGACGATATCGGCGACCCCGGTTACGACCAGTACTTCGGCTGGGGCCGCATCAACGCCTACCGGGCTGTGAGCGCGGCCGGTGTTGCACCCGCCGTGGCGCCGCCTCCGACGGTAGCGATCAACAACCCCTTGGCCGGCTCGACCGTCGCGGCGACGGTTTCCGTACAGGGTTTGGCTACTGATTCGAGCGGTATCACCAAAGTCGAGTTTTATGTCGACAACGTGTTGAATGCGACGGGAACCAGTGCCAGCTTCTCCTTTGGGTGGAATTCGGCGACCAGCCCCAACGGATCGCACTCCCTGGTGGTGAAGGCCTACGATCCTTCGGGCCAGGTCGGCTCCGCGACCGCTTCCGTAACCGTTAGCAACGTCATCACTGCCGATACACAAGCACCGAGCGTCGTGGTCACGAATCCGCTCAACGGCAGCAATGTCAATGGCGTAACTCAGGTGGCCGTGAGCGCGACCGATAACGTCGGCGTGACCCAGGTCAGCATATACATCGACAACGTTCTGAAGGCCAACCTGACCTCGGCCCCCTATACCTACAACTGGAACACCAGGAAATCCGGCGCCGGCCCGCACAACATCTACGCCAAAGCATGGGATGCAGCGGGGAACGTCGGAACCTCATCGGTCATCACGGTTCAGCATTAAAGAAGTCGGGCTTCGGATTAACGGTTCCTCAACACCCCTTAGGGAAAGGAAACCACGGCGTGAAGAAATCGTACCTTGCGGTGAGCCGTCAGGGCCGAAGAACTGTGGCTAAGATCGCGTCTGTTCTGTTGCTCGCGGCGTTCGTTACAGGATCGGGTTTAGGGCAGGTTCCCGACGCCGGAGCGGAGCGCCTGCGGACTCTGAATAATGAGCTTTTGCGCGTCCACGGCGAGGCACAGCGCACAACAACGGCTGGCCTGCTGGCGCTACGGGACGAGGCGGCAGCCATTATCGAACAACGGGCTGCCGCTTTGAGCCAATTGATCGAAACCAACCCGGCCCAGGCGTTATCCTTTGCGTTTTCCCCGGAATTGGTGGCTGACCTGACCGCAAAATTTCCGGACTCGGCAACTCTACTGGAAACGCACGGTACATGGCAAGGGCCGGTCGAGCAGTGGATTTTTGACGGCGCGGATCTGAATTCGTTTCGCTCAGTGACTCGCATGAGGATCGGATCGCGGGTTCTCGACGTTCACGAGCCCGACGCGCCAGTACGGAAAAACGGCGACCTGCTCCAGGCCACAGGCGTACTTGTCGGGAATCAATTAGCCGTGAGTAGCAGCGCTACGCAGACTACCGCCGCCACCCCAAGCACCACTGGCGCGCAGAATGTCGCGGTGCTCCTGGTCACCTTTCCGGGCGTGACGCCCACGTTGACCCCGCAGGCCGTCAATGACATCTTCTTCGGGTCGAGCGGCCGATCGCTCAATGGGTTCTGGCGCGAAGTCTCATACGGCCAAGCCTCAGCCATCGGGAGCGTGCTTGGGTACTACACGCTGAACGGCTCCTATACTTGCCTCGGCCTCACTCAAATGCTCGACGACGCGATAGCCGCCGCTAGCGCTCAAGGCGTGAGTTTCTTGAATTACACCGGCGTGTTCGTGATATTTCCGGATCTCTCGCCGTCATGCGGATGGTCAGGAATGTCTTCCATCGGCTCAACCACAGTATGGTCACCGGCGGGGTCCTTCAACGCATCGACCTCCTATCTAGTCAGCAGGTTTATGAGCACTCAGGATCAAGCTGTGTCGCTGGTCGCGCATGAAGCTGGGCATGGTTTGGGGCTACATCACGCCAGTTCACGCGGCTTCGGCGCGGAGGCGCTCGGTCCCGTCGGAGTTCTGGGCACGGTCAACGAGTACGGATCCACCTTCTCAACGATGGGCTCGGGGCTGGGTCAGTACGATGCTCCTCATAAGGCGGAACTGCTCAACTGGCTGACGCCGGGCAACTATCAAACGATCCAGACCAGTGGAACTTACTCGTTGCAGCCGCTCGAAATCAGCCCGGCTGGACTGCAGGCCCTCAAGGTACAGCGGGGCGCTGGTAACAACGCCTGGCTCTGGATTGAGTACCGTCAGCCGCTTGGCAACTACGATTCAACGCTGCCGAGTCAGGTCTACTCGGGCGCTCTGATTCATTACGAGGATTCCCAGACCGGTATCCACACACAACTGCTGGACTTTACGCCCGGCGACAGTAACTGGACCAATGTTGCACTGGCAGCCGGCCAAACCTGGCAGGACCCGTACACCGGCGTTTCGCTGAACGTACAAAGCGCAACCGCGAGCGCTTTAACAATAAGTGTGAACTATGGGGCTGTTCCGTGCACGCATGCAAACCCAAGCGTTACCCTGACGCCTTCCAACCCGACCATCTATCTTGGCGGAACCGCCAGCTACACGGCTTCGATCACAAACAACGACAGCTCCGGTTGTTCCGCCGGCACGCTTAGCCTGACTTCCAGCCAACCGTCAGGTTGGTCCGCTTCGCTTTCGTCCACAGCAATTTCGCTGAATCCGGGCCAAGCCGGAAGCGTTACTCTTAACGTCACGGTACCGGAGGGCGCCACCCCCGGTGTCTACCCGGTGACCGTCACCGCCAGCAGCGGAACGGACGCGGGCACAGGCAGCGTGAACTGCACCGCCGCGGCTCCTCCGCCGCCCTCGGTAACGGTTTCCGTTCCGAGCTCCACGTATACGTCTCGCCAAACCGTGGCCGTCACAGTTGTGGTTCTGAACGGCGGGGCGCCTGCTCCGGGCATTACGGTCGCGTTTACATTAAGCCGCGCGAATGGCAGTACAGTTACGGGCAGCGGCACTACAGACTCAAATGGAAAGGCTGTCTGGAGTTACAAAATACAGCAGAAAGACCCCACCGGAACCTACAGCGCTACTGCCAAGGCGTCTGTTGGATCTCAGACGCCAAGCGGTAATATTGTATTCTTCTCAGTCCACTAAATAAAAAGAGGCGCCGCTTGAAAGCCTCAAACGGCACCTCTCTTTTTCGTGATCGGGGCTACGCTACGGGGCGCACTTACCCGCTGGGCAGATGGTGCAACTCGCCGTGTTCGACTGTTGCGGCGTTACTGTCCCACCTAACGCAGATGTGGCGCTGGCCGTGGTCTGGTCCGAGAAGCCGAGTCCAAGTGAGGTGATGCCGTCAGTTTCGTATACCGTAATTGGTAACGATTGCGGGATGTACGAGCCGGTATAGGCGGTGCACGCGCCTTTGGCCAGCGTGGTGCTGGTCACCGTGACCGACGCGTTCGGATGGTTATCCGTGACGGTTACTCCGGTGAGTTCGTCATTGCCCGTGTTGCAAACCGTTCCGCCGAAGGTGACCTCAGTCACCACGGGACCGGGATTAGTTGGCTGCGCAAGGCACACACTACAGGTTTTGGTAATCGAGAGAGACGGGCTTACCTGCAGCGCTGGGCATGTGGCCGTAACATTCACGCTATTAATGTTTGGCGTCGTGGATGTCGCCGTTACCGTGTTTGTGGCGCCACTCACGATACTGGAGAAGGTGTCTCCGCCAATGGGGTTGCCGCCTTGATCGAAGGTTAACCCCGCGGGGAAATAGACCTTCGCGCCGGGCGCGAGGTCACCCAGAGCGTAGACCGGGCCTTGAGTATAAATTGGATTGCCATTCGAATCCTTACCGGATTGATAGCGATCCGATACCGACACTCCGTTGGCCGACCCGAAGGGGCTGTTCTTTACGAACCCATAGTAGCTATACACATACCCGTCTCCGGTGGCGTTGGTGGTGGCGCCATTGCAAACCTTTCCAACACTAATGCCGCAAACGTTGAAATCTTTGGGACCAACGAAGTCCTGGAGCGTGGCATCCACACTGGGCGACGATCGTGTCTCGGCCATGAAACTGGCGATACACTCGCTTGAGCCAAGGAGCGCCGTTAGATCGATGCCACCCTCGAAGAAGCTGTTCAAGGGCGCTATCCCAGGCGTACCGCTTTTCGGAGTGTAGCTCCAGTACAGCTGCGTCGGACCGCTCTGGTTGGTGGTGGCGCATGCGGTTGCCACGCTGCCGCTACCGATGCTGCACGCGCTTGCCGCGTTGGTCAGGCTGTTCAGAGTCCCGCCCCTCTGATCGCCTCCGCTTCCCACCCATTTCAAAACCTGCACATTAGTAAGAGACCCGCCCGTTGTGAAATTGACCAGCACCAGAATATCGCCCACCGAGTGGGCTGGGCTGAAGCCATTGCTGGTCAGTGTGGTCTTCTTTGTGAAAAACCAAAAGCCCAACTGTGCGGCGCCGCTGTTATCGAACCGGTCGGCGCCGAAATAGATCACCAGGTGGTTCGGGTTCACGTGATCGTCCGCGCGGGGGACGTTGTAAGCTGCCGCATACGCGTTCGTGAGCGTATCCTTCCCGGGACTGCTCGTGGTTGACCATTTCCAGGAGCTCGTGTCCACGATGTCCTTGGTTTGGCCGCCGCTGAACGCGTCACTCCCATTCTTTGTGAACGCGGTAGCAATCGCCGGTCCCGAGTAAGTGCTGGCAAGTACAGCTGGATTTACGCTCGACCAATCCTCGCCCGGTGTTGTGTCGTCGAGGGCATTGCCGTCCAGTTCGAAGACGCCATTTGAGTCAACTCCGGTGGATGTTGAATAGGTGAAAGCCAGCGCAATTCCCGCGACGCCCAAGAGCGCCGCGCCGCGCAAAAGCCAAGATCGTTTTTCTAAGCTCACAACGGTTTCTCCTTTAACGAATGTCCAAGCCAAGCTGTCCCGGCGTTTTTTTGAACGTGCACCGCCGAACCCACTCAGCTGTTAATGGCCTTCGTCGCGGCTCGGAAACGAAGAGCGCCGCAACTCGAGCCGGGGTTTGCGATAGGGAGAAAAACGATGGTAGGTTAAAGCAGCACGCCAACAGTGTGCTTCGGGCCTACCCGATCCGCCGACCCTTGTTGCAAGCAGGGGTCGGCGCTCTCCCTCTAACTATGAACTCTCTAAAAGTTCGGCCTCAGCCGCCGATTCTCCCCGTTTCGGAAGGTTCCGCGGACGGTAGATGTGGTCGGACAGAATATCGGCTGGGCACGGGCGGCGATCTCTGCGGCTGGCCTGCTGCGGGCCGGGTGGGGCGCCATCGCGACATGACAGCACCTCCTTCCTAAAAACCTTCTATCGAACGAACCTGACGCTACCATAAGAAAAAATATAATGAAACTATAAGAATTTGGCAAACTGTATCGTTCCATACGGATTTTGAGCGGAGCGGGCGGGTTACACCCATTTTGAGGGGCGAGTACCTCCTGTAAAGCGGCATCTGGCATCAGCGAATGTCGCTTGGAGCAGCGCAGGGTCGACTCCCGAAAGCGCTGCCAGGAGGGTCAGCCTTCCGCAACCAGCCGGGGACTACTTCCCCGCAATGACGCCCGACTTCGCCGTTTGTTTCTGCTCCTGGTGGTTTCGTCTCCCAGACGAGGGGCTGACAAAAACGGCGGTTAGGTAGCGACGCGGACATCGCGCGTTCACCGCGGGTCAAAAGGACGAGCATGACGGCACCTCCGCCTGAAACTGTTTGATCGAAGAAGACGACGCTACCATAAGAAATGGCATAACAAAACCGTTAGAAATCACTTTCTGTGCCGATTGATACACAACATCAAAAACTGCCCCCGAGCGTCTTCTCGCTGCCCTTCTTGTTAGCCGCGTGGCAAGCGGTGCAGTTCCGGGACCGCTGTCAAGTAATCCTTTCAAGGCTGCTAAACGTATGATAATACTAGTGATAGTGCCGACCTCGAAATGCTCTTGCGAACCTCTCGGCGAATTCCATGAACCACCTGGTTAGCCGAGGAGAGCGGAGTGTTACGCCCGCAACCCGAGATATGCCGCCGTTCTGTACGGAGTATCACCGTCCTGGTTTTCTTAGG
Source organism: Bryobacterales bacterium (assembly GCA_003517725.1). Classification (GTDB taxonomy): domain Bacteria; phylum Acidobacteriota; class Terriglobia; order Bryobacterales; family Bryobacteraceae; genus DOZZ01. The sequence continues at coordinate 30 of DOZZ01000302.1, read as the reverse complement.
ATTCCTTTACTTCTTTTCTTTTGCTAACGT